>MGOD01000022.1:0-129 GCA_001795245.1 Chloroflexi bacterium RBG_16_70_13
CAGGCGGGCCCAATCGATGTCCTCGAGGCCCTCGACGTGGCCGTCCGCGACGGCGTCGCGGTCGCCGACGGGTCGACCGGCCAGACCTCGAACCCGAAGGTCTGGGCCATTGGCGACATCGCCAACGGC
>MGOD01000022.1:153-5439 GCA_001795245.1 Chloroflexi bacterium RBG_16_70_13
CAGGCCGGGAAGCTGGCGGCGCGCTCGATCGTCGAGGCCCTCGGGCTCGGCGGACCTCGGATCGTCCCGGTGCGCCCGACCGACGCCACGGTCCCCGGCGTCGACCTCTTCACGGACATGGCCGGCATCCGCAGCCCGAACCCGTTCTGGCTGGCGTCCTGCCCGATCACGAACACCGGCGAGATGGTCGCCCGGGCCTTCGACGCCGGCTGGGGTGGCGTCGTCTGGAAGACGGTCGGCGACCCGATCACGAACGTGACGTCTCGCCTCGGGGCGTTCAACGTCGATGGCCGGCGGCTGGTCGGCCTGTCGAACATCGAGCTCATCAGCGATCGCCCGCCGGAGGTCAACTTCGCCGAGATCGCCGACGTGAAGCGGCGCTACCCGAACCAGGCCGTGGTCGTCTCGCTGATGGTCGAATCGAAGCCCGAGAAGTGGCACGACTTCGTCGGCCGGGTCAACGACACCGGCGCTGACGGCATCGAGCTCAACTTCGGCTGTCCCCACGGGATGAGCGAGCGGGGCATGGGCGCGGCCGTCGGCCAGGTCCCCGAGTACGTCCAGATGATCACCGAGTGGGTCATGGAGAAGGCCGCCGTCCCGGTCCTCGTCAAGCTGACCCCGAACATCACCGACATCCGCTTCCCGGCCCGGGCGGCCCGGGCGGCCAAGGCCGACGGCATCGCCCTGATCAACACCATCAGCAGCCTCGTCGGGGTGAACCTCGACAGCTGGACCCCGCTGCCCGACGTCCGTGGCAAAGGCAGCCACGGCGGCTACTCGGGGCCGGCGGTCAAGCCGATCGCCCTGAACATGACCTCCGCCGTGGCGTCCGACCCGGACGTCCGGCTGCCGATCTCGGCGATCGGCGGCATCAGCGACTGGCGCGACGCCGTCGAGTTCATGCTCGTCGGCGCGACCACGGTCCAGGTCGGGACGAGCGTCATGCACTGGGGCTACCGGATCATCGACGACCTCGTCGACGGGATCTCGACCTACCTCCGCGCCAAGGGCCTCCACAGCCCCTCCGAGCTGGTGGGCAAGGCCCTCCCGACGATCGGCGAGTGGGGTCAGCTGGACCAGTCGTTCCGGCTGCTCGCCCAGATCGACGAGTCGCGCTGCGTGCACTGCAACCTCTGTTACACCGCCTGCAATGACGGCGCCCACCAGGCCATCCGCCGGGAGGGCACGAACGGGACATCCAGGATCTCGGTGGACGGCGACTACTGCGTCGGCTGCCGCCTGTGCGCCTACGTCTGCCCGGTCGAGGGCTGCATCACCTTCGAGGAGCTCGAGGGCGCGGCCGCCGTTCACTGAGCCATGGGCGGTCCGGGGTCGAGAGGTCTGCTGCTCGGCCTCCAGGATCGTGACGGGTTCGCCCTGGTCGTGGCGACCCATGACGGCGCCTCGCAGATCGCCTCGACTCGCGGGTCACGCTCCTGGACGGACGCCTCGTCAACGGCGCCTGAGCCGGGCGACCTGGGCCGGCATCTCCTCGCGCCCTGGAACCTCGCTGAATGCCTCCGCCCAGGTGCTGACGTACGACCAGTCGAGGTCCCCGCCCTTGCGTCGAACGATCCCTTCAGCGTCTTCGATGTCCCGCGGTCGGCCGGCGAACAGCTTGTGGAGCAGGAGGTCCTCGGCGGTCGCGAACGGCACCGCCGCTCCAGCCACCTCGATGACATCGGCGCGTTGAATCGCGGCGGCCTCGTAGGGAGTCTCGGAGAAGATCAGATCGACGCGCGTGCCTGTTGCTCGGTCAGCCACCGGCAGCACGAACGTCTCATGCACGAAACGCTCGACATCGTCAGGGAGGGATGACAGGCTGGCCTGATCGCAGGCGGCGAGGACGTCGGGGAGCCGGTCGATCGACAGGCCAACGGTGAGATCGATGTCCTGCGTCAGGCGCGGCTCACCGTGCACGAGGACAGCTTGTCCGCCGATGACCATGAACGGGATCTGGCCACCATTGAGCGCTCGGGCGACACGAGCCAGGATCGCGGCGAAGTCAGGCTCGTCGGGGACGGCCATGCAGGACCCGCGCCAGTTCGACGTCGGCCTTGACGTCCTCCCGCCAATCCGTCGGGAAATCCGGGTTGAGGAGCCGGGCGTGGCGCCATAGCGCGGCGAAGACGGCGAGCGCCTCCTCGTACGACGTGCCCGCAACGTGGGTCGCCGTGTACCAGCGCTCGAACTCGCGTAGCCGCGCGGTCGATCGGATCATCGCGCCGATCATATTCCGGCGAACAGCCCGAGGCTCGGGGACCGCCGCTTGACGGGCCGGACGGCCCGTCGGCGATGGGCGTCTGGACCTAGGAACGGGGCGACTGACCGAGCACGATCGTCGGGAGCGATTTCGCGACTCGTCCGTACCGGCGTGCGCGCCGGGGTCCGCGGGCGTGCCGCCAGGAGCCACACCACGGAGGCACGAGACGTGACCATCGAAGCCACCCGACCGGATGTCGCGCAGCCGGCGATGCTGCCCATCCTCAGCCATTGGATCGGCGGCACCCCGGTCGAGGTGCTGCCCGAGAACACCGGACCGGTTTACAACCCGGCGACCGGCCAGGTCATCGCCCGCGTGCCCCGCGGCGGGGCGCACGAGGTCGACCGTGCCGTCCAGGCCGCCAAGGCGGCCTTCCCGGCCTGGCGCGACATGCCGCTCATCGCCCGCAGCCAGATCTTCTTCGCCTTCCGCGAGCTGGCCTGGAAACGGCGCGAGGAGCTCGCCGCCCTCATCACCCGCGACCACGGCAAGACCTTCGCCGACGCCCTCGCCGGCGTCACCCGCGGGATCGAGACGGTCGAGTACGCCTGTGGCCTGCCGGTCCACATGGCCGGTCTGAACACGCCGAATGTCGCCTCGGGCGTCGACGCCGTGACCCTCCGCCAGCCGCTCGGCGTCGTGGCGGCCATCACGCCCTTCAACTTCCCGGTCATGGTCCCGATGTGGATCCTGCCGATCGCCCTCGCCGCCGGCAACGCGGTCATCCTCAAGCCCTCGTCCCACACCCCGGGCGCGACCCAGCTCCAGGCCGAGCTGTGGAAGCTGGCCGGGCTGCCCGACGGGATCCTGAGCGTCGTCTACGGCGGGCGCGAGGCCGTCGCCGCGATCGTCGAGCACCCCGACATCAAGGCCATCCAGTTCGTCGGCTCGACCGCGGTCGGGCGCTACGTCTACGAGGAGGGCACGAAGCGCGGCAAGCGGGTCGGCGCCTTCACGAGCGCCAAGAACATGATGGTCGTCCTGCCCGACGCCGACATGGAGATGACAGCCGACGCGGCCGTCGCTTCCGGCTACGGCTCCGCCGGCGAGCGGTGCATGGCCCAGACCCTGGTCGTCGCGGTCGGCGATGTGGCCGACCGGCTGCGGCCGATGATGCTCGAGCGGATCGCGAAGCTCAAGATCGACGACGGGATGGCTCCCGGCGTCGACATGGGCCCGATCTACACCCGCGAGCACCGCGAATCGATCATCAAGTGGATCGACCGCGGCGTCGAGGAGGGCGCCGAGCTCGTCGTCGACGGCCGGCCGTTCGTCCATCCCGAGCATCCCGACGGGTTCTTCCTCGGTGTCACCCTCTTCGACCACGTCAAGCCGGGCATGGACATCTACAACGAGGAGATCTTCGGGCCGGTCCTCGGGATCGTCCGCGCGGCCACCTATGACGAGGCGATCGCCCTCGTCAACAGCCACAAGTACGCCAACGGCACGGCCATCTTCACGACCGATGGTGGCGCCGCCCGGCGCTACCAGCTCGAGTGCGATGTCCCGATGATCGGCGTCAACGTGCCGATCCCCGTCCCGGCGGGGTACCTCAGCTTCAGCGGCGCCAAGGAATCCGCGCTCGGCGACCTGCCGATGCGCGGCGAAGACGGACTGCGGTTCTTCAGCCGCCAGAAGGAGGTCACGATCCGCTGGCCCGAGCCGGGCCGGCGAGCCGCCCTCAGCCTCGTCTTCCCGAGCAACAGCTAACCCTTCTTGAGCACAGCGGGCTGCGCGTCCTGCGCAGCCCGCTGTTTCGATTCCGGGCTCAGTCCTCGACGACCTCGTAGCCGTCCGGGCCGGGCACGAAGAACAGCTCGTCGGGATAGCACCAGCGCCAGTCCTCGCCGGGCTGAGCCGTCCGCATCATCGGATGGCCGGTCGCACGGTTGTGGGCCGACATGTGGCGGTTGGGGCTGTTGTCGCAGCATTGCGTCAGCCCGCAGTTCAGGCACTGCCGCAGGTGGTGCCACCTCGAGCCAATCTCGACGCACGTCGGGCAAACGTCGAGCGGCGGCCCGACCTCGACCCCGGTCTCGAAGTGCTCACAAAGCGGCGTCATGGCCGGCCTCCTGATGCGTGCGCCGCCTGGTCGGATAGAGCAGGAGAGCGGCCTGCGAGACGGCCGAGGCCAAGGCGGCGGCGAGCACTGTCGCGAGCGCACCCGGATGTGCGTGAGCGACCGCGCGCAGCCGGCAACGCCGGCATCGGCCGAGATCGCGAGGCGCGACCCTGGCGGAGAGGGTGGGATTCGAACCCACGGGGCTTGCGCCCGCCTGTTTTCAAGACAGGACCGTTCAACCGCTCCGGCACCTCTCCGTCACGAGCATACCCGGCGTCACGTCGGTGACGCGAGCTCCTCCCGGGCGATCGATACCTGGAGCTCGAGATCGGCCGGGCTGAAGACGCACAGGGTCACCCGCCTGGGGGCCTCGTGGTCCAGCAACCAGGCCCGGACCGTCCGCTGGGAGATCCGGGCCGCGCGTTCGCGGGGGAAGCCATAGATCCCGGTCGAGATCGACGGAAAGGCGACTGTCTCGAGGCCGGCCTCCTCGGCGATCTCGAGGCTCCGCCGGTAGGCCGAGGCGAGCGTCTCGTCCTCGCCGGCGGCACCGCCCCGCCAGATCGGCCCGACCGCGTGGATCACGTGGCGCGCCGGCAGGTCGTAACCGGCGGTCATCCTTGCCTCGCCGGGTCGGGCGCCGCCGAGCGTCCGACACTCGGCCAGCAGGCGCGGGCCGGCCGCCCGGTGGATGGCGCCATCGACCCCACCGCCGCCGAGGAGCGAGCTGTTCGCGGCGTTCACGATCGCGTCGAGCGCGAGCGTCGTGATGTCGCCCTGGACGATCTCGACCCGGCCGTCGAGGAACGTCGACCTCGAGGTCGTCATCCGCTCCGGGTCCGTCGTCAGTCGCGGGCCGTGATCCGGTCGATGCCCATGTACGGCCGAAGCGGCGCGGGCACGTCGACCGACCCGTCCGGGCGCTGGAACGTCTCGAGGATCGCGGCGACGGTCCGCG
>MGOD01000022.1:5500-5865 GCA_001795245.1 Chloroflexi bacterium RBG_16_70_13
AGCGGACCGCCATGCGGCGGGCCTGGAAGTCGCCGAAGTTCGAGCATGAGCTGACCTCGAGCCAGCGCTCCACGCCGGGCGCCCAGACCTCGATGTCGTACTTGCGGGCCTGGGTGAAGCCCATCTCGCGGGTGGCCATGAGCAGGACCCGGTAGGCCAGCCCGAGGCGCTGCAGGAGGATCTCGGCCCGGCCGGTCATCCAGTCGAGGGCTTCGGCCGAAGCCTCGGGCCGCTCGAACAGGACCATCTCGACCTTGTCGAACTGGTGGACCCGGAGGATGCCCCGGGTGTCCTTGCCTGCCGCGCCGGCCTCGCGCCGGAAGCAGGGCGTGTAGGCCGCGTAGCGGATCGGCAGGTCGGCCGCC
>MGOD01000022.1:5891-18575 GCA_001795245.1 Chloroflexi bacterium RBG_16_70_13
ACCGGGACCTCGGCCGTCGGGACCAGGTACAGGTCGTCGCGGGTGACGACATACATCTGGTCTTCCTTGTCCGGGATCTGGCCGGTTCCGCGAGCGGAGGCCTGGTTCACGACGACCGGCGGCCAGACCTCGAGGAAGCCGTTCTCGCGGGTATGGACGTCGAGGCACCAGCTGATGATGGCCCGCTGGAGGGCGCTGCCGGCGCCTTTGTAGACCGGGAAGCCAGACCCTGTGATCTTCGCGCCGCGGGCGAGGTCGATGATGTCGAGGGCCTCGGCGACCTCCCAGTGCGGCTTGCGCTCCCAGGTGGCGCCGCCGGCCACGGCATCAGCGCCGACCTCGCCGTGGAGCGGCTGGACGCGGGGCAGCAGCTCCCCCCACGTCCGGACCGTGACGTTCGCCTCCTCGCCCCCGATCGGGATGTCGAGCTCGGCCGGGTTGGGGATCCGGAGGAGGAGGTCCCCGATCAGCGCCTCGACCTCTACGAGCTCGGCGTCGATGGCGGTCAGCCGCTCCCCGATCTCGACCGAGCGGGCCCGGAGCGCGGCGACCTCAGGGCCCTCGGGCCTGGCCCCGCCCTTGATCGCCTCGCCGATCGACTTCGACGCCGTGTTCCGCTCGGCCCGCAGGGCGTCGCCCTCGCCCTGGAGGGCCCGGCGGCGCGCGTCCGCCTCGAGGGCGGCGTCGACGAGCGCGGGATCCTCGCCCTTGTCACGGGCGCCCTTCCGGATCGCGTCCGGCTCCTCCCGAAGCCGCGCCAGGCCAACGCTCATGCGCCACCTCCTGCGGGTGACATCGTCGCATCCGCGGCCGCCGCTTCGCGCAGCCGGGCCGCGACGAAGCCCCGATCGAGGCTGGCGAGGAGCCAGCCGGCCCGGGGGCCGTTGGGGCGACCGAGGAAGGCCAGGTAGAGGGCCGCGAAGGCCCGCCCCGGCGGCAGGCCGACGCCGGCCGCGGTCGAGAAGATCGTTGCCTGCCAATCATCGCCGCCGCTCGGCTGGCCCGCTCCGCCGGCGGCCGCGACGAGCGCGGCGAGGAACGACCGCTGGTCCAGATCGAGCGTCCTGGCCTCGTCCGGAAGAGCCTCGTGGACGGACATGCGGGCGCGATCCGGGGCGTACGCCGCGAGCCAGGCCCGGGCGGCCGCGAGCCGCTCATCGAGGACCGCCCGCTCGCGGAGGGTCAGGGGGCTGCCCTTCTCGGCTGCCATGAGGGCGGGGATGTCGGCGCCGGGGACCTGGACGAGGAAGGCGAGGTGGGCGAAGCTCGGCCGGAAGGCCGTGGCCTCGGCCTCGATGTCGGCCGCCGGGTCGAGCAGGGCATACCTGAAGATCGAGGCGGAGCCCGGCGGCAGCTCGCCCTTCACCGGCCGTCCGGCGGTCGCGTCGGCCAGCCTGTCGAACTCGTCGAACAGCCGGGGGATGGCGTCCGTGCCCTCCGGATCGAACTCGATGGCGTGGTTCGGGCGGGGCCGGATGAAGAGCGTCCGGAGCTGCTCGGGGGGGATGGCCTCGACGATGCGGTGGGCGGCGGCGCCGCGACCCTTGGAGGTCGACATCTTGCGGCCGCCGATGTTCAGGAACTCGTACGGGACGTTGATCGGCGGCTCGCGCTCGAAGACCTCGCGGGCGATCGCGTCGGAGCGGTCGCGCGAGCCTCCGGCCGTGGCGAGGTCCTTGCCGCACGGCTCGATCGTCACCCCGAAGAGGCTCCACTGGGCTGCCCACTCGAGGTTCCAGGGCAGCTTGGCGCGGCCGCCGAACGGGGCGACCCAGCCGGAGGTCCCGCAGCCGTGGGCCCACTGGACGAGGTCCTTGCGGCACTCGTAGTAGACCCGGTCGCCGTCCCACTTCGTGACGATCGTCGTGCCCACCCGCCCGCACGTCTCGCAGATCACCAGGACCGGGTGCCAGGTGTCCGGATGCTGGACGTTCGAGACCCGGCGGTAGAGGTCGCGGACGACATGCGCCCGATCGAGGGCCTGCTGGATGTAGGGGTCCATGTCCCCGGTGTTGTAGATGTCGCTCATCCAGTAGTAGCGGCTGGGGTGGATGCCGAGGTCGGCGAAGAGGTCGATGAAGGTCTGGGCGTGATGGCGGGCGTACGAGGCGTGGCCGTCCTCGATCTGGTCGGGGATGTGGGCGAGAGGCACGCCCATGTAGCGCTCGACGGCGTCCGGCGTGAGGAGCGCCTGGGCGTCCATCGCGTCGAGGTCGTCGACGCCGTAGAGGAGCGTCGTCTCGTGGCCCGAGGCCCGCAGCGCCCGGGTGATGACGTCGAGGATGACCGGGCCGCGGAGGCTCCCGACGTTGACGGTGCCGGACGGGGTCTTCGAGTCGTTGACGACCTGCGGGCCGGAAACCCGCGCCGCCAGCTCGTCAGCCCATTCCATCGGTCCGCTCGCTCCTGGTCATGTGCCCGGGCGTCGCTCCGGACTTCGAGCGTCGAACCGGGTGCTCTGTCCTAGCTGATCCCGACGATCGTGTACGAGATGTCGCCGGCGGGGACCTGCACGGAGATCACCTCGCCCTTCTTGCGCCCGAGCAGTGCCCGTCCGACCGGGCTCTCATTGCTGATCCGGCCCTCGGTGGGGCGGGCCTCGGTCGAGCCGACGATCGTGAACGATTCCTTGCCGTCCGGACCGTCCACCTTGACCGTCGAGCCGATCTGGACCATCTCGATCGAGTGGTTCTCGTCGATGATCGTGGCGTTCTTGATGAGCGCCTCGAGGGTCTGGATCCGGCCCTCCACGAAGGCCTGCTCGTTCTTGGCGTCCTCGTACTCGGCGTTCTCGCTGAGATCGCCGTGCTCCTTGGCGTCATGGATCCGCTGGGCGATCTCGGGACGGCGCACGGACACCATCTCCTCGAGCTCCCTGCGGAGCTTCTCGAGACCGTCGCGGGAGATGTAGGTGGGCTTGTTGTTCACGCGGATTCGGCCCCCGGGTGGGTGTGCCCCGAGTCACCGCGGCTGCGGGTCGGCGAGGCAGGAGCGATCTGGATAAACAAGAGAACCCCAGCTGTCCACGGGTCCCCCGCGGGCTGGAGTTCGAGCCGGGCGCGTAGCCTAGCGCTCCCTCCCCGGAGTGTCAAAGCCTCGCGGCGGCTCCTGTGAACGGCGCGTCCCCTCGACGGCTCACCCGTCGCCGGATCATTCCTCGCGGGCTGGGCCCTCGACGGCTCACCCCTTGCCGGTGAGATGGAGGAGGCGGCGCTTCACGCGTTGGAGGGCGGCCCGGTCGGTGGCGGCGACGAAGACCGTGTCATCGCCGGCGATCGAGCCCGCGACCTCCGGCCAGCGGGCCCGGTCGAGGGCTGCGGCGATCGGGTGGGCCGAGCCCGGCAGCGTCTTGACGACGAGGAGGAGTCCGGCCTCGCGGATCTCGACCGGGAGGTCATGGAAGAGGCGTCGCAGGCGATCCTCGCCTGAGACCTCGGCCTCCACGAGGCGGGGCGGGAGAGCGTAGACGTGGGCTCCGTCGCGGACCATCTTGACGAGGCCCAACTCCGCGACGTCCCGGGAGATCGTGGCCTGGGTCGTCCGGAAACCACGCTCCCTGAGGGCGGCGGCCAGCTCCTGCTGGGTCCGGATGAGCCGCTGCTCGACGAGGTCGCGGATCGCCCGCTGGCGAAGCTGCTTCATGACTTCCATCGCGGCGGCCCCGGCCTATACCGCCCGGTCCCAGAGCCCGAGCCAGGCGACCACGACGACGCCCGCCAGGACGAGCCGGTAGACGATGAAGATGGTGGTGGGATGGGTTCGCAGGAAGCGGAGCAGGATCGCGATCGCGGCGAACCCCGCCACGACCGCGGCGATCATGCCGGCCACGAGCGGCGCGACCTGGACGTCGACGCCGGCCTCCCCGGTGAGGAGCTTGCGCGTCTCGTAAGCGCCTGCCCCGGCCGTGATCGGGGTCGCCATGAGGAAGCTGAAACGGGCCGCAGCCTCACGGTCCAGGCCGGCGAAGAGGCCGGCCGAGATCGAGATCCCGGATCGGCTGATGCCGGGCACGAGGGCCAGCGCCTGGGCGACGCCGATACCGAGCGCGGCCCTGGCGGACACGTCGCTGATGGCGCGCGTCCGGCTGCCGACCCGCTCGGCGAGCCACAGGATGGCCGCGCCGACGACGAGCGTCACCGCCACGAGGCGGGCCTCACGAAACGCGGTCTCGATGAGGTCGTTGAGGAGCAGGCCGACGATGACCGCCGGGATCGTCGAGAGCGCCAGCAGCCACGCCAGTCGCCGGTCCGGATCGCCTCCGATTGACCGATCCCGGATCGACGCGAACCACGCTGGGACGAGCCGCAGCCAGTCGGCCCGGAAGAAGGCGAGCAGCGCGAGGAGCGTTCCGAGATGGAGCATCACGCTGAAGGCGAGGCTCTCGATGAACGGGTCGTCCCAGCCCAGGAGGGCCGGGACGATGATGAGGTGGCCGGAGCTGGACACCGGCAGGAACTCCGTCAGTCCCTGCACGACCCCCATCACGATGGCCTGGATGAGCTGATCCATCACTCAGGGCGCTCGGGCGGGACCGGTGCCCGCCTACCGGATGAAGAGCGGGGCGAGGACGAGGGTGATCGTCGCGAGGAGCTTGACGAGGACGTGGAGCGACGGCCCAGCCGTGTCCTTGAACGGGTCGCCCACGGTGTCGCCGACGACGGCTGCGGCGTGGGCCGGCGTCTTCTTGCCAAGGACGTTGCCCTGGTCGTCGAGGAGGTGGCCCGACTCGATGTACTTCTTGGCGTTGTCCCAGGCGCCGCCGCCGTTGTTCAGGGTCGTCGCCAGGAGGACGCCGGCGATCGTGCCGACCATGAGCAGCCCGGCGACCGCCTCGTACCCGAGAAGGAGGCCCACGACGATCGGGGTGGCCACGGCCACGAGCCCCGGCGCGACCATCTGGCGGAGCGCGGCCCGGGTCGTGATGTCGACGACCCGGGCGTAGTCGGGGCGCTGGGTGTAGTCCATGATCCCGGGCATCTCCCGGAACTGGCGGCGGACCTCGACGATGATCGACTGGGCCGTCGTGCCAACGGCGCGGATGGCCAGCGAGCTGAAGAAGTAGGCCAGCATCGCGCCGAGGAGGGCCGCCACGAAGACGCTGACATCGGCCAGGTTGACGGCCTCGAGGAGCTCGCCGCCGCGGTTCGTCTGGATGAGGTTGACCTTGTCGATGTAGGCGTTGAACAGGAGGAAGGCGGCGAGCGAGGCCGACGCGATCGCGTAGCCCTTCGTGAGCGCCTTGGTCGTGTTACCGACGGCGTCGAGGCGATCGGTGATCTCCCGGGCGCCGGCTTCCGACCGGCTGAACTCGGCCACGCCCCCGGCGTTGTCGGTGATCGGGCCGAACGTGTCCATGGCGAGGATGTAGGCCGTCGTCATGAGCATGCCCATCGTCGCCACGGCCGTCCCGAAGATGCCGCCGACGTCCTTGCCCTCGGGGGTCAGGAGACCGGCCTGCTGGCCGAGCCAGTGCGAGGCGATGAGGGCGATGCCGATCGTGACGGCGGTCACGAAGGTCGTCTCGAAGCCGACCGCGGTGCCGCTGATGATGTTCGTGGCCGGGCCGGTCTTGGACGCCTCCGCGATCTCGCGAACGGGCCGGAACGTGCCCGCCGTGTAGTACTGGGTGATGTAGACGAAGGCGACGCTCGTTGCGAGCCCGACGATCCCGGCGCCGAAGAACCAGACCCACACGGGCAGGCCGTTCGATTCGGTGCCGCCGGAGTTCATCATGATGTTCGTGGTGATCGCCAGGCCGACGACGGACAGGGCCGTCGTGACCCAGTAGCCACGGTTGAGGATGTTCATCGGATTCTCGGTCTCGGAGCCGCGGATGAAGAACATCGCCACGATCGTGGCCAGGAGGCCGAAGGCGCGGACGACGAGGGGGAAGAAGATCCAGGCCTCGGGGTTCGGCCAGCCGGCCGTCGTCGCGATCGAGAAGGCGGCGACGCCCAGGATCATGGCCCCGATGTTCTCGGCCGCGGTGGACTCGAAGAGGTCGGCGCCTCGGCCGGCGCAGTCGCCGACGTTGTCGCCGACGAGGTCGGCGATCACCGCGGCGTTGCGCGGGTCATCCTCCGGGATGCCCTGCTCGACCTTGCCGACGAGATCCGACCCGACATCGGCGGCCTTGGTGTAGATCCCGCCGCCGAGCTGGGCGAAGAGGGCCACGAAGCTGGCCCCGAAGCCGAAGCCGACGATGAGGAACGGCGCCTGGGCGACCGTGACGTCGGCGACGAACGTCTCGTAGGCCATGAAGATGCCCCAGACCCCGAGGAGCGAGAGGGCCACGACGAGGAACCCGGAGACCGCCCCGCCGCGCATCGCGACCTGGACGGCCTCGACGAGGCTCCGCCGTGCGGCCGCCGCGGTCCTGACGTTCGAGCGGACGCTGATCGTCATGCCGATGATGCCCGAGAGCATCGAGCAGCCGGCGCCGACCAGGAAGGCGATCGCGGTCATGATCCCGATCGGGCTGCCGGCGAGCGACGGGACGTCGGCGACGTCCTTGGTCTCGACGAGGGTGATCACGATGCCGATGACCACGGCCCCGGCGAGGGCGAGGAGTGCGATCGTCGTGTACTGGCGCTTGACGAAGGCGTCCGCGCCCTCGCGGATCATGTCGCCCACGTCCCGCATGGCCTGGGTGCCGGTGTCGCGGGACAGGACGTCGCGCGCGAGATAGAGGGCGAAGAGGACCGCGGCGACGCCCGCCACGGGAATGATCAGCTGGAGCGCACTGGCGTCCATCGGGGTGGTCCGTTCCTCCAGGTTCGTCGAGGTCGTCGTAGCGGGCGCGCGCCGGGCGCAGGCCGCCTGTCCGGGCGGACTCGGGGAGATCGGGCCGGGCGGCTCCGATCCGGGTGCGGGTACACGGGGCGCATCGCCGGACGGGGCCGTTCAGGCCGCGGCGGAGTGTATCAACTGCCGTTCGAACGGGTCAAATCCGGGCGGCGCTGCGGACGATGCATGCAGCCTCGGGCCGGCCTCACGGCAGCCAGCGGGCATAGGCCCCGTCGGCCGAGAGCTGCCGGGCGACCCCTGTCGACAGGTCGAGGGCCCAGATCCCGTCGGCGTGGTCGGGCTGCGCCAGGGACGTCCGCCCGATCAGCAGCGTCCCGCCGTCGGGTGAGAAGGTCGGCCAGCGATCGTCGAAGCGAGCGTCCGGGGTAAAGCGAGTCAGGGTGATCGAGGCCGCCGACAGGAGGCCGATCCCGGCAGCCTCGTCGCCGGAGCCGGAGAGGGTCATCGCGATCGAGCCGTCGGGGCCGACCGAGATCGGGCCGACTGCGCCCCCCGTGCCCTCGAGCCTGTGGGCGCTGCCGTCCGGGGCGATCGCCCAAAGGGCCGGGCCGTCGGTCGCGGAGCCGCCGTCGGCCGGCGCCGCCGCGAGGATGAACGCCTCGTGGCGCGGCGACCAGGCCGCCGCCGCATCGGTGACGAGCGGGACCCGGACGGCGACGCCGAGGAACGGATCGGGACCGATCTCGAGCGTCAGGACCTCGCCGCCGGCGGTCACGATGATCGCGAAGCGCCCGGTCGGGTCGAAGGCCGAGCGGGCCATCCAGCCCGGCAATCCGTCCGTTCCGCCGATCCCCTCGCCGCCCAGGCCCGCGGATCCGAGCTCCGGCGCCCCGCGGTCGACAAGCTGGAGCTCCTCGCCGCCCGTGCCCGGCAGCGGCACGAGCCAGTAGCCGAGGTCGGTGCCGTCAACGCCGCGTCGCGCGACGATGAGGCGCCGGTCGTCGGGGCTGAAGACCGGCGCGTACTCGAACCGATCATCGGCCGTCAGCCTGACGAGGTCCTCGCCGTCGCTGCCGACGACGCTCACGATGCCGCCCGCGGAATAGGCGACGCGCGAGCCGTCCCCGGTGGCATCGAAGCCGGAGACCGGGGCGAGCTCCGTCGTCAGCTGGCGGGGATTCGTGCCGTCCGGATTCATCAGCCAGACGTTGCGGACACCTGCCCGGGCGCTGAGGAAGGCGACCAGGTTCTGGCCCGACGCGGTCGGCGAGCCGGTCGTGAACGTCCAGCTGCGACCCGCGGCGACGGCTTCGGGATCATCCCGCCGGGCGACGGTCGGCTCGAGGGTGATGGCGTAGGTGGTGTGCGGCGCGAGCGGATCGTCGGGCACGAACAGGATCGTGTCCGCTTCCCCGGCGGCGGGCGGCGAGCCATCCGACGGCGCCAGGTCGTCGGCGATGCCGACGATCCGGACCTCACCGTCGACGCTCGGGGTGATGCGGAAGGCCGCCCGGGCGGTGTCGGGATCGATCGGCGCGTCGAAGCGGATCGCCACCGGCGTCCGCACGCTGACCCCGGAGGCCCGGTCGGCCGGCACGATCTCGACCGCCGCGAGGCCGGCCGCGACCGTCGAGAAGTGGAGGATGAACGGCTCGCGCAGGCGATTGCCGCCGGTGTCGGCCGCACCCTGCCCGATCGTGAGGGTGTACGTGGTCCCGAAGCGGAGCCGGGAGTCGAACAGGAGGCGGACCCCCTCGCCGCTCCAGGACGCATGGAAGGTGGCCGGCGGTTCGATCCGGATCGCCGCCTCCACAGACGCCGTGTCCATGAGGCGGTCGAACTCGATGTCGACGACCCCATCGACGGCGACGCCCGTGACGTCGTCCTGGGGCGCCGAGGTCACGACGAGCGGCGGCCCGACGGTCCGGAAGATCCATGGCTCGAGGGCGAGGCCGGCGACGTTCCCGACGAGGTCCTCGTAGCCGGCGTCGAGCCAGACCGAGAACTCGGTGTCGCCCGGCAGCTTCGCCGAGGGCGTGAAGATCGCGGTCGCACCGTCCCAGGCGAAGGCGCCGGCGACGTACGGCTCGATCCGGAAGCGGGCTTCGACGGTGCTCGTCCTGACCGGCTCGCTGAACTCGACGTCGATCGCCGTGACCGTCTGGGCGATCCGCTCGTCGCCCGCCGGTGCGCTGAGCGAGATCTCGACGACTGCGGGGGCCTTGCGGTCGACGAGCGTCGCGTTGTAGAGCACGAGGGCGAGCGCGACGAGCGCGACCGCGATGCTGACGAAGGAGATCAGCCGGCGCATCCGCACCACCGCCTGGGAGAGCCGGTCACGGGGCGGGACGATAGCACAGCCCCTATACTCCGCTGCCTGTGAGCCAACGACCAGCGCTCGGGTGTGCCTTCGAGGTCCTTGAAACCCTCGTCCTCACCGTTCTCATCTTCTTCGGCATCCAGTCCTTCGTCGCCCAACCGTTCAAGGTCCAGCAGGGCTCGATGGAGAACACGCTCCAACCCGAGCAGTACGTCCTCGTCGACAAGCTGTCGCCGCGCTGGGACGCCTACGCGATCGGCGACATCATCGTCTTCAACCCGCCGGACTCGTGGGCGCAGGGCTCCACCGTCCCGTTCATCAAGCGCGTCATCGGGATCGCCGGCGACGAGGTCGAGCTGCGCGACGGCCTCGTCTACGTCAACGGCATCGAGATCGACGAGCCCTACATCTTCACGCGGGACGGGGTCCCCCAGGAGAGCCTGCCGGCAGCGGGCGGTGCGACCCACTGGGTGGTTCCGGTGGACGAGCTCTTCGTCATGGGTGACCACCGCCAGGATTCGGCCGATTCGCGCAACTTCGGGCCGATCGAGGTCTCCCACGTCGTCGGGCGAGCGTGGCTCCGCTACTGGCCCTTCAACACCTTCACGATCCTGCCCGTCCCGACGTACCCGGAGCTGGCGAGCCCGGCGCCATGAACCCGGCCCTCGCGGGGGTGGCCCTCGCGGTGACGGCCGGCGCCGTGATCGCAGCGTCGTCCCGCGAGGCTCGCGCCGCCCTCGTCGGGCTGGCCCTCGTCCTGGGGCTCGGGCCGTTCCTCACCGACCCGCTGCCCGGCGCCGCGATCCTCGGAGCGCGCGTCGTGACCGGAATCCTCGTGGTCTACCTGCTCTGGGCCGTGGCGGCCAGGTCGGAGGCTCGGGGGCTTGGGTCCCGGCTCGGTTGGCCGGCCGAGAGCGTCATCGCCGCGGGTGTCGCGATCGCGGGCGTGGCGATGGCCGCCGGGCTTGCCTCGGTCACCCCCGGTGCGCCACTACCCGGCCCCGCGACCAGCCCCCTCGACGCACTGACGCCGTCGGCCCTGGCCCTCGCCGCCGGGCTCGCCTCGCTCGTCGTCGGCCTCGCCCCGGCCTGCTTCGGCGGGCGGGCGTTGCGGAGCGCCGTGGGGCTGCTGCTGGTCGTCCAGGGTCTGGTTCTCGCCCGGACGGGACTGGCCGGACCGCCCGGCGCGCTCGAGCAACTCGGGATCGACGGCCTCGTCCTCACGGTCGGAACCTCGGCCGCTCTCATCGCCCACATCGAGCGGCGTTCGACGCCCGAAGGCGAGCGGACCGATGACCGGGCAACGGATGCCGGGCGGTCGGGCCGGGGTGACGCGGGACCCGGCCGGCCAGACCCGTCCTCGGCCTCGGCGACCGGTCGATGAGCGTCCTCCTGCTGGCGGCCGTGGCCATCCCCGGCGGGCTGGCCGCGTTCCTGACCTTCGGACGGCCGCGGCTCGGGCTGGCGATCGGTAGCGTGACGGCAATCCTCGCGGTCGCCGTGGCCGCGACGATCGGCGCCCAGGACGCGGTCCCGCTCGCCGGGACCGTGGTGTCGGGCTCGGACGGGTTGCGGACGGTGGCCCTGACCTGGGCCGCGGTCATCGCTCTCCTGGGCCTTGCCGATGTCCTCGTCGGGAGTGGCGGGGCGACGCTGGGACCCTCGCTCATGGGGCTCGGGACCGGCGTCCTCGCCCTGTCCGTCGCGGACGCGGGCATCGGCTTCGCGCTCCTGACCGCCGGCGGGCTGGCGGCCGCCGTGGGCCCGCTGGCCTGGCTGCCCGGGGCCGGCTCGGACGTGGCGCTCGTCGGCCTCCGACTGCTCCGGCCCCTTGTCCTTGCAGGGCTCCTGGGCCTGGCCGCGGTCGCCTGGGGCGCGTCCGCGGTCGGCCCGTTCGTAGCGGCCGACCCGTTCGCCGGCGTCGACCCGGCCCTCGAGACCGCGCTCGGCCTGGGCCTCCTCGTCGTCGTCACGGCGGTCATCGTCCGGATGGGGGCGATCCCGGCCCACGTCTGGGCCTCCCGGCTTGCCGAGGCCGTGCCCGTCGCTGCCGTCCCGGCGACCCTCGGCTGGGGGGCGGCCGGGTTCGCCCTGGTGGCCCTCGGCTGGGTCGAGGTGACGATCGCCCCGGCCGCGGCTCCGCTCTTCGCCGAGCACGGCCTGATCGCCGTCGTCGCGGCGGCGAGCGTCCTCCTCGGCGGGCTCGCCGCGATGCTTCATGACGATCTCGAGCACGTCCTCGGCTACTCGATCGTGCAGGACGCAGGGATCGCCCTCCTGGCGTTCGGGGTGATTCGGCCGGACGTGGCCCAGGCCGGGCGCGATTGGCTCATCGGGATGGTCGCGGTCAAGAGCGGGCTCGCGGCCTGGGTCCTCGTCACCCGCGCCACGTTCCGGGTACGGCGACTCTCGGAGCTGCGCGGCTGGGCTCGCTCATCCCCACTCCTCGCCCTGACCTTCGTCGTGGTGGCCCTCGGAGCCGTCGGGCTGCCGGGCATGGCCACGTTCGCTGCCCGGAGTCTCCTGACGGAGGCGGCCGTCGCCTCGCCGTTCGATCTCTTCGTCCTCGCCGCGGCGTTCGCGCCGCTGGTCTATCTGGGGCGAATCCTGGTCGTCGGGCTCGACCGCATGTCCGACGCGGTTCGGGGGTCCGAGGGCACTCGACCGCGACTTCGGGGCTTCCGGCCGGCCGGCTGGACGGCCGGATCCGCACCGGCGGTGGCGATGGCGGTCCCGACCGCCTTCCAGGCGGCGATTCGGGCGAACCGCTTCGCGCTGGCCGCCGGGTCGGCGCTCCTCGTCGCGGTCATCGGCCTCGGCGTCGCGACGGCCGGCCTGGGCGGGGCCGCGGTGGAGCAGCCGCTGGGCGGAGAGCTCGGGGTCACCGAGCGGTCCAGCCCCATCGACGGCGGGCTCTGAGGAGCGACGTCCCGAGCGGCGAACTCGTCGCGAGACGGCTCAGGGCCGCGGTGCGAGTCAGTCGGCCGTGTCGGCTCAGTCGGCCGGGCCGAGGACCCAGCGATCGATCTCCCGGTCGTAGAGCAGGAGCTCGTCGTCCGTGAACCAGAGGTCGATCTCTGCAATCGCCGTCTCGGCGCTGTCGGAGGCGTGGACGAGGTTCTGGGCGGTCTCGAGGGCAAAGTCGCCGCGGATCGTTCCCGGCGCGGCCTCGTGCGGCCGGGTCGCACCGTTCATCGCCCGGACCACGCCGATCGCGTTGGGACCCTCGAGGACGGCCGCCACGAGCGGGCCGCTGATGATGAACTCGACGAGGCCACGGAAGAACGGCTTCTCGCGGTGGACGGCGTAATGGCGCTCGGCGAGGTCGCGGTCGACGACCATCAGCTTCAGGCCGACGAGGCGCAGGCCGCGCTCCTCGTAGCGGGCCAGGATCCGGCCGGCGAGCAGGCGCTGGACGCCATCTGGCTTGACGAGGACGAGGGTGCGTTCGGTCACGATTCCTCCACGGCGGGACACCTGGGCAGATCGGCTCGGCAGATCGCCCCAATGGTGGGGTATGCGCGTCGACGCTTCACGACGTTCGTGGTCGACGGCGCGGGGCGGGCTCGTCGAGCGATTGCGCGGCCGCCGCGAAGGCGGCCTCGGCCTCGAGGTGG
>MGOD01000022.1:18588-19195 GCA_001795245.1 Chloroflexi bacterium RBG_16_70_13
CGAGGAGCCGGCAGGCGTCGCCCCGCACGAGCTGGGCGGCCGGGTCGAGCCGCGGCCCCAGCGTCGTCAGGACGTCGGCCGCCAGGGCCGGCTCCCGCCGGAGGACGAGGGCCAGGCGAGCGAGACCGCGATCCTGCCCAAGGGCGCCGCCGGTCGCAAGCTCGTCCCTGGCGCGGGCCAGCTCCTCGGCCGGAGTGGCGGGCGCGGACGGCACGGACGGCGCGCTCGCGGCGGTCCGTCCGGCGAGCCCGGGCTCGTCGTCGCCCCACAGGCCGGCCATCTCGGGCAGCTCGCTCGACGCGGTCGAGAGCCCGGCGCCCGGCTTCGCGGCGTCGGATCGCTCGGTCCTCGGGGG
This sequence comes from Chloroflexi bacterium RBG_16_70_13, assembly GCA_001795245.1. Lineage (GTDB taxonomy): Bacteria > Chloroflexota > Limnocylindria > Limnocylindrales > CSP1-4 > UBA5189. The sequence continues at coordinate 18,944 of MGOD01000022.1, forward strand.
GCGATGGCCCGGCGGCGCGGTGCGGTCGGCATCGAACATCGTGGCCGCCGGCCCGCTCGGTGCGGTCGGGGCGGACGGCCAGAACGCCCGCCTCGGCATGCCCGCGAAGAGGCGCTCCAGGGCCTCGGCGTCGACCGCCCCGAGGGCGTCGACGTGGGCCCGCGCCTCGACCGGCCGCCCGGCCGCCGCAGCGGCCTCGGCCGCGACGACGCGGGCGATCGGCTGAGAGCCGCCGGCGGCAAGATGGTCGAG
>MGOD01000022.1:19221-20883 GCA_001795245.1 Chloroflexi bacterium RBG_16_70_13
CCGCCAGCGAGCCTCGGCGAGGTCGGCGAGGCCAGGGGCGTCGAGCGCCGCCCGCCGCTGGAGATCCTCGAGCTCGGCCCGGGCGAGGGCCAGGCTGCCGAGACGGAGGTGAAGCGTCGCGAGGCGCCGGTCCTCGGCATCGCCGGGCCTGCCGGCTCGGGGGTCGTCCATCGCCGCGGGCGCTGCGCCGGTCGCGGGCGGGTCGCTCGTCACGCCGCGATTGGGTGTGCCTTCGTTCGGCGTGCCACGACTCGGCGTGCCACGACTCGGCGCGCCCCGGCGCGCGGCGGCCCGCCTCGATCTCGACTCGCTCATGCCGGCAACCGGAGGCGGGCCTCGAGGCCGCGAAGGTAGCGGGCCGGGGCAACCACGGCCATCCGGAGGACGTCGTCGCGGATGAGGCGGCCGGCCAGGCGGTGGACGTCGTCTGCACTGACGGCCTCGACGGCCGCAAGGGCCTCGTCGAGCGTCAGCACGCGATCGTGGAGCGCCTCCTGGCCGCCCACCCACGACGCGAGGTGGCGCGTCTCCTCCATCCGCAGCTCGAGGCCGCCGGAGAGGTAGGCCTTCGACTTCGCGAGCTCGGCCTCGGGGATCGCCGTGTCGCGGAGGCGGGCCAGCTCGAGGAGGATCGCGTCGAGGGCGGCGCGTACCCTGGCCGGGTCCACGCCGGCGCTGATCTCGAGCGACCCCGCGTCGGCGTACTCCACGAGCCCCGAGCTGACATCGTAGGCGAGCGCGTCGCGGTCGACGAGGGACAGGAAGAGGCGGCTGCTCATGCCGTCGCCGAGGACCGCGTTGAGGACCGACAAGGCCCACGCGTCGGGGTGGTCGCGGCGGAGGGCCGGAACGCCGACGCAGAGCTGGGCCTGGGTCGTGTTGCGCCGGCCCACGATGACCCGCTCGCCGGCCGGGAGCGGCGGCGCCCCGTCGTACCCGCCGGCGACGCCGTTGCCCTGCCCGAACGCCCGGCCTACAAGGCCCACCGCCTCGTCGTGGGCGATGTCGCCGGCAACCGCGACGACGGTATTGGCGGGCCGGTAGCGGGTCGCCCAGAACTCCAGGATCCGGCCGGGCACGAGGCCCCGAATGTCCGACTCCTCGCCGCAGATCTCACGGCCGAGCGGGCCTCGCCCGAACATCGCCTGCTGAAACAGGATCTGGCAGTACTCGGCCGGGTCGTCGAGGTAGCCCCGGATCTCCTCGACGATCACGCTCCGCTCGCGGTCGATCTCGCCCTCGTCGAGGGCCGGCCGGCAGATGAGCTCGCCGAGGACGTCGATTGCCCGCGTCGCCTCGCGCCGCGGGACGCGCGCCCAGTACACGGTCGACTCGCGGTCCGTGGCGGCGTTGAACGAGCCGCCGACGCCCTCGATCGCCTCGCTCAGCGCCCGTGTCGAGGGATAGGCCGACGTGCCCTTGAACGTCAGGTGCTCGAGGAAGTGAGCCACGCCGGCCTGGTCGTCCGCCTCGACGCGGGAGCCGGCGAGGACGTAGGCGGCCACGGACACGGACCGGGAATCACGGAGCCGGGCACTGATGACCCGCGGCCCGTCGGCCAGCTCCGTGCGTTCGAACATCGGCCCGATGGTACCTGCTCGGGCCGGGAATCGAGACGGCCGGCGCCCGTCGGGCGCCGGCCGCTGACGGGCCGATTGATCT
>MGOD01000022.1:20923-22916 GCA_001795245.1 Chloroflexi bacterium RBG_16_70_13
GGATCCCCTCCTGGAGGAAGAAGACGAGGAAGGCGATCGAGACGACCCACATCAACGGATGGACCTCAGCGACCTTGCCCCGGGCGACCTTGATGAGGACCCAGCTGATGAAGCCGGCCCCGATCCCCACGGAGATGTCGAATGTCAGGGGCATCAGGATCATCGTGAGGAGGGCCGGCAGGCCGTCCTCGAGGTTGTTGACGTCGATGTCCTTGACCTGGACGAACATCAGGTAGCCGACGAGGACGAGGGCCGGGGCCGTCGCCTGGGTCGGGATGATCCCGGCGAGGGGTGCGAGGAGGATGGCGAGGAGGAAGAGCACGCCGGTTACGACCGACGTGAAGCCCGTCCGACCGCCCTCCGCCACGCCGGCAGCGCTTTCGATGTACGTCGTGTTCGACGACACGCCCGCGAGCCCACCGACGGCCGCGGCCGCACTGTCGACGAGGAGCAGTCGCCCCACGCCCGGGACGGAGCCATCGGGTTCGGCGAGGCCGGCCTCGGCGCTGACGCCGGTGATCGTGCCCATCGTGTCGAAGAAGTCGGTCAGCAGGATCGCGAAGATCACGAGGGCCGCCGTCAGGGGGCCCAGGACGCTGAAGACGTTCCCGACGTCGAACTGGCCGAGCGTAGAGAAGTTCGGCGTCCACGTCAGCGTCGAGGGCACGCTGGCGACGCCGGCGGCAAGGGCGACGATCGTCGTCCCGATGATCGAGATCACGAGGGCGGCCCGCACCTTGAGGGCGTAGAGCACGAACGTCAGGGCGAGGCCGAACAGGAAGACGAACTGCCCGACCTCGACCGGGAAGGCCGGGAAGACGGGCCGTGGGCCCTCCGCGGCGGTGACCAGGCCGCCGTTGTGGAAGCCGATGAACAGGATGAACAGGCCAATGCCCGTCCCGATGGCTCGCTTGAGGCTGAGCGGCACCGCGTTCATGACGGCTTCGCGGAAGCCGACGAGAACGAGGAGGAAGACCACGAGGCCCTCGAGGACAATGACGCCCATCGCGCCGGCCGGCGAGAGTCCGCGGCCGGTGAGGCTGAAGGCGACGATCGCATTGATGCCCAGGCCGGCGGCCAGGGCCAGCGGGAAGTTGCCGATTAGGCCCATCGCGATGGTCATGAGCCCGGCGATGAGCGCCGTGCCCGCGGAGAGGGCGATGCGGCCGGGATCGTCGGCAGCGAGCCCGAAGCCGTCGCCGAGGATCCCGGCGTTCACGAAGACGATGTAGACCATGACCATGAACGTGGTCAGGCCCGCTCGCGCCTCCGTCGCGAGGTTAGTCCCGCGTTCAGCGAACTTGAAGTACTGCGCAATCGCGTCCACGCGCTGACGACCCTCCAGTCCCTCCGGCGTCCCGGCCCGGTCGGGCCGGGTCGCGCACTCCCGGGGTCCTCGGACCCCGCTCACGCCGTCGGCGATCGCCGTTTGGCGGGCGATCGTCTCCCTCCGAGAGCCGCCGATCGCCTGATTGGCCAGGAGATCGGTCACAGCCGTGCCGGACAGCTGCCTCGGGCGCGATGGCGCGATGGTAGCGCGCGGAATCGGCTGCGGATCACCCGAATCGCAGGCGCCTCAGTCCTCGACGGACTCCGACCCGAGGAGCTCCATCTGGACGTAGCCCGAGGTGTCGAAGGCCAGCTGCTCCGGCTCGAAGGGCGAGCGCCCGGCGCCGTCGCCGACCGGCGTGAACTCCACGACGACGCGCTCGTCGCCCTGGACCAGGGTGTAGACGAGGAGCTGATCGGGTCGGGTCGTGAACTCGAGGTGCTCGAACGAATCGACGTTGAGGGTCACCGCGATCGGGGTGAAGTAGGTCGAGATCTCGGGCTGCTCGGTGACGATCCGCTCGACCCAGCCGGTGCCGTGGGAGACGAGCTCCCGCTCGCGGAAGTAGCGGTACGTGACCGTCTGCTTGAGGAGGGGCCGAAGGAGGTTGAGCATGTCCTCCCGGCTCGAGACGACGCCCTGATTGACGAAGAACTTCGCCGG
>MGOD01000022.1:22967-24281 GCA_001795245.1 Chloroflexi bacterium RBG_16_70_13
CGCGCGACGCCGTCGATGCTACCCCAGCGGAGGGTCCGCGCGGGCCGTCCGCGGGCCGCCGGCGGGGCCCGCGTATGATCCGGCCATGCTCCTCGCGATCGACATCGGGAACTCGAACGTCACGATCGGCCGGTTCCGGAACGGGTCCCTCCTGGGCACCCGCCGGGCGGCCACGAATCCGCGCGCCAGCAGCGACGAGCTGGAGCTCCTCCTCGACGGCCTGCTCCGCCTCGACGACGCCTCGTTCGCCGATATCTCGGCGATCGCCTGCGCCTCCGTCGTCCCGAGCCTGACGGCCGCGCTGGAAGCGGTTGCCGAGCGCCGGGAGCGGCCGATCGTCGTCGCCGGCGTCGGCACCGTCCCGCTGCCCGTCAGGGTCGAGCGGCCCGGCGACGTGGGCGCCGACCGGCTCGTGAACGCCCTCGCGGCCGCGCGCCTGTACGGGACGCCGGCGGTCGTCGCGGACTTCGGGACGGCGACGACCTTCGACTGTGTCGCCGTGGACGGCGCGTACGTCGGCGGGGCGATCGCGCCGGGCCTGGAGCTGGGCCTCGAGGCGCTCGCGGCGCGAACGGCCAAGCTGCCGCGGATCGAGCTCCGCGCGCCCGACCGGGCGATCGGGCGCGACACGGTGAGCGCGATGCAGGCCGGAGCCGTTCTCGGCTACCAGGCCCTCGCGAGTGGTCTCCTGGCCCGGGTCCGGCGCGAGCTCGCCGACGCCTCGGGGGTCGCGCCGGAGGCTGTCCACACGATCCTGACCGGCGGCCTCAGCGCGGCACCCTGGGCGACGGCCATCGAGGGCGTCGAGGTCATCGATCCCGACCTGACCCTGAAGGGGCTCGGGATCCTCCACGCCGAGGTCAGCGGCGGCGAGCCGCTCGAGCTGGGCCTGGGATGACGCGGATCGGCGCCCGACCCGGGGAGGCCGGCGGCGCGGATGGGCACCTCGCGGGCCGGCTGATCGCCCTCGGCGTCACGGGCTCGATCGCGGCCTACAAGGCCGTCGAGCTCCTCAGGCTCCTGGCCGCCGAGGGCGCCGACGTCGTCGTCCTGCTCTCGCCGTCGGCGGCCCGGTTTGTTGGGCCGCTCAGCTTCGCGGCCCTGTCGCGCCACCCGGTCGAGACCGAGGTCCTTGACCTCCTGCCGGACGGGCGGATCGGGCACATCGTGGTCGCCGACAGCGCCGACGCGATCGTCGTCGCGCCGGCCACGGCCCATTTCCTCGGGGCGATGGCCAACGGCCTGGCCGGCGACGTCATCACCGCCACCTGCCTGGCGACGTCGGCGCCCGTCGTCGTGGCCCCGGCGATGGAC
>MGOD01000022.1:24442-26254 GCA_001795245.1 Chloroflexi bacterium RBG_16_70_13
TCGCGGCGGTGGCCGATCGGCCGGTCCGGCAACCGGACGCGGCCTCGCGGCCGCCACTCGCCGCTGCGGCGCCCCGCGAGGCAGACCTGACCGGCCGGCACGTCGTCTTGACCGCGGGCGGCACCCGCGAGCCGATCGATCCGGTCCGCTTCATCGGCAATCGCTCGACGGGCCGGATGGGCCTCGCGATCGCTGAGGCGGCCCTCGACCGGGGTGGCGCCGTCACGATCGTTGCCGCGGATGTCGCCGTCATACTGCCCGACGACCGCGCCCGGGTGATCCGGGTCGAGACGACCGCCGAGCTTCGCGACGCCCTCCTCGATGTCCTCTTCGGCGGCTCTCACGCTGACGGGGGCGCCCGGTTCGATGCCCTCGTGATGGCCGCGGCGGTCGCCGACTTCACGCCGGCACGGCCGGCGACGCGGAAGCTCGCCCGTGGCGAGGGCCTGACCCTCGAGCTGCAGCCGACCCCGGACCTCCTGGCCGAGGTCGCCCGGATCTGCCGCGGCCTGGATGCCGCGGGCGCCACGACCCTGCCGTCCGTCGAGCCCGCCCCGATCCTCGTCGGGTTTGCCGCCGAGACGGGCTCGCTCGAGCGAGCCGCCGCCAAGCTCCGGGCGAAGGGCGTGGACCTCCTCGTCGCGAACGACGTGGCGGAACCCGGCTCGGGGTTCGGCACGGACACGAACCGGGTCGTGATTCTCGACGCTGGCGGAGGCCGCGACGAGCTGCCGCTCCTCTCGAAGCGCGAGGTCGCGGACCGGCTCCTCGACCGGGTGGCCGCGGCATTGGACGAGCGCGACGCGGCGGGGCAGACTGCCCTCATGCAGGAGGCCCAGCGATGAGCGCAGGTTCCCAGACGGTCCGCCGCCTCACGGTCGCCGACATCGGCCGGATGCACGCCGACGGCGAGCGCCTGCCGATGCTCACGGCCTACGACCACCCGACGGCCCGGATCCTCGACGAAGCCGGCATCCCGATGCTCCTCGTCGGCGATTCGCTCGGCCAGGTTCTCCTCGGGTACGACTCCACCGTCCGGGTCACGATGACCGAGATGCTCCATCACACCGCGGCCGTGGTCCGCGGGACGAAGCGGGCCCTCGTCATCGGCGACATGCCGTTCCTGTCCTACAGCACCCCAGAAGAGGCGGTCGAGAACGCCGGGCGGTTCCTTCGCGAGGCCGGGGCGACCGCGGTGAAGATCGAGGGCGGCGTCCGCTCCGGCCGGATCGTCGAAGCCCTCGTCCGGGCCGGCATTCCGGTGATGGGCCACATCGGCTGGACGCCCCAGTCGCAGCACGGCCTGGGCGGCAAGGTCCGCGTCCAGGGCAAGAGCCGCGAGACGGCCCGCGCCCTCCTCAGCGACGCGGTCGCCATCCAGGAGGCCGGCGCGTTCGCGATCGTCCTCGAGCTGGTTCCGGAGCAGCTGGCCGCGGTCATCACCTCGCGGCTCCGGATCCCGACGATCGGGATCGGCGCAGGCGCCGGCTGCAGCGGCCAGGTCCAGGTGGTCACCGACCTCCTTGGCCTCGGCACGTTCACGCCACGGCATGCCCGCACGTACGCCGACCTCGAGGGCTCGATCCGGGCCGCCGCCGTGGCCTGGGCGGCCGATGTCGCGAGCGGCGCCTTCCCCGGGCCGGCCGAGACCGTCCGGATGGACGAGACGACCCTCGACGAGGCACTCGGGCGGACACCGGACGACCGATCGGCTGCGGGCATGGCCGACGGCCTGCCGGCCGGCATCCCCCTCGATCGCGACCTCTAGGAAGCTCCTTGGCCCAGGCCGTCCGGACGCGCATTGTCCGCACC
>MGOD01000022.1:26263-30006 GCA_001795245.1 Chloroflexi bacterium RBG_16_70_13
CTGCGCGCGGCGCTGGACGTCGCACCCCGGCCCATCGGGCTCGTGCCGACGATGGGCTGGCTCCACGAGGGCCACCGGGCGCTGATGCAGCGAGCCCGGGCCGAGAACGCCACGACGGTGGTCACGATCTTCGTCAACCCGCGCCAGTTCGGCGATCCGGCCGATCTCGCCCGCTACCCGCGGAGCGAGGATCGCGACCTGGAGATCTGCGAGGCCGAAGGCGTCGAACTCGTCTTCATGCCGCCGGTCGAGGAGGTCTACCCGGAGGGCTTCGACACGACCGTCTCCCTCGGCGCGATCGCCCGACCGCTCGAGGGCGCGGCCCGGCCCGGTCACTTCGAGGGCGTCGCGACGGTCGTCGCGATCCTCTTCAACCTCGTCGGCGCCGACCGGACGTACTTCGGCCAGAAGGATGCCCAGCAGGTCGCCGTCATCCGGCGGATGGCGATTGATCTCGGGATCCGGACGGAGGTCGTCCCCTGCCCCACGATCCGCGAGGCGGATGGGCTGGCGATGTCGTCGCGGAACGTCCACCTGTCGCCGGCCGAGCGGGCCGCGGCGCCGGTGCTGCGGCGGGCGCTCCTGGCGGCGCGCGAGGCGTGGGAGGGTGGCGAGCGCTCGGGCGAGGTCATCCGGGACAAGATGCGGGTGGAGCTGGCGCGCCAGCCGCTCGCGAGCGTCGACTACGTGTCCGTCGCCGACGCCGAGACGCTCGCCGAGCTCGACCGCGTGGCCGGGCCGGCGTTGCTCTCGCTCGCGGTCCGGTTCGGGGCGACTCGCCTCATCGACAACGAGCCATTGGGCGAACGCCCAATGGCTTAGGGCGATTGGCTGATCCCAATCGCGGAGTGTCGGGCTGATGCCGATTGGCTCAGGGCGATCGCTGCGGGCGGTCGGCGGAGTGCCGGCTTGGCCCGCCGAACGTCGCCCCTGCGCCGCATCCTGCTCGGCTAAGGCCTCATCTGCCGATGGCCCGAGCGGTCATGTCGAGCGCGTCGACCTCGGCCCGGTAGATCGCGCCGAGCCGGTCGCCGAGATCCTCGAGGATCGCCGCGATGCGGTCTGGGTGCAGGGGGAAGGCGTCGGCGTAGCGATCCCGGATCGCCCACGCAGTCGCCGCGGCCACGCCCACCCGCGACCGTCCCGATTCGCCGGCCATCACCGCGTCGTGAAGCGTCTCGACCGCCTCGACCGCATCGGCTGCACCCTCGAGATCGGGCGGCACCGCCGCGTCGGCCAGCTCCTCCCATCGGTCGGCGACGCCCCGCCATGCCCGCGCCGCGTCGCCGAGCGCAGGGTTCTCGAGCGCGATGGCCGCATCATCGAGTGATGCGGCGTACAGCTCCCGCAAGTGCCCACCCCATGGCCCGACCCGGTCGTCGACGATCTCGTGGAGGGCCATCAGCGAGCCGAACAGGCCGTGGCCGTCGCCGAAGATCTGCGGCCACGCCTTCGCGTTCCGCGCGTCGGTCATCAGACCGCCCCACTTGCGCCAGGCCGGGAGCGAGAAGGAGTCGGATGGGGATCGGAGGTGATCCACCTGGTCCTCGAGGCCCGCGCGCATCGCCTCCCGAAGCCGCGCGGCCGGGATCGGTCCGGGCGTCGTGCGCAGCCCGACGATCCGGTGCTTGAACGAGCCGATCCGCCCGCGTGCGGCGGCCATCACGCCGGGTGATACCCGGAATGGGTCCCGGCCACGGTCGTCAACAACGTACGAGCCATCGGCGTCACGCCCGAAGACGACGACGACGAGACCGAAGTGTCCCGCCAGCGCGTCGGGCAGGCCCCAGGTCCCGACCGACTGGGGATCGATCGAGGCGATGACGGGGAGGCCGGCGTCAAGGCGTGCATCGAGCGCCTCGCGAGCCCCTTTCGCGCCGCCGGTCTCGTGAAGGTCGGGCTCGATGCCGAGCCGATCGAGCGTCTTGCCGGTCCAGCCGGGGATCGACGGGTATTGCCACTGGTTCCGGAATCCCAGGGTCAGGACCGGCGCGCCGTGCCTCTTGAACTCCCAGAGGATGTAGCCGGCGCCCAGGCCGCCCCCGATGCCGAGGATCGCGGCCTCGGTCAACGGCTCGCCTGTCAGGCCCGAGACGACGCCCTGATTCGCAAGGACGTTCGCCAGCGTGGCCGTCTCCGGGTGCAGGCCGCCGCGCATCCGATAGCCCGACGGGCTGGTGGCGTCGGCCGTCGGCTCCGCGTGATGTCCGTCCGTGGCGCCCTCGAGCAGGGCCCGTCGGGCGGCAGCGTATCGCTCGCCGGTCCTGGCCATGCGGGCACGAACAACCCGCTTGAAGGCCTTGTCGGTGGTCATCGGTCAACTCTCCGTCGCGGCCGTCGACGCGCGCGCCCACACCGCCGCGTCGTCGGCCGGTCGGATGGTCGACCGGTTCATCCCGAGGATCCGGATCCCCTTTACCGCCGCATCGCCGCGCCGCGTGGGGGCTCGGTCTGGCAGTCGGGCGCGGGAACGCACCTTCGCCAGTGTACGACATCCAGGAACCGCCTTGCGAGGGGGGCCATGGTCGGCTACGCCTCGTCGGCCGCGCCGCCGCGGAGGGCTACGCCGGCGGCGAAGGCGCCTCCGTGGCGACCGCCAGGATCCGGTCGACATCGAGGTTCTCGGCCACGAGGCGCTTGATTTCCTCGATCTTCTCGATGTCGGCGGGATGCGTCTTGACGAGGAGGTCGTGGACCTCCGACGCGACCGAGTAGGTGTCCTCGCGGACGAGGGTCGCGAACAGGTCCGCCCGTCGGATGGCGTCGATCACGGCCTGTCGCGGGCGATAGCCACCGGTCAGGACGAGCCCGATCGCGGCGCCCTCGTGGCCGGCCACGTTCGTGCGCCCACCCGCACCGATGAACTCGCCCGGGTCGGCGCTGCCGGCCGGGCCCATGAGATGGGCTGTCGTCAGGGTCAGGATCACGTCCTCGCGATCGCCCGGGACGATGACGAGCGTCCCCGGCCCCACCCGCTCCAGCATGTGGCCAGGCTCCATCGCCCCGATCGCGACGCCGTCGATGACCCGCTCGAGGTCCGGTCCCGGGTGGAGCAGCTCGCCGTGGACGCCCTCGAGGATCATCTCCAGGGTCGGGTTGGACAGGATCGGCCTGACCGGGAGGGTCCCGAGGAGGGGGATGCCGTAGGGCGCCAGCCCGCGCTCGATGACCGAGGCGATCCCTGGCTGAGCGTCGAGGTCGACCTTGTTGACGATGGCCCCGGCGACGTGGACCCCATGGTCCCGGAATAGCGCCGCGTTGAGCACGATCTCGTCGATGGGCCGGCCCACGCCGCCCTCGCTGACGATGATCGCCGGGGCGCCGAGGAGCGCCGCGACCGTCGCGTTGGACAGGCCGATGACGGCACCCACGCCGGCGTGCCCGGTCCCCTCGACGAGGAGGACGTCGTGCCTGGCGAAGGTCGCTCCGGCCCGCGCGACGAGCGCCGCGAGATCCTCCACGACCTCACCGGCGATGTAGGCCTTGGTGAACCCGCGTGGGATGTGGATGGGGCTCATTGCCGAGTACGGCTCCGGCAGGTCGAATGTCTCGTGCATGAGGACAGCGTCCTCGTCGGCCGGCTCACCGTGGTCGATGACCGTCCGCTGGCCGACCGGCTTCATGAACCCGGCTCGCAGCCCCCGCTCGAGGAAGCCGTTCAGAAGCCCCAGCGCGGTCGTCGTCTTGCCCCGGTTCTGGCCGGTGGCGGCGAGGTAGAGCTGGCGCATCGGCTGATCGGTCGG
>MGOD01000022.1:30019-33740 GCA_001795245.1 Chloroflexi bacterium RBG_16_70_13
CGTCGAGTGCGACGCGTCAGCCGCGGGCGGAGGTCTTGCGCTCGACGAGCTGGATGCCGTCGCGGAGCCGCGAGACCGTGTCGGCGTCGATGACGTCCGGCTCGAGATACGGTCCCAGGCGATCCATGATGTCGGCGATGAGCCCGAGGAAGACGGCCGCGTCGGCCACGAAGAATTGGGGCTCGTTGTTGTAGCGAACGAGGGTCAGCCGGCCCTGCAGGACCCGCCGCTCCTCCACGTGGGCGATCTGGGTCGCGAAGTTGTGGCCCTGGATCCCGTCGGGGTTGTTCAGGTAGTTCAGGGCGTTGTCGATCGCCAGCCCGAAGCGGGCTCGCCAGCCGACGAGGCGCTCGTGGACCTCTGGCGGGATCCGGACCTCGGCCACCTCGTCGAAGACCTCGGGGGCCACGGTCAGGAGCCCCACGAGCGTCGTCCCGGCCCGGGCGCCGAGCATCACCTGGAGGCTCCGCTCGAGGGTGAAGACCTCGGAATCGAAGCGGGGGCTGGTGATGACGTCGGTCAGGAGGTCCTCGACGTTGTCGAGCGTGCCGGCCTCGGCCACCGCGTTGGCGAGGTGGACGATCTCCTCCTTGAACAGGAACTTCTCTTCGTGGTCGAGCATCGTGGCGGGATGGTAGCACCGGCCCGCAGCGGCTCCCTCGCGTGGCTTCCGGTGCTCGGAATCATCGAGGCCCCGGACGCGCCCGGGGCCTCGACGGTCGGTGCGGGAAGTGCGATCTACGGGTACAGGCCGCGCATGGTCATGGCGTCGGCCACCCGCTGGACGGCCAGCAGATAGGCGGCGGTGCGCATGTCGATCTGGTCGCGGCGAGCGATGGCCAGGACCGAGGTGAAGGCCTTGACCATGATCTCCTTGAGCTTCTCGTTGACGACCTGCTCGCTCCAGTGGTCGCGGTTCAGGTCCTGGACCCACTCGAAGTAGGAGACCGTCACGCCACCGGCGTTGCACAGGATGTCCGGGATCATGAACTTGGAGTTCTTCCAGAGGATCCGGTCGGCCTCGGGCGTCGTGGGGCCGTTGGCGGCCTCGGCGATGAGCCGGGCCTTGATGTTGCCGGCGTTGCGCTCGGTGATCTGGTTCTCGAGGGCGGCCGGGATGAGGATCTGGCACTCGACCTCGAGGACCTCGGCGTTGGTGACGTCGGTCGCGCCGGGGAAGCCCTGGACGGTGCCGTGCTCCTTCTTCCAGTTGATGACCTTGGCGATGTCGAGGCCGTTCGGGTTGTGGATGCCGCCGGTCGAGTCGGAGACCGCCACGACCGTGGAGCCCTCGGCGACCATCAGCTGGGCCGCGATCGAGCCGGCGTTGCCGAAGCCCTGGACGGCGACCTTGGCCTTGTGGAGCTCGATGCCCAGGTGGCGGGCCGCCTCGACGATGCAGTAGACGGTGCCGCGGGCGGTCGCCTCGTTGCGACCCTCCGAACCACCCAGGCTGATGGGCTTGCCCGTCACGACGCCCGGCACGGTATAGCCGGCATGCATCGAGTAGGTGTCCATCATCCAGGCCATGATCTGGGCGTTCGTGTTGACGTCCGGGGCCGGGATGTCCTTCTCGGGGCCGACGAGGACCTCGATCTCGGTGAAGAAGCGCCGGGTCAGCGCCTCGAGCTCGCGCATCGAGAGCTGCTTGGGGTCGACGATGACGCCGCCCTTGCCGCCGCCGTACGGGATGCCGACCACGGCGCACTTCCAGGTCATCCACATCGCGAGGGCCTTGACCTCGTCGATGCTGACGTCCTGGTGGTAGCGGATGCCGCCCTTGGCGGGCCCGCGGCCGAGGTTGTGCTGCACGCGGTAGCCGGTGAAGACCCGGACTGTGCCGTCGTCCATGTGGACCGGGAAGTGGACCGTGAACTCGCGGCGGGGCTCGCGCAGGACCCGGCGCATGCCGTCGTCCAGGTGGAGCCGTTCGGCCGCGAGGTCGAACTGCTGCTGCGCGACCGCCCAGGCGTTGATGGGGGCGGTAACGGGCTCGGTGGTCATGCTTGGCGCGTTCCTCCGGATCGGGCCGGCATCCTGCGGGCCCGGAAGCCTTGGGTCGTCTCCCGGACGACCGCACGGGCGCGGCGCGGCGAGCCGAGGCGGGACGCGTCACGCGTGGAAACGCGGCGAGTATAGCCGGGCACCGCCGGGACCGACACCTGCCGGAATCCCGTTCGCAACCGTGCCGCAACCTTTCCTGACGGGGGCCGAATGGCCCTTCGGCGTGTGCCCGACCGCCCCCGGCTGACCTAGCCGCCGTGCTTGTAGAGCGCCACCGCCCCGACGCAGCCGGGCCCCAGGTGCGGGCCGACGGACGGCCCGACGAGGTCGATCGATACCTTCGAGGGATCGATGCCGCCGGGGATCCGGGGCAGGAGCGCGTCGCGGAAGGCCTCGACCTCGGCATTCGTCGTGTGGAGGATCGAGAGGCGCTCCACAGGCCGGACGCAGACCATCTCGATGACCCGTTCGCGGGCCTTGCCGCGGGTCCGGACCTTGTCGGCGGTCTCGACCTTGCCGTCCTTGACGTCGATGATCGGCTTCAGCGAGAGGAGGGTCCCGATCGCGGCCTGGGCGCCGCTGATCCGCCCGCCGCGCTTCAGGTACTCGAGCGTGTCGAGGGCCACGATCATCGCGATGTCCTCGCGGCGCTCCTCGCAGACGCGCGCGATCTCGGCAGCGCCGACGCCCATGGCGGCCATCCCCACGGCGAGCTCGGCGAGGAGGCCCTCGCCCATCGAGGCCCCCATCGAATCGACGATGAGGATCTCGCGGTCGGGCAGCATGCCCTTCGCGATCTCGGCGCTCTTGATCGTGCCCGACAGCGTCCCCGCCACGTGGATCGAGACGATCGCGTCGGCACCCGCCTCGAAGGCCGCGTCGTAGGCCGCCTTGAAGTCGCCCGGCGCCGAGGCCGCGGTCTTCGGGAAGGGTGCGTCGGGCGCGGTCATCCGGGCCCAGAAGTCCTCGGTCGAGAGGTCGACCCCGGCCTTGTACGACTGGCTGCCGAAGGTCACCTCGAGGGGCACGACGGAGATGCCGAGCTCGGCGGCCCGGGCGGGGGCCAGGTCGGACGCCGAGTCGGTGACGATGGCGACGTGGCTCACGGGACTCCTCCTCGGAGGCGTCGTGCCGGGCACGTCGGGCGCCTCCACTCCTCCGGCCGATGATACGGGCCCGGGGCTCCGGTCCGGTACCCTTCCCGGCGATGGATCGCTCCCTCCGGGCCGTGCTGTTCGGCACGTTCACGCTGCGCTTCAGCACCGGCCTCACGGGCGCGATGCTGGCGTTCTACCTGGCCGATCTCGCCGACGCCGGCCAGTCGGGCATCGACGCCAAGGTCGTCGGCCTCCTGGCGGCCCTCTTCTACCTCGCGGAGCTGACGCTCTCGCCGCTCTTCGGGATCCTGGCCGACCGACTCGGCCACCACCGGGTCATGCTCTATGGCCCCGCCTTCGGGGCGATCGCCGTCGTGATGACGGCCCTGACCTCGAACGTCGTCGTCCTGGGCGGGACGCGGATCCTCGAGGGCGCCAGCACGGCGGCGTCGGTGCCCTCGATCCTCGGCTACATCGCCCTCGTCACGGCCCGCAACGAGGTCCTCCGGGGCAAGGCCGCGGCCCGTTTCGAGGGCGCGACGCTGGCCGGGCTCGGGGCGGGGTTCATCGCCGCCCCGAAGCTCTTCGAGATCCTCGGCCCGAACGCCTTCCTCCTCAAC
>MGOD01000022.1:33806-34866 GCA_001795245.1 Chloroflexi bacterium RBG_16_70_13
CCGACGGGCGAGCGGGAAGCCCTGGCCGCCCGGCACACGAGCCTCGGCCGCTACCTCTCGCTCGTGGGGCACTCCCATGTCCTCCTCCTCGCCCCGACCTGGATCGCGGTCAACGCCTCGATCGGGCTGTGGTTCAGCCAGTCCCTGTTCCAGCTCGCGAAGGCGAACCCCGAGTTCCCCGACCAGTGGTTGCTCCGCGGCTTCTCGGCCAACGAGATCACCCTCGGGGCGATTGCGATCGCGATCGTCTTCGGGGCCGGGATCATCTGGTGGGGCGATCGGTTCGACCGGTTCCGGAGAACGACGATCATCACGTTCGGAGTCCTCGGCGGCGTCGGCCTGGTGGCGGCGGGGCTCGTCGTGAACCACGGCGCGTTTCAGGCGGGGGCGTCAACCGGCCACAGCCTGCTGATCGGCGGCGCGGGAATCGTCTTCGCGGCAGGCCTCTTCCTCCTCGCGGGCGCCACTCCGGCCGCTGTCGGCCTGCTGGCCGACGTCAGCGAGCGCTTCCCGGGTGACCGGGGCGCGATCATGGGCCTGTACTCCGTCTTCCTGGCCGTCGGCCAGATCGGGGGCAGCCTCATCGGCGGGCTAGTGGCCGATGCCCAGGGCATGGACGGGCTGCTCCTGGCCACGGGTGCGCTCCTCCTTGTCGCGCTGGTCCCCCTGTCGCGCCTCCGCGGGATGGAGCATCACCTCGGGCCGGGCGTGCCCTCCGTCCTCGGCGACGAGCCGGCATGACCGAGGACGGCGGGGGGCCGTTCGTGCCCGTCCCGCCGGCCCGCGGTCGACGTGGTGCGGTCGTCGCGCCGCATTACCTCGCGACGGCGGCGGGCCTGGCCGTGCTCCGTGGCGGTGGTCACGCCGTCGATGCGGCGATCGCGACGAACGCGGTCCTGGCCGTCGTGATGCCGAGCTCCTGCGGGATCGGCGGCGATGCGTTCTGGCTGATATGGGACGCGGCGTCGCGGCGGCAACTGGCGCTCAACGGCTCCGGGCGCGCCCCTGTGGGTGCCGATCCCGGGGCGCTGCGGGCACGTGGGCTCGAGACACTGCCCAT
>MGOD01000022.1:34877-39909 GCA_001795245.1 Chloroflexi bacterium RBG_16_70_13
TGACGGTGACGATCCCCGGCGCCGTTCGATCCTGGGGCGACGCCCACGCCCGCTTCGGGCGGCTGCCACGGGATGCCATCCTCGCCCCGGCCATCGAGCTCGCGCACGGCGGCTTCCCGGCCTGGGACGGGTTCGTCGCCGCGGTCGAGCGGATCCTGCCGATCATCGCCGAGGCGATGGGCCCGGACGCGGCGTTCGGACGACACTTCCGGGCGGTCGGCCGGCCATGGCGTCCCGGTGAGATCGTCCGGCTGCCCGCGCTTGCCGCGACCCTGGAGCGCCTTGCCACGGAAGGCTTCGACACCTTCTACGACGGCGATCTCGGCGAGCGGCAGGCGCGGTTCCTCGCCGCCGCGGGCGGCTCCTTCGCGGCCGCCGACTTCCGCGACCATGCCTCGACCTGGACGGACCCGATCTCGACGACCTATCGCGATGTCAGCGTGACGAGCCATCCGCCGAACTCGTCGGGGATCGTTGCTCTCGAGCTGCTCAACGTCATCGAGGCCGCCGGACCGCCGCCCGAGGGCCTGTTCGGGGCCGATGTCGACGGGCACGGCCGGGCCGTGAGCGATACCCGCTGGATCCACCGGGCGATCGAAGCCGCGAAGCTCGCGATGGCCGACCGCGACGCCCACCTGACCGACCCGGAGTTCCGGGACATCCCGGTCGCGCGGCTGCTCGACAAGGGCTACGCGGCCGACCTCGCGGCGCGGATCGACCCCGATCGAGCCTCCCGGCCGGCCCCGGCGACGAACCCTTCCGGCGGCGGGACCGTCTACCTCGGCGTCGTCGATGCCGAGGGCAACGCGGTCAGCCTCATCGAATCGGACTACTTCGGCTTCGGGAGCGGCGTCGTCGACCCCGAGACCGGCATCCACTACCACAACCGGGGCTCGTACTTCTCGCTCGACCCCGACCACCCCAACGTCCTCGCGCCGCGGAAGCGAACGCTCCACACGCTCCTGCCCGGGATGCTCTTCCGCGAGCCGAATCGGCCCTGGGTGGTCGCCGGCTCGATGGGCGGCGACGTCCAGCCCCAGGTCCACGCCCAGCTTGTAAGCGCGCTCGTCGATGGCGGCCTCGATGTCCGGACCGCGGTCTCGATGCCTCGCTGGGCGGTGGAGGCCGAGCGGCACTTCGTGCCGCCCAACGTCGTCCGGATCGAGCCCCGAGTCCGGCCCGGCCTGGTCGATGCGCTCGCTGCGATGGGCCACGACGTTCGACAGGTCGCGCCGTTCGACGCCGAGCTCGGCCACGAGCACGCGATCGAGCTCATCGATGGCGGCCCCGCGGCCGACGCCGGCTCAGTCACCGCGGCCACCGATCCCAGGAGCGCCGGCCTCCCCGCGGTGTGGTGACAGCACGCCTCGCGAGCTCCGCCATCCATGCGCTTGGCCTTGCGGTCGCGCTCGACCCACGACGCATGCTCCGTGCATGACCACGATGAAATCGTTGGCCAGGCGGCCAGGTCACGAATTCTCGCCGACCCCGTCCGAACATCGATCGTGGGCCGGAGCACGGCTCCTGGAGTGAACGGCGTGTCCACGCCCCGCCTCTCTCCGGTATGGCTCGTCCTGGCCGGCATCCTTTCCGTGCAGTTTGGGGCGGTGGTCGCCAAGGGCCAGTTCGGCGAGATTCCGCCGCTGGGGATGGTGTTCCTCCGCCTGGTCACCAGCTCCATGATCCTGCTCGCCGTTGTCCGGCCGCGGCTGCGCGGGCGGACGGTCACCGACTGGCGGCCGGTGCTGGTCCTGGGGTTCGCGCTCGGCGCGATGAACTGGGCGTTCTACGAGTCGTTCGCCCGCATCCCGCTCGGCGGGGCGGTCACCATCGAGTTCTGGGGCCCGCTGTTCGTGGCCGCGGTCGGCAGCCGGAGACCGCGCGATTTCGTTTGGGTAGCCCTGGCCGCCCTCGGCATCACGCTGTTCGGCGTCGGCCCCACCAGGGTCGACCCCGTCGGGTTCGGTCTGGCGCTGCTCGCCGGCGGCTGCTGGGCGCTGTACATCGTCTCGACCGCGGCCACCGGGCGCCGCTGGGCCGGCGTCGAGGGGCTTGCCGTCGCCAGCACGATCGCCACGCTGGCGATCGCGCCGTTCGCGGTGGTGGCGGCCGGCGAGCTGCTGCTCGAACCTCGTCTGCTGGTGTTGGGGGCGCTGGTCGGCCTGCTGAGCTCGGTGGTCCCCTACAGCCTCGAGATGGTGGCGCTGCGCACCCTGCCGGCCCGGGTGTTCGGCATCCTGATGAGCCTGGAGCCGGCCGCCGCCGCCCTCGTCGCCGCGTTCCTGCTCAGCGAGTGGCTCACGCCCCTGCAGCTGCTGGCGATCGCGTGTGTGACGGCCGCGAGCGCGGGCGCCGCCCGCGCGGGGTCGGCCCCCGAGGCCCTCCCCCGCGACTGACGTCCATACGGCCCGACAACGCGATCACGTTTCGCCGGAACCTCGCCACGCCTGCGACACGGACCTCGCGATAGCGGGCGCACTCGAACGTGCGTGAGCGAGGGCGCGGAGGCGACGACGCGGACCCCGGCCGAGCCGCTGGACAGCGTGTGCGATACTCCCGGTCGCCGGTGGCGCGGCTGCGCTCACACGACCGCCGCCACCGGTCTCCCCTCCTCGACCGCCCGGAGGCATCGGTGACCTCGAACGTCGGCCAGAGCTACCCCTACACCAGCGAATCCGAGGCCGACCGGGCGAAGTCGATCGCCGCGCTCGAGAAGGCGCGCGAAGACCTGACCGGGAAGCTCGCCACGGAGACGACGCCGCTGGACGCCAACGAGCGCTGGTGGGTCTGGAAGTGCCCGACCGCGGGTTGTCCCGGGCTCCTCCACGTGGCCGGCTATGCCCGGGACCTCCATGCCCTGTTCGTCGTCTGCGACGGAACGTGCGCGAAGACCTTCCTGCGCTGATCCGTTGACAGCCCGCAGGCCGGCTGCGTCCGATGCCGGTAACCGATTGACATCGTATCATCGGTTACGTCGAGCCCGGATGGAGGGCCGCACGGAGGGCTCTCGATGACCGCCGGCGTCGCGCCCGATCCCGTCGGCGCCTCGCGGCGACGGCTCGTCCTCGACGGGCTCGGGATCATCGCCACGGCCGGCGGCTTCGGGCTCGTCTACGGCCTTGCGGCCCGCGGCGCGGGCTTCTCCCCGATCGAGGCCAGTGCGATGAGCGTCATCGTCTTCGCCGGGGCGGCCCAGTTCGCGGCGGTCGGCTACGTCCTCGGTGGCTTCTCGTGGCTTGGCGTCGTCGTCCTGACGGCCTTCCTGAATGCCCGCCACGTCCTCTACTCGGCGGCCCTCGCGCCGTACCTGGCCGAGGTGCCGCGGCCGATCAGGGCGGTCCTCGCTCACCTCCTCACCGACGAGGCCTTCGCCCTCTCGATCGCCCACTTCCGGCGGATCGGCCGGGCGGACCTGTGGGGCTACTGGTGGGCCGCGATCGTCACGACCTTCATCCCCTGGAACCTCGCGACGCTGGCGGGCGTGCTCATCGGTGGCCAGATCCCGGACCCGGGCCGGTTCGGCCTCGACGTCATCTTTCCGGCGGCCATGGCCGGGCTCGCGGTCGGGTTCGTGACGGGACGGCGGGAGCTCGTCGCCGCCATCTCGGGCGCGGTCATCGGGGTCGCGGTCGGACTGGCCTGGGACCCGGCCGCCGGGATCATGGCCGGCGGCCTGCTCGGGCCGCTGCTCGGCCTCCTGACGCCGCCAGGCCGGGACGAGCACCGCCGGGAGGCGTCGATCGACCTGGCCTTGACCCTCGACGTCCCGAGCCAGGATCGCGATCCGCGATGAGCACGGAGCTCGTCCTCCTCGCCGTCCTGATGGGCGCGGCGACCTGGCCATCGCGAGGCCTGCCGATGCTCGTCCCGGGCATCGACCACCTGCCGGCCAGGGCCCGCGCCTACCTGGAGCTCGTGGGGCCGGCGATCCTGGCCACGCTCGCCGCGGTCAACGTCTTCGTCGTGATCGATGCCGAGCGCAACCCGTCGTTCCACGTCGGCATCGAGTGGCTGGCCGTCAGCGCCTGCGTCGGCTTGATGGTCGCGCGGCGGGGCCTCCTCGTCGGCACGGTCGTGGCGGCCCTCATCGCGGCCCTCGCCCGGGCGGCGGGCTTCGCCTGACCGCTCGTTCCTTCACGTGACCGCTCCGGATGCTTCCGGGGGTACGGTCTCAAGGGGGCGCGAAGCTCCGTGCAGCCCTGACGACGCAACTGAAGGCGACCAGGAGACGTCCGGCTCTTGCGTGACCCCGTTTGGGACCCGATGATCGGAACTGCCGTGATGGAAGGAGGGACTCCGATGGAGCAGACGACAAAGCAGGCGGCCCGGCCGAATCGAAGAACCATCATCGTTGCTCTTGTCGTCGGACTCGCTGTGCTCCTGCTTCTGTTCCCCGGGAGCGGAAACAGCGCGCAGCCACCGACGTGCTACTCGATGTTCGGCTACGTCGTGCCCTGCGACGCCTGGGTCTCGTGGGCGGCGGGAGTCGCGACGGCTGGCCTGGTCGGCCTGGGGCTGTGGATGAACGAGCGCCGCCGAGGGTGATCCGCGCGGCCCCGGACCACGCCTTTCCCATTACGGCGACGGTCATGACGAGAACGAACGCCGCTTTGACCGCGGAATCCGGTCATCCGAGCGTGCGGATCAACCTCGGACGGCGTCGACCTCGAACTCGACGAGCAGCCCAGGCTCAATGAGCGCCGCGACGACGACGAGCGTCGCGGCGGGCCGGATCGAGCCGAAGATCTCGCCATGGACCGCCATCACCTCGGGGGCGAAGGCCCCGTCGGTGATGTACGTCCGCGTCCGGACGACGTCCTCGAACGAGAAGCCGGCCTCGGCCAGGGCCTGGCCGATGATCGCGAACGCGGCCCGAGCCTGGCCGGCCGGGTCGCCGAGGTGCCCACCGGAAGGATCGGCGGTTCCAGAGACCCAGCAGCGGTCGCCCTCGACGATCGCCCGGCTGTAGCCGTAGGGCGCCTCCCACGGCGCGCCCGAGCTGATCCGCCGGCGGGTCACCGCGGCCGCCTCA
>MGOD01000022.1:39918-43686 GCA_001795245.1 Chloroflexi bacterium RBG_16_70_13
CTCGTCCCGCCAGCCGGCGACGACCGGGTCCCGGCCGGTCGCCAGCAGCAGCGCCGCGAGCAGCGTCGTCCGCGGGACGATCGAATCGACCTCAAGGTACTCGTCCGGCGAGTGATCCCGCCCGCCGATCGGGCCCAGCCCGTCGATCGAGGGCACGCCCATGCCCGAGGTCGTGTTCGCGTCGGACGCGCCACCCGTTGCGACGTCCAGCGTCGAGAAACCGATGCGTGTCGCCAGCGCGATGACGTGATCGGCGAGGCGGCCGGAGCGCTCGAGCTTCTCCATCGGCAGCCAGCCCGCCATCTGCCCGATCTCCACGGTCACGTCGGGCACGCCGGGCTCGGCGGCGATCGCGTGGATCGCGGCAATGGCCGCCTCGAGCTCGGCCCGGGTCACGCCCCGGACGTCGACCTCCAGGCTGGCCAGGTCGGGGACGACGTTGGGGCGGGTCCCCGACTGGAAGACCCCGACGTTGGCCGTCACGCCCGGCCAGCGGTCGTTGAGGGCGTGGACCCGCTCGACGATCCGGGCGCCGGCCAGGATCGTGTTGCGACCCCTCTCGGGCTCGACGCCGGCGTGCGCAGCCCGGCCATGGACCGTGAGCCGCAGGTCGGCGATCCCCTTCCGCGAGGACACGAAGTCGCCGTTCGCCCGGGCGCACTCGAGGACGAAGCAGGCGTCGGCTTCCGGGGCGAGGGCCCGGATGTGGGGCGTCGAGCTCGGCGAGCCGATCTCCTCGTCCGGGTTGGCCACGTACGTGATCCGCTCGAACGGCAGGGCGGCCCACGAGCCGTCGCCGAGCTCGCGAAGCGCGGCGAGGGCGTGGATGCCGGCGATGAGACCGGACTTCATGTCGGTCACGCCCGGCCCGCGGGCGATGCCATCCTCGATCCGGAAGGGCCGCTCGGCGGCCGTGCCGTCGGGAAAGACGGTGTCCATGTGGCCGATGAGGAGGAGCCGCGGGCCGGCGCCCTCGCGCCCCCGGAACGTTCCGATGACCGTGTCGCCGTAGCGGCCGGCCGGGTCGGGCCGGCGCTCGACCTCGCCGCCGAGGTCCGAGAACGCGCCGGCGACCCAGTCGGCGACCTCGTTCACGCCGGCCGGGGAGTAGCTCCCGCAATCGATGCCGCAGAGTCGCTCGAGGGCCTCGAGGAACGCCGGCAGGCCGGCCCTGACGGTGGCATCGAGGCGGCCCAGCTCGTCGGCGCTGACGCCAGTCCCCGGCGCGGTCATCGTGTCCACGGCGGGAGTGTAGAGCGGCCGCGGAACGGTCGGTCGACGCGACAGCGGGCGGTCGACGCCGACGACCCGTTGCTATCCTCCCGGGATCGTGCGTCTCATCGAGATCCGCCTCCTCGACGGTCCCAACGTCTACCGGCCCGAGCCGGTGGTCAAGGTCGAGGTCGCGATCGGGCGGCGGCGGAGCTGGTACGGGTCGCGGATCCCCGCCCCCCACTCGCTGGTCCGGCTGGGGGCGGCCGTCCCGCGACGCGACTGGCCCGAACAGGTCGGCACGCTCACGGGTTGGGCGGCCCGGTTTCGTCGCGAGCACGGCGAGGGCGCCGGCGGGATCCGCGTCCATCGCTCGTCCGACCCGGGCCACTGGATCGCGACCTGGCCGTGGCTGGGTGCGGAACGGGCCCGGCTCATCGCCGAGGCGGCGGTCGCGCTCGCCGACCGGTCCGCGACCCCCGCCCGGCGGGCCCACCTGACGGGCGCGCAGGAGCGGCTCCTCGCTTCCTGGGTCGAGCGGATCCAGCGGGCCTCAACCTCGCCGCCGCCGTGGGTCCGGGACGCGGACCGGCGAATCCCGATCGTCTCGATCTCGGGTACGAACGGCAAGTCGACGACGACACGGCTCATCACCCGGATCCTCCTGCGGGCGGGGCGGCGGGTCGGGACGACGACCTCGGACGGGATCCTCGTCGACGAGCGGATGGTGGAGCCGGGCGACTGGACCGGCCCGGGCGGCGCCCAGGAGATCCTCCGGCGATCGGATATCGACGTCGCCGTCCTCGAGACCGCGCGGGGCGGGATCGTGCTCCGGGGCGTGGGCTACGAATCGAACGACGCCAGCATTCTTACGAACGTCACCTCGGACCATCTCGACCTCCAGGGGATTCACACGCTGCCCGAGCTGGCCGAGGTCAAGGCGACTGTCTGCCGGATCACGAAGCCCGACGGCTGGGTCATCCTCAACGCCGATGACCCGTTCGTGGCCGCCGTCGCGAGGTCTGTCCGCGCGCGGGTCGCCTTCTTCAGCCTCGAGGGCGACGGATCGAGCCTCGTCCGGCGGCATCTCGCCGCCGGCGGCCGCGCCTACCTCGTTCGCCGCGGCGAGCTCGGCGAGGCGGAGGGCCCGCGCTGGACGCCGCTCGCGCCGGTCCGGGACGTCCCGATCAGCCTGGCCGGCCTGGCCCGTCACAACGTGGCCAACGCGCTGGCGGCTTCCGCCGGAGCCCGGGCCCTCGGGGCCACCATCGATGAGGTCGCCGCCGGCCTCGTCGACTTCCGGCCGGTCTCGGCCGAATCGCCCGGCCGCCTGAACATCTTCCGGAACGGCTCGCGGGTTGCCATCGTCGATTTCGCCCACAACGAGGCGGGCGTCGCGGCCCTGCTCGACGTTGCGGAGGGCATCGCCGCCGGCGCCGGTGGCCGGGTCTCGCCAATCACGATCATCATCGGCACGGCCGGTGACCGTCCCGACGACACCCTTCGGGGAATGGGCGCCATCGCGGCGTCGCGGGCCCAGCGGGTCGCGATCAAGGAGACCCTCGGCTATCTCCGGGGCCGGTCCCGCGAGGCGGTCATCGGCGAGCTGCGGGCCGGCGCGCGGGCCGCCGGCTGGAAGGACGACATCCCGGTCTACGAATCCGAGGCCGCGGCCCTCCGGGCGGAGCTCAACGGCGCCGGGACCGCCGCGGGAGGGGCCCGGCCCGAGCAGGCCCGCGTCGTCGTGCTCCTCTGCCACGAGGACCGGCCGGGTGTCTTCGCCCTCCTGGCGGACCTCGGGTTCCGGCCGGTCGAGACGCCCGCCGAGCTCGTCAGCCTCGCGCCGCGCCTCGAGGAGCGCCCGCGGCGGCGCTGATCTGCGTGGTGGTCGCGCTCGTCGGCGACTGCGACCCTCACGGATCGGCGTTGCGAGCGGCCCGGCCGCGGTTCATCATCACCGTCACGCGCCGGGCCGCCGGCGACGAGGAGTGGAGGGCCCAACTCGTGGAGATGGCGATCGGCATCGCGCTCGTGGTCATCGCGGCCATCGAGATCTACGGCATCGTCCGGGTCGTCAGCGCGAACCTCAACATCGGCCGCTGAACGCGGGGGCCGCCGGCCCGCCGCTCGCTAACCCTCCGGCGCCTCGAGCTCACCCGGGTCTGCGAAGGCGGTCGTCCCGAGGCCGTGGCCGGCCGCGGCCATCGTCTCCTTGTAGACCCCGATCGCGTCGTCGACGCACATGACCAGGAGATCGCCCGGGTTGGCCCGCCGGAGCGCGGCCCGCACGGCAGACATCTCGTCGAGGATCTTGTCCGAGCGGGTCGTCCGGGACCCGTTCACCCGGGCGCCCCGGATGCCCGCCAGGACGTGGGCCGCGGTCTCGGCGGGTGCCCGCCCGCGGCGGTTGCGATCCTCGCGGACGATGATCTCGTCGAAGGCGGTCGCCGCCAGCGCGCCGTAGTCGCGCATGTCCTCGTCGCGACGATCCCCGGGGACGCCGATGACCCCGATCGCCCGGCCGTCGCGGGTCCCGTTCTCCACCATCATCCGGTT
>MGOD01000022.1:43715-48791 GCA_001795245.1 Chloroflexi bacterium RBG_16_70_13
GTCGACGTTGTGGCAGTAGTCGATGACGACCCGAACGCCGCCGACCTCGACGAGGTTGAGGCGGCCGGGCGCCTGGAAGAACGACGTCGTGAACGTCCGGAGGCCCTGCCGGATGTCGTGAAGATGGGCCCCGGCGGCCCAGCCAGCCGCGGCGGCGCCCAGGGCGTTGGCAACGTTCATCCGGGCCTTGCCGCCGAACGTCGCCGGGATGAGGTGGGTGTACAGGACCGGCATCGTCCGGGGGCCGTGGCGGAGGACGATCTGGTCGCCCTCTGGCGTGTGGCGGAGGACAAACGCCGCGCCGCCCCGGCCGCAGTGCCCGTCCACCTTGTCGAAGCCGGGCTCGCCCTTCTCGGTCTGCATCGAGAAGTAGATGACCGCGCCGTCGCAGGCGGCGCCCATCCGGGCGACGTTCGGGTCGTCGGCGTTGAGGACCGCCGTCCCGGTCCGGGGCACCGCCTCGACGAGGACGGCCTTGACGTCGGCCAGCTGGCGGAGGGTGTCGATGCCCCCGAGACCGAGGTGGTCGCCGCTGACGTTCGTCACGACCGCCACGTCGTTGCGGTCGTAGCCGAGACCCTCCCGGAGGATCCCACCCCGGGCGACCTCGAAGACCGCCGTGTCCACGGTCGGGTTCTGGAGGATCATCCGGGCCGACTTGGGGCCGGACATGTCGCCCCGCTTGATCATTCGGCCGTCGACGACGATGCCGTCGGTCGAGGTCATCCCGACGCGCCGGCCCATGAGCTTCAGGATGTGGGCGATCATCCTGACGGTCGTCGTCTTGCCATTCGTCCCGGTGACGCCGATGATCGGGATCCGGGACGGCGCGCCGGGCGGGAAGAGCAGGTCGATGACCGGCCGAGCGACGTACTGGGGCTCGCCCTCGGTCGGGTGGGTATGCATCCGGAAGCCGGGCGCGGCATTGACCTCCACGATCGCGCCGCCGGTCTCCCGGACCGGGACGGTGATGTCGGGGCAGATGAAGTCGATGCCGGCGACGTCGAGGCCGACGACGCGGGCCGCCATCTCGGCGATCTCGACGTTGTCGGGGTGGGCCTCGAGGGTCCGGTCGATCGACGTCCCGCCGGTCGACATGTTGCCGGTCAGGGCGAGCTTGATCCACGTTCCCTCGGGCGGCACGTCGTCGAGCTCGAAGCCCTGGGCCCGGACGAGCTCGACGGCGGCGTCGTCGACCCTGATCTTCGTGAGGACCTTCTCGTGGCCGATGCCGCGGCGAGGGTCGGCATTCGTTTGCTCGACGAGCTCCTGCAGCGTGTGGATCCCGTCGCCGGTCACCGAGGCCGGCACCCGCTGGGCGATCGCGGCGACCTCGCCGCCGATGACGAGGCAGCGGTAGTCGTTGCCGTGGATGTAGGTCTCGACAACGACCTCGCCCGAGCGGGTTTCCCGGAGGGCCGCCGGCCAGGCCGCCCGGACGTCGTCCTCGGAGCGGAGATCCAGCTGGACACCCCGACCGTGGTTGCCGTCGAGGGGCTTGATGACGCAGGGGAAGCCCAGCCGCCTCGCCGTCGCGACGGCGGCCTCGACCGATTCCACGACGTCCGCCTTCGGAACCGGCAGGCCGGCCGAATCGAGGAGCCGATTCGTGAGGTTCTTGTCCGAGGCGACGTCGACGGCGATGCCCGAGGTCCGCGACGTCATCGTCGCCCGGATCCGTTGCTGGTGGACGCCCTGGCCCAGCTGGACGAGCGAGTGGCGATCGAGCCGGATGAACGGGATCTCGCGCGAGGCGGCCTCGTCGATGATCGCCTGCGTCGAGGGCCCGAAGGCCTGCCGCTCGGCCAGCCGGATGAGCCCCTCGAGCTCGGCGATGTAGTCGAGGTCGGGGTCGCTGGACGGCTCGATGAGGTGGTTGACGATCCGCACGGCGAGGACGCCGGCCTCGGTCCCGACGGTCTCCTCGCGGAACTCGTAGATGACGTTGTACTGGCCGGTCGTGCCGGCCCCGCGGGTCTTGCCGTGGCGGACGTCCGTGCCGGCGAGGTTCTGGAGCTCGAGGGCGACGTGCTCGGCGACGTGGCCGGCCCAGGTCCCGTCGCGGAGGCGGGTCAGGAAGCCGCCACGTCGGTTCAGCGAGCAGGCGTGATCCTCGAGGGACGGCATCCAGGCGATCAGCCCGTCGACGAAGCCGGGAATCGTGTTCGACGGGAACTGCTCGAGGGAGCCGAGATCGACGAGCATCCGGACCACCGGCGACCGTGACCAGTAGTTCGGGCCGCGGAGGATCCGGGTCTCGAGGATCCGGAGGTCGGGCCCGGGCCGGGTGGCGCCGGTCGTCGAGGAGGCGGCGGCCGCAGCTCGCTTCGTCCGGCCGGTGCGGGGCCTCTTCGGCGCGGCGGCCTCGGTCACGTGACGCTCCCCTTCGTGCCGGCGTCGCCGGCGGCTCGTCTGACGACGTGAGTTAGCTCGATGCGGCAGCCTCGCCGCCGGGCAGGGCCTTGAGGTTGGGCTGGGCGACCCGGTGCCGCCGGCGGAGGTCAAAGCGGTAGCCGGCCGGCAGCGAATGGAGGACGACGCCGCTGATCATGACCGGCCGATGGCCCTTGACCTCCCAGGCATCGGTCTCGGCGGCAGCCCCATCGACGACGGTGACGCTCCCCCGGCCGATGACCTCGAGGACCTGGTCCGGGCCGACGACCCCGGCCGTGTCCTCGTCGACGCCGAGCCCGAGGAGGCTGGGGTTCTGGGCGATGAGGCTGAGGAGCCGGCCGAGCCGATTCCGCTGCTGGAAGTGCTGGTCGACGATGACCCCGGGCAGGACGCCGAGGCCGGCCGCGATCGCCGCCATCCGATGCTTCGGCGTGGCCCCGCTCGCCCCGAAGGCGATCATGTGGCTGGACATCGCCGAGGCCCCGGCCGAGGTGCCGGCGATGACCGCCCCGTGGCGGAAGCGCTCCAGGACGGCCTCCGCGAGGCGGGTCCCCCCGAGCGTCGAGGAGAGCCGGAGCTGGTTGCCGCCGGTCAGGAAGATGCCCGTGGCGTCGCGGACCGCGCGGGCGAACGTCTCGTCGTTGGCCTGGGCCCGGGTCATCGCGTGGAGCGGACGGACGGTCCGGACGCCGAGCTCGGCGAAGATCGCCCGGTAGCGCTGGCCGGCCTCGTGCCCCAGCGACGACGCGGTCGAGATGACGCAGACGATCGCGTCCTCGCCGCCGGCGAGGCCGACGAAGCGGTTCAGGATGATCCGGTCCCGGATCTTGTCCTCCGCGCCGCCGATGACGATGACCGTGCCGTCACTCATGGTTGCGCGGGAGTATACCGGCGGGCACCCCCGCGCCAACCGGTACGAGATCAGGCAGGTGCGGCGACCGCCTCGTCACGACGGGAGCGCGGCTCCACGACCGGGCGCAGGAGGAGCGCGCCGAGCGCGAAGTAGGCCACCGCGAGCACGAAGGCCGCTCGCGGCCCGTCGCCGTATGTCGCAAGGTCGTTGACGATGTCCATGAGTCTGCCGCCGGTCATCAGCGAAAAGATCCCGGCCGTGGCCGTCGCGACGTTGCTGATCCCCATGTACCGCCCCGATGACGCCTTGGGAATGATGTCGGTCATGAGGGCCCAGTCGACTGCGAGGAACATCCCCGAGCCGGCCCCGAAGAATGCGGCCCCGACGATCACGACCGGGATCACCGGCGCGAGGGCGACGATCAGCATGCCCGCACCGGCCACGGCGCAGGCCACGTAGATGACGGGCTTCCGCCCGACGCGGTCGGAGATCCGGCCGGCCGGGATGACGGTCAGGACGTTGCCGAGGATGACCGCGGCGAGGACCGGGAAGTTCGCCGCCCCGGCCTTGTCCTGCGGCAGGTTGAAGGTCTGGGCGAAGAAGAAGAGCGACAGGTTGATGAGCATGGTCGCGCCCATCAGGAAGAACAGCCGCGAGCCCACCAGCCAGAGGAAGCTGCGCTCGCGGAGGATATCCGTAGCCCATGCTTCCCGGGCGACGGACAGCCACGACCGGCCACCCCGGTTGCGGGCGGTCCGGCCCTCCGGGACGCGCCAGACCACCGAGACCATCGTCGCGAGCTCGAGGGCGCCGAGGGCCATCATCCCGAGGAAGAAGCTGTCGGTCGCCACGGCCGCCGAGCCGATGCCGAACCCGACGGCGTTGCCGAGGACCTGGAACAGGCCCACTAGCGCCGACGCCAGGCCGACCTGCTTCGCGGGAACGAGATCCGGAACGTAGCCCTGGAACGGGCCCTGGGCGAAGTTGGCGCTGATCTGGAGCAGGACCATGAACGAGGCGACGGCGAGGATCGAGTTCGAGGTCGCGACCCCGTAGAGGAAGACGACGTCGAGGACCGAGCCAATGAAGATGTAGGGCTTGCGGCGGCCCCATCGGCTGATCGTGTAGTCGGAGATCGAGCCGACCGTCGGCTGGACGAGCGCGGCGATGAGCGCTCCGGCCACCGTCAGGGCGAAGAGCGTCGTGCCCTCGGAGCCCGGCGAGTAGAGCGGACCGCCTTGCTCGAACTGGATCCGCCCCGACAGGATCTGGGACACGCCGATGAAGATCGACGAGAGGCCCAGCCAGTAGAGCGACAGGCGGACCAGCTGCGCCTTGGGCAACTCGGCCGTCGGACGATCACCCTGGTCCGCGGCCGGCGCCGCGTGCGTGAGTTCCATCCCTGCTCCCTCCCGCCCCCGTCCATTCCTAATCGGTCGTGTGACGCGCGGACGCCGGGATTGTCACGAGGCGATGGGCCGGCCCTCCTGGTCAAGGGATGCGGTGGTCCGGATGGGCACGATCCGGCGATCGGTGGCGCCCGGGGCGGCATACCGGAAGACCGATCGATCGAGCGAGTAGAGCGCGGTCCCGGCGATCCCGATCCGGCCGAGGCGGAACGTGAAGACCGGGTTCTCGCGGTTGCCGGCGTAATGATGCGCTGCGCCACCGGCCGTCAGGATGGCGAGATTCGCCTGGCCGCCGAAGGTGTCATGGAGCGCCCCGAGGACGTGCGGCACCGATTCGCCGTCGCGCCACTCGTCCTCCAGCCAGCGGGCGCCGACCTCGGTGTCCGCCCGGCCCCGGATCCGGCCCTGGGCGCGGTACCT
>MGOD01000023.1:0-311 GCA_001795245.1 Chloroflexi bacterium RBG_16_70_13
GGGGCGGGCGATCGCCCGGCCGCATCAGGCGCCGGGCGGCCTGCCCACGTCGCCCCCGCTGCCCGCATCGGCCCCGCTGCCCGCATCGCTCCCATCGCCGCGGTCGCCGCGGTCGCCGCGGTCGGAGCGGATCTGGTTCGCCTCCTCGCGAGCGGCCCGGACGCCGCGGCCGAGCATCGCCCCGATCTGCGGGATCGTCCTGGGACCCCGCCAGATGACGACAAGGACGAGGATGACGATCAGGACCACGAGGAGGTCTGGCACGTCACGATGGTACTCGACCGCCCGGGCGCGCCCACGACCCGTCGGCA
>MGOD01000023.1:350-1854 GCA_001795245.1 Chloroflexi bacterium RBG_16_70_13
CTTCGGGGGCCTCCTCGGATTCAGCCAGCTGGCCGTCGGTGCGTACGTCGTGACCGGCAGCCTCCCGGCGAAGGATCCGATCCTCGGGGTCGCGTTCATCGCCTACGCGGTCTCGATCGCCCTCGGCGTCCTCATCAGGGTCGGCCGCGGCTGGCTGGCGGCCCTCAACTTCGCGCTCCTCGTGGCGCTCCTCTACCTGCCGGCGGCCGGCCGCCCCCTCATGCTCATGCTCGTCCTCGGCCACGCCCTCGCGGCCCTGATCCTTGCCCGCCACCGGCGGTGGTTCTCCGAGATGCGCGCCTGGCGGAAGCCCGACCCTTGATGGCCTCGGCCGGACGCGGGATCAGCCGAGCGACCGAAGGGCCTCGATCGTGAAGCCGGGCGCCCCGAACGGCAGCGATTCGCCCGGCCCGACCTCGACGACGGGATAGGGCGCCCAGGGCACGGTCCCCCGGGCCGCCGCGACCGGCAGGCCGAGGCCGTGGGCGAGCATCTCGACCCCGGCGTGGCGCTCAGGCGCGAGACTCGTGATCACGGCCCCGGCGAGCCGCGCGCCACGCGCCGCGACCTCGACGCCGATGGCGTCGCTCGTCGCGCCCGTGGGGTCGGTGGGGTCCACGACGACCACCTCGGCCGTCCCGGCCAGCCAGCCACGGGCCCGCCGGCCCGGGATCCCGGCGGCCCACGGCGCATCCACCCGGGCGAGATCGTCGCGGAGCCGCTCGATGAGGGGCCCACCGGCATCGGTTCCGGGAGCGAACGCGGCACGGACATCGTCAAGGTCGGCCCGCTCGCCAAGGCGATCGAGCTGCTGGAGCGTCACGAACGTCGGCTGCCAGATCTCAATCTCGCCGCGAGCGGCGGCGGCGAGCGCCTCCCGCGGGCCGAGCCAGGAGGCATCGGCGACCTCGTCGAAGTCGCCCCGGATCTCCGTTTCCCCCGGGACGAAGGCGGCGAAGAACCGAACGTCGAAGCGGCGGCTGAGCGAGGCCGGGGTGACCCAGCGGGTCAGGGGGATGAGGTCCGCGGCACGGATCACGATCCCGGTCTCCTCGGCCGTCTCCCGGACAGCGGCGACGTGGTGGGCGAGCGCGTCGCGCGGCATCAGCCCGCCGTCCGGGGCGAGGCCAATGCCAAGGTTCGCGGCGGCTTCGGCCTCGGAGATGCCGGCGGCGTCGAGGGCGGCACGGTCCGCGTCGGCGGCGTCGACGCGGCCGCCCGGGAAGACGTGAATGTCCGGCCCGAAGGCCATCGATGCCGGGCGGCGAGTCAGGAGGACCTCGAGACCGCCGGAGCCGGGCCGGAGCAGGACGACCGTCGCCGCCGGCATCGGGAGGGCCGGCGGTGTCGGCGGTGCCGGCCATCTCGGCGGGTGATCTTCGTCGGGTGATCGCCGGTCGGGGGCCGGGCGCGGACTCACAGGGCGGCGGCCCGCTCGTCGAGCTGCGCGGCGAGGGCGTCGGCGTCGGTGACCGGCACCTGGCAGGCGAAGTTCCGGCAGACG
>MGOD01000023.1:2050-3332 GCA_001795245.1 Chloroflexi bacterium RBG_16_70_13
CGATGGCCACCAGCCACTTCGCGAATGCCGTCGGATGGCGGGCCGCGAGCGGCGCGACCGCCGCGATCGCCCGCTCCGCCACCGCGCGGTAGCGCCCCTCGCCGGTGAGCGCCGCGAGACGGAGCAGAACGAGGGTCGCCATGGCCCCGCCCGAGGGCGTGGCGTTGTCCTGGACGTCCTTCGGCCGGGTGATCAGGCGCTCGTGGTCGTCGGCCGTGTCGAAGAACCCGCCCGCCGGATCGGCGAAGCGCTCGAGGACGACGTCCATGAGCGCGCGCGCGGTCGTGAACCAGCGCTCCACGAAGGTCGCCTCGTAGAAGGTGAGGAGCCCGTCGGCGACGCAGGCGTAGTCCTCGAGGACCCCGTCACCGGTCGCCCGGCCGTCCTTCCAGGAGCGCTTCACGCGACCGTCGGCGTGGAGCCCGCCGAGGATCGCCTCCGACGCAGCCGTGACGATCTGGGTGTACGCCTCGGCCATGCCCTCGTTGATCGGGCTCGGACGCGCCCTGAACAGCCTGATTGCCTCGGCGTACGCCCCGATCGCGAGTCCGTTCCAGGCCGCCAGCGCCTTGTCGTCCCGCGCCGGCTGGGGCCGGGTGGCCCGGTGCTCGGCAAGCGCCTCGAGCGCGCCACCGAGCTGGGTCCGGACCTCGTCGACGCCGAGCCCGAGGATCCTCGCGACTTCCTCGTTCGTCCGGACCCGCTCCAGGATCGTCCGGCGCTCCCAGTTGCCCCGTTCGGTCACGCCGAAGGCCGCCTCGACGAGCCGGAACCAGGGCTCGAACCCGAGGACCTCCCGAAGCTCGTCGGCGGTCCACGTGAACGTGGCCCCCTCGACGCCTTCGGTGTCGGCGTCGAGGCTGGCGGCGAAGGCGCAGTCCTCCGTCCGGAGCGAACCGCGAATGAACCCCAGCACGCCCTCGCCAACCGACCGGTACCGCTCGTCGCCGGTGAGGCCCCAGGCGAGCAGATAGACCCGGGCCAGCTGGGCGTTGTCGTAGAGCATCTGCTCGAAGTGCGGCACGAGCCAGCGAGCGTCGGTCGCGTAGCGATGGAACCCGCCCCCGAGCTGGTCGTGGATCCCGCCGTCGGCCATGGCGTCGAGGGTCCGGCGGGCGATCGCGAGCGGCCGTGGGTCGCCGGTCGCCGCCGCACGGCCGAGCAGGAACTCGACCGTCATCGGCTGGGGGAACTTCGGAGCGCCGCCCCAGCCCCCGGTCGCCGCGTCGAAGCCCCGCTCGATGAGCAGGACGGCGGTGTCGAGGAGGGCGGGCGTGGGAGC
>MGOD01000023.1:3346-13892 GCA_001795245.1 Chloroflexi bacterium RBG_16_70_13
GGCAGCTTCGCCTGATCGGCAAGCGCGGCCACGAGCCGCGATCCCGACCCCTCCACACCGTCGCGGTCCTCGCGCCACGCCCGGTCGACACCCTCGAGGACCTGGCGGAAGCTCGGCAGGCCGTGCCTCGGCTCGGGCGGGAAGTACGTGCCGCCGTAGAACGGCCGGCCCTCGGGCGTGAGGAACACCGACATCGGCCAGCCACCGCCGCCGGTCATGGCCTGGACGGCGCCCATGTACACCTGGTCGAGGTCGGGGCGCTCCTCGCGGTCGACCTTGATCGGGACGAACCGGCCGTTCAGGTACGCCGCGAGGTCCTCGTCCTCGAACGATTCGCGCTCCATGACGTGGCACCAGTGGCAGGCGGCGTAGCCGATCGACAGGAAGATCGGGCGGTCGAGGAGCTTCGCCCGGGCGAGCGCGTCCGGGCCCCACGGCGACCAGTCGACCGGGTTGTGGGCGTGCTGGAGGAGATAGGGGCTGGTCTCGCCGGCCAGGCGGTTCGTGTGGCGCGGCTCGGGTAGGGACGCCGGCTCGGACATGGGCCGATGGTATGCCAGCCCGCCAGCCCGCCAGCCCGCCAGCCCGCCAGCCCGCCAGATCCCGAGTCGCCCGATCGCCGGATCGCCCGATCGCGGTACCGTGAGCGCATGCGATCCACGGCCGTCCCCGGTTTCCTCCCCTCGCGGAACGGGTTCGCCTTCCAGAACCGCTGGCCGGCGGGGCCGGCCTTCGAGCTCCGGGCTCGCTACCTCCGCGTGGGGATCGGCGAGGTCGCCGAGGGCCTGTGCGGCGGGATGTGCTTCGCCGCCGCCGACCGGTTCCTCCGCGGTGAGCTGCCGCCCGCGGACGCCGCGCCGCCGGCGCAGGGGACGCCGCTGTTCGATGAGATCGCGTGGCGCCAGCTGGTCTCGCTCGAGCTGGGCCGGACGCCGCTGCGATTCTGGTGGGCGGCCGCGCGCTGCGGGGCCGGGCTCTGGTCAGCCGGCGACCAGGTTCGGGCATGGCGGGCGATCCGCGCCGACCTCGATGCCGGACGGCCGGCGATGCTCGGCCTCGTCCGCTCTGCCGCGGTCAACCCGTTCGCGCTGACGAAGAACCACCAGGTGCTCGGCTTCGCCTACGAGGCGGGGCCGGCCCGGGCGACGATCCGGATCTACGACCCCAACCACCCGGGACGCGACGACGTCTCGATCGAGCTCCGGATCGCTGGCCTGGCGACGCGGGACGTCCCTGCCCAGGCCACCGCAGGCCCGGCTGCCAACGCGGGCCCAGTCAGCCTGGCGCAGACGACCGGCGAGCCCATTCTGGCGCTCCTTCGGCTACCGTACCGCCCCGCCCCGGGATGACCACAGGGTCCGCCGGCGACGCGGGCTCGACCGGCACTGCGAGCTCGGGGGGCACCGCCAGATCGGCCGGCACGACGAGCTCGTCGGACACGGCGGGCGCCATCGACGCCGGGCGGAAGGCCGTCCGGATCCGCCGGTACCAGGCGTAGCCCGCCAGGCCGGCGACGACGCTCAGCGCGCCGCCGACGGCGACGGCGATCGGCACGCCGAAGGCCGCCGCGAGGCCGCCGGCGATGAGCCCACCGACCGGCGTGGAGCCCGCGAAGACCGTCGTGTAGACGCTCATGACCCGGCCCCGGAGCTGGTCGGGCACGTTGAGCTGGATCGTCGTGTTCGCCGTCGCGGCCATGCCGATGCCGCCGAGGCCGACGACGAACATGGCGACGAGAGACAGGCCGTACGAGCCCGAGAACGCGAGCACGAGCTCGGCGATCCCCAGCGCCGCGCCACCGAGGCCGATGAGCGCCGGCCGGGTCCGGCGACCGAAGGCGATCGCCAGGGCGACGATGAGCGAGCCCACCCCGCTCGCAGCCATGAGGAACCCGAAGCCGGACGCGCCGACGTGGAGGATGTCCCGGGCCAGGGCCGGCACGACGACCGAGAAGTTCATCCCGAAGGTCGCCACGAGCCCGAGGACGAGGATCGGCAGGAGTACGAACGGCGTCGTCCGGACGTAGCGAAGCCCCTCGCCGAGGTCCGCGACGACCCCGCCGACGGTCGTGGGCCGGGCCAGCCGGGGCGACATCGCGATGGCCCGCTCGTCCATGACGACGTACGCCGCGATCACGGCGAGGAAGCTCAGGCCGTTGATGAGGAAGGCGACGGAGATGTCGGTCAGGCCGATCGTGATGCCGGCAATCGCCGGACCGAGGACCCGGGCGCCGTTGAAGACGGCCGAGTTCAGGGCGACGGCATTGCCGATGTCCCCGCGACCTACCATCTCCACGGCGAACGCCTGGCGGGTCGGCATGTCGATCGCGTTGACGCAGCCGAGCAGGAGGGCCAGGACGAGGATGTGGTTGACGTGGACGGCGTGCGTCGCGGTCAGCCCGAAGAGGACGAAGGCGAGGATCATCGAGATCGTCTGGGTGGCGATGAGCGTCTGACGCTTCGGCAGGCCGTCGGCGATGAGCCCGCCAAAGAGCCCGAGGACGAGGACCGGCCCGAACTGGGCGGCCGCGAGGAGCCCGAGGTAGAAGGGGCTGCCGGTCAGCTGCAGGACCAGCCAGGCCTGGGCGACGGACTGCATCCAAGTCCCGATGAGCGACACGAGCTGGCCGGCGAAGAAGAGCCGGAAGTTGCGGTGGCGGAGGGCCCGCCAGCCACGGAAGCCGAGGATGGCGGCGCGGGTGGGCCGCCCGATCGTCATCGCGCTACACCGCCGGATTCGTGCACGTGGCGAGGCTCACGGCCGGCGTCGAGGTCGGCGAGGTGCTCCGCGATATGACGGCGGCGCCCCTCGGCCTCCGCGATCATGGCCCGGAGACGACCCTCTTTCTCGCGCAGGATCGCGACCTGGTCGTCGATCCGGACCAGGGCGTCGGCCAGCGCGGCGCGGCGCTCGGCAGGGTCTGTCGCGGTCCTGAAGCGCTCCCGGTTGCGAGCCCGCGCCGCCTCGTCCTCGAGCAACCGCCCGATCTCGGCCAGGCTGAACCCTGCGTCGTCGCGGAGGGCCCGGATGAATCGCAGCCGCTCGACGTCGTCGGCGTCGTAGAGACGGTAGGCGCCCTCCGAGCGAGCCGCCGGCTTCAGGAGCCCGAGCTCCTCGTAGTAGCGAATCGAGCGGGCCGTCAGGCCGACCTCGGTGGCCACCTCGTTGATCTTCAGGAGGCGAGCGCCGGTGGGAGTTTCGACCTCGATGCTCACGGCCGCATCCTACTACAACCTTGCCGTTTACGTAAACGTTATGGCAGGCTCGGCGTGCCGCCGGCTCCGGCCGGGCGCTCGTCGTAGCATCCGAGGTGATGGACTATGGGCTGATCCTCCCCTCCCTCGGCGACGACGCCACCCGCGAGGGCATCGATGCCGCCGGCGAGATCGCCGAGCGCCTCGGCTTCACCGACGTCTGGACGACCGACCACCTCCTCGTCGACGCGAGCGCGGCCGAGGACTACGGGACGATCTTCGAGGCGGTCACCACCCTCGCCTACCTCGCCGGGCGGACGTCGACCGTCCGCCTCGGGGCGAGCGTCGTGGTCGTCCCGATGCGCAACGCCGTGGTCCTGGCCAAGGAGCTGGCGACGATCGACAACCTGTCGCACGGCCGGCTCATCGTCGGCGTCGGCGTGGGCTGGAGCCGGGCCGAGTTCGCGAACGTCGGTGTCGCCGAGCGCTTCGAGGTCCGCGGCGTCTACACGGACGAGACGATCCGGCTGTGGCGCCATCTCTGGTCCGGCGCTGACTGGCCCTTCCACGGCAGATTCCATACCTTCGACGATTTCGTCTTCGGGCCGCTGCCGGAGCAGGGTGGCCATGTGCCGATCTGGATCGGCGGCCGCCAGGAGGCGGCCCTTCGACGGGTCGGCCGCCTGGCGGATACGTACCACTCGTCGGCCACGAGCCCGTCCGCGTACGAGCCCCGGCTGGCGGTCATCCGGGCGGCCGCCGAGGAGGCCGACCGGCCGATGCCGGCCCTGTCCGCCCGGGTCCGGGTCCGCCTGAACTCGAACGAGCCGGACGACGGCTACGCCATGCGCGGAACGCCCGAGGAGGTCGCGTCCGAGGTCCGGACGTTCGCTGCTCTCGGCGTGGGCCACCTGGCACTGACGTTCCCGACCCGCGAGCCGGAACCGCTCGCCCGCGACGCAGAGGCATTTATGCGCGAGGTCGTTCCGCTGGTCTAGCTAGCCTCGGAGCCGTGTCGCTTGGACGGATCGTCGGACCGCTGCCCGCCCATTCAGATGAGAGACGCGCCGGATCCGAGCCCGCCTCCCTGGCGCGTGCCGCCGCTGCCTGCTCCAGCGCAGCCCAGCTGGCGGCTGCACGATCGGCGCAACCGCGAGTCCCGGCTCGAGGATCGCCCCGAGGACGGCGCGCGTCGTCGTCTCGACGGCGTCGTGGGCCGTCCCCTCCCGCCGGACTGCGAGCTCCTCATAGATCGTCGGTGTCGTGAGCGCGAATGCCTGATCAGCGGCCATGTCAGCGGTCTGTCCGGCCCGGAGCCGTCCTTCAGCCTCGAGCTGCCTGACGATCGCCCAGTAATGCGCATGCCGGAGGCGGTCGATGAAGTCCATCTCCCGCGCCACAACGGGATCGATCCTCCGCGACCGGAGCAGAAACTCGACGTACGGCCAGGCGCCATCCCAGAACGAGACCGTCGCCTCGATCATGCGCCGCATCGCCGTCTCACCGTCCGGGCTCCGGAAGACCTCCCCGAACGCCTTGAACAGCCCGCGAGATTGCTGGATCTGGTTCACAACGGCGATCAACAGGCCGCCCTTCGAGCCGAACTGGTCATAGACCGTCTGGATGGCGACGCCGGCATGTCGGGCGATCGCGCTGACCGGAAGCGAGGTCTCCGCGGTTGGGATGAGCTCCTGTGCGGCCGCGAGGATTCGCGCTCGCGTCTCAGCACGACCGGCAGCCCGTCGACTCTCCCCGGTCTGGGATGGCCCGTCTGTCATGGACACGATATTGACAGGTAGAATGCCATTCTGCTATAAGAACGCCATTCTACCAACGGTCGCTGGGGCAGGAGGTGCGAGATGGGAGCCTCGTTCGAGGTGCGACTTGGCGCCGTGGCCGGCTGGATCGCTTTCATCGGTGTGACGGTCGCGTTGATCGTCGTCCCGATGGCGCTCGCGGGACAGCCCCCGACCGTGCTTACCGACCCCGCTGTCGTCATGGCCTACTTCAGGCATCCCGAATTCGCCCTCATCAACGGCGTGCTCGCCGTGTTCGTCGGGATCCTGGCGATCCTGGCCTTCGCCTACGGCCTCCGATCCGTCCTCGTTTCGGGCGGCGACGCTCGCGCCCGGACCTTCGCGGATCTCGGACTGATGGTGCTCATCGTGACGGCGCCCGTCTACCTCGTCTCGGGGGCGCTGGGGGCCATGCTCGTGCAGGCCGCCGACGGCGATCCCGCTACGTTCGCGACGCTGTTCCGGCTGTACGACCTGATCTACAACGGCGGGGCCGACGTCCTCGAAGGCGCATGGATCGGTGCGTTCTCCATCGCGGCCCTCGGCGGGTCGCTGCCGCGTTGGCTCGGCTGGCTCGGCGTGCTCGTCATGATCTCCCGCTGGATCAAGGCCTTCGTGCCCGTCGCGCCTGTGCCCGAGGCCATCATCCCGATCGGGGGCGTGCTGTTCGTCGCGTGGTTCCTGGCCGTGGTCGTGCTCATGACGCGGGAGGCGCAGCGCTCGGGCGCCGGCGTGTCGACCACACGGGTGGCGACTGTCTGAGGTCGGCGATGGCGCCGTGGTTCAGACCGGCGGCAGCTCCTGGAGGTCCGTCTGGGCGCCGGCGAAGAGGTCGCCCACGGTCGCAACCCGGTCCAGCATCGTCCGGATCGTCCAGGAGTTCGGCTTGAGGTCGGGGTCGTCGAGCTCCTCCCAGGCGATCGGCGCCGAGACGGGGCCGCCCGGGGCCGGTCGCACGGCGTACGGCGAAACGAGGGTCTTGATCGGCGAGTTCTGGGTGTAGTCGAGGCGGGCCCGGCCGCCGCGGTTGCGCTTCGACCACTCCCACGACACCAGGTCCGGGACGACCGCGCCCACCGCCCGCGACACCTTCTCGACCCAATCAGTCGTCTGGCCGTGGTCGTACTTCGGGACGATCGGGACCCAGACCTGGATCCCGCGCTGGCCCGTGACCTTGGGGTAGCCGCGGACGCCCAGGTGGCCGAGGGCCGTCCGGAAGAGTCGGGCCAGGGTCAACGTCTCGTCCCAGGTCGTGCTCGTCCCGGGATCGATGTCGATGAGCGCGAACGTGGGCCGGAAGGGCGCATCGAGGCGTGACGTCCAGGCGTGGACCTCGAAGGCCGCCTGGTTGGCGAGCCAGCAGAGCGTCGCGACCCGGTCGGCGACGACGTGCTCGTTGGCCTCGCGGGCCTCGACCCCGACCTCGCGCCAGCGTCGGAGCCAGGACGGGTCGGTGGGCTTGAGGTCCTTCTGCCAGAAGCCGCCGCCGGCGGCCCCGTCCGGGAATCGATGGAGGTTCAGGGGTCGCTCGGCGAGGTGGGGCAGCATGACCGGCGCGATCCGGGCGAAGTAACCGATGAGCTCCCGCTTCGTGATCGGGCCGGCCGCCTCGTCGCCCTCGACCGCCGGGAAGAGCGGCTTCTCGAGGTTCGTCAGCTTGAGATCCTCCCCCCCGATCCGCCAGAGGCCTTCCCTGCCGAGCTTCGCCAGGGCGTCGAGCTCGGTGTCCGTGGCTGCCCAGGGGTGGAGGTGGGTGTCGGCCATGGCGCCAATGGTCGCCGGTTCCGTCGCCGGCAGTTGGGATTCGACCTCCCGGACCGTCGCGGACGTGGCGACCGCGCGTTCGCGCGTGACCTCGAGTGGGTCCCTGCCCGCCTCGATCCCCTTGAAGGCGGCCTGGCGGACGATGCCCTCGCGGGTCCAGCCGCCGAGCTCGGCGCGGATGACGAGCTCTGGGCGGACCCAGGTCACGCCGGCGAGATCGCCGCCCCAGCGGCCGCGATAGTCCTTCGGCGGCGGCGGGTCGAACGGCAGGCTCGCCGTCTGGAGGTCCGCGAGGCGGCGACGGAGGTCGGCCCGGGTCTTGCCGGTGAAGCCGGACCCGACCTTGCCGGCAAACCGGAGGCGGGGCGTCCCCGCACGTTCCGTGCCGGCCGCGCCGTCCGTGCCGGTGCCGCGCGCACCGTCGCCGTCGCGCTCGTAGTACCCGACGACGAGCGCGCCGAGGTCCTTCGCGTTCCCCTCGCCCGGCGTCCAGCCACCAACCACGAGCTCCTGCTCGGGCCGGATCTTGAGCTTCAGCCATGCCCGCGAGCGGGTGCCCGGCTCGTAGACCGAGCGGCGGTGCTTGGCGATCGCTCCCTCCAGCTCCTGGGCGGCGACTGCCTCGAGGAAGGCAATGCCCTCGGTCTCGACGTGGCTCGCGTAGCGGACCCGGCGATCCTCGCGAAGGACCGCGCGGAGGAGCCGCTTGCGATCCTCGAGGGGCACGCGCAGGAGCGACCGGCCGTCGTGGTAGAGGAGGTCGAAGGCCTGGTAGACGAGACCCGCTGCGGCCCCGCCGCCCGGCCCCTTCGTCCCGAGGCGCTCCTGGAGGAGCGAGAAGGCCGGGCGGCCGGCCTCGTCCACGGCGATGACCTCGCCGTCGACGATCGCCTCGCGAGCCTCGATCCAGGTCGGCGGGACGAGGAGCCGGGGGAAGTACGTCTCGCCGTCCTTGCCGTTGCGGGTGTACGTCCGGACCTTGCCGTCGCGGACCACGGCCTGGAGGCGGTAGCCGTCCCACTTGACCTCGAACAGCCAGTCTCCGTCACGGAACGGCCGGTCGGCGAGCGTCGCGGCCATCGGCTCGATGAAGGCGGGCATCGGCGCCTCGATCGCGTTCGCGAGGTCGATCCGGGCGGTCGCGGCCGGCGCCTCGCTGACCCAGACCGCGTCGCGATTGGCGAGGACCTCGTCATTCGTCCGGCCGGTCTTGACGCTCTGGGGGTGGTCTTCGGCGTCCCAGCCGGGGCTCGACGTCTCGCCGCGCTTGTGGATGAGGAGCCACTGCTCGGCCTCGTCATCCTCGAAGGGCCGGGCGGAGGGGTCGTCGGCGCGCCCGGCGCCACCCCGGCCGCGCCCGCTCGTCCGGACGATCGTGAAGCGGCCCTTGAGCTTCTGTCCCTCGAGGCTGAACTTGAGCTCACCGTCGGTGACGCCCCGCCGCCCGTCGGGAGTCTCCGCCTCGGCCTGCCAGGTGCCCCAGTCCCAGACGATGACGTCACCGGCACCGTATTGGCCCCTCGGGATGACGCCTTCGAAGTCGAGGTACTCGATCGGGTGGTCCTCGACGTGGACGGCCATCCGGCGGGCCTTCGGGTCCAGAGTGGGACCGCGGGGCACTGCCCAGGAGACGAGGACGCCGTCGATCTCGAGGCGGAAGTCGTAGTGGAGGCGGGTGGCCCGATGGCGCTGGACGACGAAGCGGCCGCGCGACGCTGAGGCGCCACCCGCGGATGGAGCGGCATCTCCGGCCGGCTCCGGCGTCCGCCCGAAGTTCCGCTTGCGCCGGTACTCCTGGAGCGGCATCCGGCGTGGCGAGGGCCCCGGGTGGGGCGTCAGGCGCTCTTCCGGCGGCGGGCGGGCTTGGCCTCCTCGGCCTCCTCGGCCGGGGCGCTCGCCCGGCCCTTCGCCGAGTCGGCCTTCTTGGCCTTCGCCTCGGCCACCGAGGTCGGCGGCGGCGTGCCCGCTTCGCGAGCGGCCTTGGCGGCCTTGACGCTGGCCTCGAGGGCGGCCATGAGGTCGACGAGGTTGGACGGCTCCTCGGCTGCCGGGACGGCGACTACTTCCTTGCCCTCGACCTTCGACTCGATGATCTGCATGAGCGCGGTCCGATACTCGTCCTGATAGCCGGCCGGGTCGAACTCGCCGGTCATCGAGCCGACGAGCTGTTCGGCCATCGCCTTCTCGGCCGCCTTGACCTCGGGCTCCTCCTCGGGCAGGTCGAGCTCGCCCAAGGCCCGGATCTCGTCCGGCCAGTAGAGCGTCGAGAGGACCATCGTGTTCTCGTACGGATCGAGCGCGGCGAGGGCCTCACGGTCCTTGATGACGACCTTGCAGATCGCGGTGAGGCCCTTGTCCTGGAGCACCGCCTTCAGGAGTGCGAACGCCTTGCGGCCGATCTTGTCGGGCTCGATGTAGTAGGCCTGCTTCACGAACTTGGTGTGCGTTGCCGCCGCCTCGGATTCGACGAACTGCTCGATCTCGATCGAGCGGACGGTCTTGAGGGGCAGCGACTCGAGGTCCTCGTCGGTGATGACGACGTACTCGCCCGGCGCGTACTCGAAGCCCTTGACCGTGTCGGCCCGGGAGATGATCTCCTCCTCGACCGGACAGAAGATCTTCATCTGGATCCTGGACAGGTCCTCGGCGTGGAGCATGTTGAAGCTCACCCCGGCCCGTGACTCGGTGGCGACGTAGAGCTTGACCGGGATGGTGACGAGGCCGAACTGGATGGCCCCCTTCCACATCGAGCGCGCCACGGCAGGTCCTCGTGCTCAGCGGCTCCCATGGACGGCGGAGCCGGGACAGGACGATACCACCCGATCGCAATTGGGCCGACAACAGCGACCGTCGCGGCGTTGCGGCCGGACACGCGTCAGCGAACTGCGGCGATCTCCCGTTCCGCCGCCCGGATCTGGGCGAGGATCCCGTCCCGGAGCCTGTCGAGCGCGGCCGCGACCTGGCCGGCGGTCGTCCCGATCGAGGTCAGCTGGACCTTCATGCCGCGGATCGGCTCGAGCTGCTCGCAGATCGCGATGAGGGCCTCGCCGATCGCCGCCGCGTCGACCTCGGCCTGGCGCTCCCGGAGGCTCGCCAGGGCGAGGAGCCTGGCAAGCCGGACCGCGGCCTCAAGGGTGGCTGCGTCGGGCGCGATCGGGTCGATAACACAGTAGACATCGCCGGCTCGAACGTCGAAGGGGGCGATGCCGGCCGGGGCATGGTCGGGGGTGAAGACGACGAGCCCGACGGCCGCGTCGCGGTTGGTGCGGGCCTCGCGGAGCTCATCGCGCATCTCGCGGCCCGACATCCGGCGGTCTTTCGCCTCGATCACGACCCGCAGGTCGGCGCCGTGGGTGAGGTTCGGGTCGAGGGTGAGGACGAAGTCGCCCTTCTTGGACCGGCCCTTGTCACCGGCGTCCGTCGCTGTCCGGTCGAGGAGATCGTTGGCGCCGCGGGCGATCTCCGCCAGGAGGTCCTCGAGGAGCGCCTCGAAGTCGCCGCCCTTGGCCGCGGACTTCGCTCGCTCGCCGGCGCGCGCCGTGGCCGCGGCCTCGATCGCGACGAGCTTCTCCTCAATGGCCTTGAAGCCGGCCGCCATCTCGCTCCTGAACTGGTGGAGCGGCGAGCCCATCCGGGTCGGGTCGAGCAGCGTCGCCAGTCGCGAGGCGTCGCCGTCGAAGTAGGCCTCGAGCATCCTCGAGAGCCGGCCGAGGGCCGAGTCCTTGCGCTCGGGGTCGAAGAGCTCGCGGACCGTCGCCTGGAGCTTGCCCCGATCGCCGAGGAACGCCTCCA
>MGOD01000023.1:13905-18948 GCA_001795245.1 Chloroflexi bacterium RBG_16_70_13
AGGCAGGCGGCCCTCGCCGTCGGCGAAGTTGGCCCGGAGGGTCTGCTCGAGGGCCTCGGCCGCCCGCTCGGTCATGACCCGTTGGCCGTCGGCGAGACGCTCGAACTCGGCCCGGACGGCGTCGACGTTGAGGGTCACCCCGACGCTCTGGATCGCCATCAGCCCGATCCGCATGGCCCGCTCTACGAGGATCGCGTGATCGTCCATCGGCTGGTCGGCCAGCCACGCGGCGAGCCCCGCGTCCGCGACCACGAGCTGCTCGATCGTGATGCGGTCCGGGGCGACCCGGACGGTCGGCTCGGCGCGATTCGGGAGGGCCACGAGGCGGGGCTCGGAGAGGCTGCGGGCTTCCATGGCGCGGATCCTCGGCCGACCCCGTGCCACCTAGCGTGGCACGACCGATTCAGGTACCGCGATAGGTCGTGAGGGCGAACGGGGCGAGGAGCAGCGGCACGTGGTACGAGCGGGCGACGTCGTCCACCCGGAGCTCGAGCGTCAGGCGCCGGAAGAAGCGATCGCCGCCCGTGCCCGGCCCGCGGGTGCCGGCGAGGTTGAACTCGAGC
Source organism: Chloroflexi bacterium RBG_16_70_13 (assembly GCA_001795245.1). GTDB lineage: Bacteria > Chloroflexota > Limnocylindria > Limnocylindrales > CSP1-4 > UBA5189. The sequence continues at coordinate 14,469 of MGOD01000023.1, forward strand.
CGGTAGATGCCCGTCGACATCGGCCGCCCAAGGAGATCGCGGATCCGGCCGTCGTCGTCGGTCAGGGCCTGGGTCAGGCGAATCGGCCGGTCGTCCTCGCCGAGCTTGTAGAGGCTCACGTGGACGCCACGGGCCGGCGCGCCCGCCTCGGTGTCGAGGACGTGGGTCGAGATCGTCGGCATCGTCGGGATGTCGGACGACGCGGTCTGGGGCAGGTCGGGTGTATCCGGGCCGCTGCTGGCCACGTATCCTCCGGACATGGGAGTGCTGGAGATCACGGTCGGCGACGACCTCCACTTTACCGCCCGCTGGGAGCCCGCCGCGCCGGCGACGATCGAGGCCATCCGGCGGATGCTGCCGATCGACTCGCGCCTGATCCACTGCCGCTGGTCGGGCGAGTCGACCTGGATCCCGTACGGAGACTTCCGTCCGGGGATCGACTTCGAGAACCACACCTCGCACCCCTCGCCCGGGATGCTCGCCTTGTACCCGGGCGGGATCAGCGAGTGCGAGATCTTCTTCCCGTACGGCGCCTGCACGACGTCATCGAAGGTCGGCCAGCTGGCGGCCAACCACTTCGCCTCGATCGTCCCGGACGACGGCTGGCAGGATCGCCTCCGCGAGGTCGGCCGCCGAGCGCTCTGGGAAGGTGCCCAGCGGGTGCGAATCGAGGAGGTGGCCTAGGTGGACTGGTTGCGGCGGATCCTGGGGGTCCTGTTCGGCGGTGGGTCCGACGACCGGGACGACGATCGGCGGCCGGTCGAGGACACCATGGCTGCTGGCGTGCGGGACGACTCGGGGCCGATGAACGCATCCGGTTCGCCGGATGATCGCGACGAAGCTGACGATGACGACGGTGGCAGCGACGACGGCGGCAGCGACGACGGTGGCAGCGACGACTAGGTGAGCAACCTCCTGATCGTCGGCGGCACCGTCGTCACGGCGGGCGGATCGAGCCGCGCGGACGTCGCAATCGACGGGGGGCGGATCGAGGCGATCGAGGCCGATCTCTCGGGTCTGGCCGCCTCCACCGAGGTCGTCGACGCCACGGGACTGCTCGTGCTGCCGGGCATGGTGGACGTCCATACCCACACCCGCGTCGCGACGGACGCCGAACCCGATCGCTTCTTCCAGGATTCGGTCGCCGCGGCGTTCGGCGGGACGACGACGTTCCTGGCCTTCAACAACCCGGGCACGGGCTCGTCGCCCGCGGCCGAGCGATCGCTCATGGCGGGCCTGCGCGAGTGGCGGGCGGCGACGGAGCACGACAGCGCGATCGACTACGCCGTGAGCGTCGCGATCTCGGGCCGGATGGACGACCCGGTCGCCGAGCTCCCGGCGATGGTCGACGCGGGCGTTTCGACGGCCAAGGCGTTCATGGTCTTCGACTTTCGGCTCGACGACGTCCGGCTGTTCGAGGCGATGGGCGTCCTCGCTCGACGCGGCGGGATGCTCCAGGTCCACTGCGAGGACCCGGTCATCATCGACGCCGCCGTCGCTTCAGCGTTGCACCGTGGTAACACGGCAGCGCGTTACCACGCGACATCACGGCCGGCCTACGCCGAGGGCGTGGCGACGGCGCGGGCGATGGCTTTCGCACGCGCGGCCGATGCGCCAGTTCACGTCGTCCACCTCTCGTCAGCCGACGCCCTCCGGCACGTTCGCGAGGCGAAGGCGCTCGGCCTGCCGGTGTCCGCGGAGACGTGCCCGCACTACCTGGCCCTGACCGAGGAGCGATACGAGGCGTCCGACGAGCTCGAGGTCGCAAAGGTCGTCATTTCGCCGCCTCTGCGGACGGCCGCGGACCGCGACGCCATGTGGGCGGGGCTCGCTGCCGGCGACCTCGACCTGATCGCCACGGATCACGTCCCCGATCGAGCGGCAGTCGAGAAGGGCGACGCGCTCCGTGGCGTGGCCTTCGACCGGATCAGCAACGGCGCCCCGGGCATCGAGACGCTGCTCGCGATCGCGTATGCCGAAGGCGTCGCTCGCGGGCGGCTCACTGTCGAGCGCCTGGTCGACGTGCTCGCGACGACGCCAGCCCGGCGATTCGGCCTGGCACGGAAAGGCGCCATCGAGGTCGGGAGGGACGCCGATCTCGTCCTCTTCGATGCCTCCGCGCGGCGGGCGATTTGGGCCGCCGACCTCCACCACACGAGCGACTACACGCCGTACGAGGGCTTCGAGGTCGCCGGCACCGTCCGGTCCGTGTTCGTCCGTGGCCGCACGGTCATCCGCGATGGCGCGTTTGTCGGCGATCGAGGCTATGGTCGCTTCGTCGAGCGCGAGGGCGCGGGCAATTGACCGAGACGCAAGATGAGGAGGCCGCCATGGCCAGCGACGGACCGGTGACGATCGCCTACTACTACCGGACGAAGTGGGGCGCCCACGACGAGTTCGTCGGGCTGTTCGACCGCAACCATTGGCCGATCCTGCGCAAGCAGCTCGCCGAAGGACGCTTCCTCGACGTCACGGCATCGAAGCCGCGCTTCCATGGCGACGGCCGGGCCGACTGGGACTTCCTCGTCACGATCACGTACCGCGACTGGGCCGCCGTCGAGGAGCACTCCGACGCGGAGATCGCGCGCCGCCTCTACCCGGACCAGGCGACGTTCAAGGCCGACGAACAGCGCCGTTTCTCGCTCCTCGAGGCCCACTGGGACGTCGTCCTCGAGCCGCACGCGCTCCCGGAGCGGTAAGCGGCAGGTAAGCGTCGGCCGCCACCCTTGGGGCCATGGATGGGGTCGCGGTCGGCCAGGCGCTGCGGCGAGTTCGACTCAAACGCAACGAGCGGCAGCAGGATGTCGCGGAGCGCGCCGGAATCTCGAGGGCAACGTACTCGATTATTGAGCGTGGCCACCTTGACCAAGTCAGTGTCGGGACGCTGAGGCGAGCCTGCGAGGCGCTGGAAGTCAAGCTCGACTTCGTCGTTCGCTGGCGAGGCGGTGACCTCGACCGGCTCGTCCACGGACGGCACGCCGCGATGGGCGCGCTCCTCGTCCGGCGCCTGACAGGCGTCGGCTGGGAGATCGTGCCCGAGGCATCGTTCAATCACTTCGGCGAGCGCGGGGTCATCGACATCCTGGCGTGGCATCCCGCTCGCCGGGCACTCCTGATCGTCGAGCTCAAGACCGAGCTCGTGGACGCGAACGAGCTGCTCGGGACCATGGACCGTCGGCTTCGTCTGGCGCGCCAGATCGCGGAAGGTCGCGGCTGGCCAGCGCCGGACACCGTCAGCGCGTGGGTCGTGTTCGCCGACTCAGCCATGAACCGACGGCGGGTCCAGGCGCTGGACCCGCTGCTGCGGTCGGCGTTCCCCGATGACGGCCACGCCGCTCGACGATGGGGTCGTGACCCGGATCGACGGCAGCTAGCGCTGTTCTTCCTCTCCAACCCTCGTGAGACCAGCGCTATGCAGCATCTCGCGCCCCGGAAGCGGGTTCGGCGGTCGCGGCCCAGCTCGGATGGCGGGCCAAGGGCCCTGTAGCGACAGCGTGGCTGGAATTCGGGGGGGGCGAGTGGCGCCAAGGGCGCCTAGCGACGGCCTGGCTGGAATTCGAGGGGTCGAAGGCTGGTGCGGGCGGCCCGACCGAGACGTATTCGTCTCAGTCGAGGAGCGCGTAGGCGCGCGGGGTGAGGAACGCCTCGAAGTCGTCGGCCAGGACGAGGGCGTCGAGGATCCCGGCAGCGTCGGCGAGGTGCCCCGCGCCGGCGCCGGTACCGCGCCCGCGAAGGGCGGCGAGCTCCTCGTCGCGGATCGCGCGGTAGCGATCGGCGGTCAGCGGCCGGCCGTCGTCGAGCGGGGCCCGCGTTACTCGCCACTGCCACAGCTGCGAGCGCGAAATCTCGGCGGTCGCCGCGTCCTCCATGAGGTTGTTGATCGCGGCGGCGCCGTTGCCGCCCAACCACGCGTCGAGGTACTGGAGCGCGACCGATACGTTGAGGCGCACCCCGGCCTCCGTCACCCGGCCGCCGTCGACATGGATGTCGCGGAGCTCCGCCGCGGAGACGCGAACGTCGTCCCGGAGGCGGCCTTTCTGGTGCGGGGCCGCGCCCAGCACGCCGTCGAAGACCTCCGTCGCGAGCGGCACGAGATCGGGATGGGCGACCCACGTCCCATCGAACCCGTCGCTCGATTCGCGGACCTTGTCGTCGCGGACCCGGGCCATCGCGGTCGCGTTGACCTCGGGGTCCCGTCGCGACGGGATGAACGCCGCCATGCCCCCGATCGCATGGGCGCCGCGCCGGTGGCACGTCGCGACGAGCAGCTCCGTGTAGGCCCGCATGAACGGCACGGTCATCGTCAGCTGGGCGCGGTCGGGCAGGACGGCCGGCGGCCGCGCGCCGAACGTCTTGATGCACGAGAACAGGTAGTCCCATCTCCCGGCGTTGAGTCCCGCGGCGTGCTCGCGCAACTCCCACAGGATCTCGTCCATCTCGAACGCCGCGTGGATCGTCTCGATCAGGACCGTGGCCCGGA
>MGOD01000024.1:0-1819 GCA_001795245.1 Chloroflexi bacterium RBG_16_70_13
CCGAGCCGACCGTAGAGCCCACGGCTGAACCCACTCAGGAGCCCACGCCCGAGCCCACGCCCGAGCCGACCGTTGAGCCCACGGCGGAGCCGACTGCCGAGCCCACGGTCCAGGAGACCCTCGTCGAGCCGACCGACCCACCGGACGACCAGCCAGCCGATGGGACCCTCGTGGACCCGACCGATCCGCGTGCCGAGGAGACCCTCGTCGAGCCGACCGACCCGCCGGCCGACCCGCCGGGCGAAGAGACGGTCGTCGACCCGACCGATCCGCCGGCCGCGACCGATGACCCGAATCAGGCCGTTCTCGCCGACCTGTCGAGGGGCGTGGACATCGAACTCCCCGCAACCGATGCCGCCTCCGACATCCTGGTCGGCGGAACCTCGATCTTCATCATCCTCGGCCTCGCCTGCCTCGGCGGCGGAGCCGTCCTCCTCGCCCCGAGCCGGCGTCGCGAGTCCGACGCGACGGAGTAGCCGGTCGGGGCTGCTGTCCCCGACGCCCTGACGACCGGGATGCAGTGCCCGCATCCCGGTCGTCGGATTCCTGCCTCAGATCGTCGTCTCGAAACCCGGCTCGACGAGCTCGACGGGCCCCTCGAACCGCGCCTCGACGGAGGCGATCGTGGCCGCTGGATCGCGACCCATCAGGAGGTGGGTGAGGAGGACCCGACCGGCGGCTGTCCCGCTCGCCAGCGCGCCGACCGCCGGACCGTCGAGATGGGCGGCGCCGGGCGGGACCGGGCCCGGCCCGAACGACACCTCGATCAGGAGGGTGTCGCCGGGCCTCACGAGCGGCCGGAGATCCTCGGCGACGCCAACGTCGCCGGAGTAGACGAGGCCTGGCGTCGATGGCCCGCCCGATACTCGGAAACCGAAGCTGTCCTGTGTGTGGGTTACCCGGGCGGCCTCGAGGGTGAATGCGCCCAAACGGCGCACGCCCGGCTCGAGGGCGATGACGTCGAGCGCCCCGGTGGTGAAGCCCGGCTCGGCGTGGAGCGCGTCCAGGCGATCGGCCAGGTCCGGGTGGGCATCCACCCGAACTCGGCCCACCGGTTGGACGTGGTAGCGGAGGTAGTGCCGGAGCGGGACGAGGTCGACGAAGTGGTCGGGGTGGAGATGGCTGATCACTACGGATTCGAGCCGCTCGGGCGGGATCCTGGCTGCGAGCCCGGCGAAGGCGCCGTGGCCCAGGTCCAGGGCGATCGCGCCGTCGCCGGACCGGACCAGGTAGCAGGCCCCGACGGCGCCGCGGGCGTCCGAATACGCCGGCCCGGCACCAACGACGGTCAGCCGCATGCAGGACCAGGGGATTCACGGGCGCGCCACGCCGTCACCATTCCGACGAGGGTAGCCCGTCGACAGCGGCCGCGCGGTCCGCGTGACGGTGGCCTGCCCGGTGACGGGCGCGTTTCGCGCGGACGCGGAGGCGCCTATCCCTGCGGGGAGGTCGCGGGGCCGCCGCGAGGCGTGTGGCCGGGCCGCTCGGTCGCGCCCGGCTCGGGCGTCCTTCCGGGCTTGTCCGTCGGCTGCGCGGCCGGCTCGGTGGCGTTTGGCCCGTGCTTCGTCTGGCCGAGCTTCTCGACCGCCTTCTGGCTCGCCTCGATCGCCCGTTCGATGCCATTGTTGGCGGCCTCGGGGAGCCTGGCCGAGAGGGCTTCGAGGACCGCGACGTGGTGGCCGAGCGCCTCCTCGAGGCGTGCCAGCCGGTCAGCGTCAGTCCCGACCTCGGCCATCGCCTCATCGACGGCATCCTGATACGCCTCGATCGCGGCTGCGAGCGCAACCGCGTCCCCGGAAGCGGCGGCTCGCTCCGCATC
>MGOD01000024.1:1831-3299 GCA_001795245.1 Chloroflexi bacterium RBG_16_70_13
TTCGATCTGGCGAACTCGCTCGAGCGCCCGATCGTTGGCGTTGGCGGGAAGCAGCGCCGCCTCGAGCCAGATCCGCGGCCCGTACAGCGGCCCGCCCGGCGCCGAGCCGGCGGCCACGGCGACGGCCGTGCCGAGCGTCAGCCCGGCGGCCAGGAGCAGCGCGGTGAACCTGCGCGGGCCGGCACGATGGCGGTGCCGAGCGCTGCCGATGGAGGTCTCGAGGGCGCGCATCCGCGCCTCCTCGACGACGGCGCCCCTGATCCGTGCCGACGCCGCGCGATTCGGTGACAGGCGCGCCGACGCGAACGCCTCCAGGCGTCGTGCCAGCTCTTCTGTCCCCGGATGCTCGTCGCTCAACTGTCGCTCCTGGCTCACCGGTCCCCGAGACCGGGCGCGGGTTCCTTCGGCATCGGCTCGACGTCCAGGTCCAGGCCCAACGAGCGCCGGAGGGACGCGATGGCCCGGAATTGCAGGCCCCGGACCGTGCCTTCCTGCTTGCCCATCGCCTCGGCCGCCTCGCGGGCGGAGAGCCCGGCGAAGAACCGGAGCTCGATGGCCTCTCGTTGCTCGTCCGTCAGGTCGGCGAGCGCCCTGGCCACCGCGTCGAGGTCCTGCCGGAGCAGGGTCACCTCGTCCGGTCCCGCCTCGTCCGTCGCCCGGTCCGCCGCAGCGTCCAGCTCGGCGTGATCGTGGCGCGTCCTGGCGTGGTCGATGATCGTGTTCCTGGCCAGCCGGAAGAGCCAGCCCCCGAAGGGAGCGCCCCGTTGCTCGTAGCGCGGGAGCGCTTCCAGGGCCTTGACGAAGACGAGCTGCGTCAGGTCCTCCGCGTCGCTCGGGCGGTTGACGCGGTTGGCGATGAAGCGATAGATCGGCTCGTGGTACTCGTCGAAGAGCCGCCCGAAGGCCCACGGGTCACCCCGCTTGGCCTCGAGCACGAGTCGGTCGAGCGCCTCGTCGTCCAATCTCACAACGAACCAACCCGCCCAGCGTTAGGCGACGCCGCAGGCCGCTCCTGGCCGCGCACGCGGCCCGGGAGCGCGATGGTGACTCGATCTCCGCCACGCCGGAACGCGATCGCCGGGAAGCCGGCCTCGGCGAGGACACGATACCCGGCCTCGAGCCCCGACGCGAAGTGGCCTTTCCGGTGAGCGTCGGAGCCGACGGTGACGGCCCGGCCGCCGAGCTCGTGGTAGCGGGCGATGAGCGGCGGCCCGGGATAGGCTTCGCCGCCCTCCCGCCGGTAGCCGCTCGTGTTGATCTCGAGCGCCGTCCCCGACTCGACGAGGGCCCGGAGGGCAGGCTCGAAGAGCTCGACCGCGCCGAAGATCTGCTCGGCGCTGACGCTCCCGTGAAGGTACCGGCGCACGACATCGAGGTGGCCGATCGTGTCGAACAGGCCGGACCCCGCCGCCGCGGCGACCTCCGCGAGGTAGGGCGCGAGGACCTCGTCCAGCTGCCGGCCGGTCGC
>MGOD01000024.1:3308-3905 GCA_001795245.1 Chloroflexi bacterium RBG_16_70_13
GACCCGCGATGGGACGTACGGCGAGTCCGGCCAGTCGTGGACCGAGCCGATCGTGAAGTCGTAGCGGTGGCGGGCGAGATGCCCCCGGAGATCCGCCTCCCAGGCGCGGTTGTACGTCAGCTCGGCCCCGAACCGGATCTCGACGCCGTGGGGCGCCCAGCGCTCGGCCGCATCGCGGACCGAGCGCTCGCGGTCGGCAACGGTGGCGAAGTCGTAGGCCGGGTCGCGGGCATCGAAGTCGACGTGGTCGGTGATCGCGAGCTCGGCGATCCCCTGCTCGACGGCCAACGCGGCGTAGGCGTCGATCGGGACGTCACTGTCCGGCGAGAGGTCCGTGTGGAGGTGCGAATCGAGCGGCAGGTCCCGCCCGGGCTCCACGGCGATTCCGAGCGCCTCGATCGTCACCCCGCGATGAGGCCCAGCTCGTGGCCGACGCGATCAAAGGCCCCGAGCGCCCGGTCGAGGTGCTCGTCGGTGAGCGCCGCGGTGACGATCGTCCGGAGACGGGCCTGGTCCAGGGCCACGGTCGGGAAGACGACCGACGTCGCGAAGACGCCTTCCTCGAAGAGGCGTGCCGAGAACCGGATCGCGGCCTCC
>MGOD01000024.1:4011-4474 GCA_001795245.1 Chloroflexi bacterium RBG_16_70_13
TCCGCCATGTCTCCTCCTCCATGACCCGGATCGCCTCGCGGCAGGCTTCGACGACGGCCGGCGGGTGGGACGTGGAAAAGAGGAATGGCCGGGCCCGCTGGACGAGGAGGTCGCGGAGGGCCTGCGAGCCGGCCACGTAGCCGCCCAGGACGCCCATCGCCTTCGACAGCGTCCCGACCTGGATCGCGACCCGGCCGTGGAGCCCGAAGTGGTCGACGGACCCGCGACCGTTCCGGCCCAGCACGCCCGAAGCGTGGGCGTCGTCGACGAAGACGGCCGCACCGAAGCGCTCGGCGAGCTCGACGATCCCCGGCAGCGGGGCGATGTCGCCGTCCATCGAGAAGACCCCGTCGGTGACGACGAGGATCAGCCGGTACGGCCCCGACCCGTCGGCGCGGCCCCGCTCGGCCGTCTCGGCGAGGACGGCTTCCAGACCAGCGACGTCGGCGTGCGGGTAGATCTT
>MGOD01000024.1:4495-5515 GCA_001795245.1 Chloroflexi bacterium RBG_16_70_13
GCATGCCGTCGATGATCGAGGCGTGGTTGAGCGCGTCCGACACGATGAGGTCGGCCTCACCGGTGATCGTGGGGATGACGCCGGTGTTGGCGGTGAAGCCGCTCTGGAAGGTGAGCACGGCCTCGGTGCCCTTGAAGGCGGCCAGCTCGGCCTCGAGGGCCTCGTGCATGGCCATCGTCCCGGCGATCGTCCGGACGGCGCCGGGCCCCACCCCGAACTCCCGGACCCCTTCGACCGCCGCAGCCTTCAGGCGTGGGTGATGCGTCAGGCCGAGGTAGTCGTTCGAGGACAGGCTTATGACCTCGCGCCCGTCGACGGTCACGACCGGGCCCTGCTCGCTCGACATGACCCGCAGCGGGCGGTAGAGGTGCTTCGCCCGGAGGTCCTCGAGCTCCGTCTCGATGAAGGCCAGCGGATCCCGCTGCGTCACGTTCGTCATCGGTTCAGTCCGTCCAATCCATGATGACCTTGCCCGAGTCGCCCGAGCGGGCCGCCGCGAAGGCGGCCTCGAAGTCCCGGTGGGAGAAGCGGTGGGTGATCGCCGGGCGGATGTCGAGACCCGAGCCGAGCATCACCGACATCTTGTACCAGGTCTCGTACATCTCCCGGCCGTAGATACCCCGGAGCGAGAGTTGGTTGAAGACGATCGTCGTGACGTCGAGCGGGATCTCGGCGGTCGGGATGCCGAGGATCGCGATGCCGCCACCGTGGGCCATGTTCGCGATCGCGCTCGTCAGGGCTGCGGCGTTGCCCGACATCTCCATCGCGACGTCGAAGCCCTCGACCATACCGAGCTCCGCCTGGACGTCCTTGAGGTCGCGCTGCGTCGGGTCCACGACGATCGTCGCCCCCATCCGGGCGGCGAGCTCGCGGCGGAAGGCGTTCGGCTCGGAGACGACGATGTAGCGGGCCCCGGCATGGCGGGCGACGGCGCTGGCCATCAGGCCGATGGGGCCGGCGCCGGAGATGAGGACGTCCTCGCCGAGGACCGGGAAGGCGAGGGCCGTATGGACGGCGTTG
>MGOD01000024.1:5543-6854 GCA_001795245.1 Chloroflexi bacterium RBG_16_70_13
CCTCGTCCATGCCGGGCCAGTGGTGCCAGACGTTCGTCACCGGCAGAACGACGAGGTCCGCGAACGCGCCGTCGCGGTTCACCCCCAGGCCGACCGTGTTGGCGCAGAGGTGCCAGCGGCCGGCCCGGCAGTGGCGGCAGCGGCCGCAGATCACGTGGCCCTCGCCGCTCACGATGTCGCCGGGGTGGACGTCGGTCACGTTGCTGCCGACCTCGACGACCTCGCCGACGAACTCGTGGCCGACGACGAGCGGGGCGTGGATCGTCTTCGCCGCCCAGGGATCCCACGATTCGATGTGGAGGTCCGTGCCACAGATCCCGGTCTTCCGGACCCGGATCAGGACATCGTTGATCCCCGGCCTGGGGTCGGGGACCTCGGTCAGGCTGAGCCCGGGGCCGGCGACTGTCTTGACGAGCGCACGCATCGCGGCGCCTCCTTGGTCGATTGTTGCGCCGCCCTTCCGGGGGCGCCGGCGAGTCAGGCCGGTTCGTTGCCCTCGTCCGCGGGGACGTCGGACCAGTCGACGACGGGATTCTCCACCGTTCCGAGCCCGTCCACCTGGCAGCGCGCCCGATCGCCCGGCTCGAGGAACACGGGCGGCTCCCGGTAGACCCCCACGCCCGCGGGGGTGCCGGTCGCGATGAGGTCACCAGGCTCCAGGGTGAGCTGGCGGCTGATGAACGCGATGAGCTCGGGGATGGGCCAGATGAGGTCGGCCGTCGAGCCGTCCTGCATGGCGATGGGTCTGCCGGCGTCGGGCCCGGCTCCGGGGATCCTCCAGCTCCTGAGCCGGAGGCCGGCCGCCGGGTCGAGCTCGTCGGGCGTGACGAAGTCCGCGCCGACCGGCAGGAACGTATCCGAGCCCTTGGCCCGGAGCCACTGGCCGTCGCCGCGCTCGCCCTCGCGGAGCGCGGCCGGCACGCCCTGCCAGTCGCGGGCGCTGACGTCGTTGACGACGACGTAGCCGGCGACGTGAGCCATCGCCCGGGCAGCATCCACGCGGCGGGCGCGGCGGCCGATGACGACGCCGAGCTCGACCTCGAGGTCGAGGGCCCGGGTCCCCTCCGGTCGGATGATCGGCTCGCCGTCACCGATGACGGCATTGGCGAACTTGCCGAAGATCAGAGGATGCGTCGGGCCCGCTCCGCCGCCCTCCCTGACGTGCTCGGCGTAGTTCAGCCCGACGCAGACGATCTTGCCCGGGAACTCGATCGCCGGCAGGAGGTCGAGGTCTGATCTTTGCGCGCCTGCGCCGGGGTCGCCGGCGACGCGACCGGCGACTTCGCGCGCCTCGGCGAGGAGGGCCGGCAG
>MGOD01000024.1:6868-10648 GCA_001795245.1 Chloroflexi bacterium RBG_16_70_13
GGGCAAGGTCGAGGCCGCCGCGCCCCGCCTCGAGGCTCACGACGCGGTCGCTGCTCGTGAGAAGCCCGGCGGCAGGTCCGTCGTCGGCGAGGTAGGCGACGAGGCGCATGCCCGCCCGCCTCGTCAGCTCGCCGCAGGTGTCGCCGACGGGGCGGGCGATGGCGGCGAAGCCGATGGCGCCGGGCTGGCCGACGCGTCGGGGGAGCCGCTCGGGACAGCGCTGCCGCTCGGGTCGGGCGTCCCGGTCGGCCCCGGAGTGCCGGTCGGGGCCGGCGTCGGGGTGGGCGGGGCGCACAGCGCCTCGGGGTTGGACCGCTCGCCCTGCTGGGCAAAGAAGTCGAGGATGAGCTGCGCGTCGAACTCGTCCAGTGGCAGTACCTGGCCCCAGAGCAGTGCCGCGTACGGCCACTTCATCTCGTCGAAGCGGGCGATGATCGGACCGACCGACCCGGCGGGCAGGTCGCAGATCGGGCTGTTGGGGAAGGTCGCGTAGAAGGACTGCATCACTGTCTGGCTGGTCTCGGAGCAGCCCGGGTCGCCGTCTGCGCAGCGGTACAACACGACGAGGCCGCCGTGCTCGAGGTTGTGAATCCAGCCCTGCGGGGGCGCCTCGTCGTCCGGGCCGTAGGTGCCCGGCCGGACCGGCCCCTCGCCCTGGGCGTTGTAGTGCTTGCCGCTCGCCGGCGGGCAGAGCGCGTACCGGACGAACGAGCCGAGCGAGACGTGTTCCGTACCGAAGTCGTTCTGCACGTAGCCGAGGCGCGGCGTGGCGCTCGGAGCTGGTTCCGGCGTGACCGCCGGCTCCCACTGCGTCGAGCAGGCGTACGCCGGCGAGGTCGCGTTCAGGAAGGCCAGCGCGGCGATGCCCACGAGAGCGACGCCGGCGAGGCCCCACAGGAGGCGGCTGCGGTTGCGCTCCAGGAAGGATCGCTCGGGTACTCCCCGGTGGGCCCGCGAGGGCCGCGTGCGTTTCGTCGGGGGCGGCGTTCGGCGTGACGAGCTGGTCAAGGGTGGCCTCGTGGTGTCTGGTCAACGGCACACGCGGATCGGGATCCGTCCGGGCGCCTGCAGAGGGTAGCGTGCCGAGCGCCCTCGCGCGCGCGAGCCACCTCGGCCGCATCCGCCTGGGCCGCAGCCGCGGTCCAGCCGGCCGGCGGGGTTGTCAGACCCTCGACGGGCCGGCGTCAGGGTTCGATGAGGTACGCGGCGACCTCGGGCCGGCGAAGGCCGCGAATGAGGATCAGGGCGAGCGCGGTCAGGAAGATCGCGAGGATCGGCTGGCCGACGACGATCGCCCAGGGGATCGGCGGGACCGTCAGGGAGCTGAGGCCCAGGGCGAAGCCACGGCCCGCTTCCTTGCGCTGCAGGACGAGCGTGATCGTGAAGATCGTGTAGGCCAGGAGGACCATGACCACGATGCCCGGCGGGCTCACCGGCGCCGAGATCGCGAGATCGACGACGAACCGGAGCGACACGCCGATGCCGGCCAGGATGACGAACGCGTAGACGAGAAAGACGCGGATCGGGCCGGGCATCGCCCGGACGGTGGCGAACATCGCCGGGATTCTGCCTGACGGGGCCGTTGGAAGCGCAAGCGGCCCGCGCGAGCGAACTGACCGGCGCCGGCGCAGAGGCCGGAGCCATCCGGGGCGCGGGCCGCGCCGTTCGGTCGCAGTCGCCGGGATCCGGGCCGCCGCCGTCGTGGGCGGCCCTATACTCCCGTCTCCGTGTCGGACCTGCCGCTCTCGCTCCATGGCGATCTCGCCGGACGGCTGGCATCCGCGCTCGATGTGGAGGGCAAGATCCTCCGGGGGCTCGATGCGCTGGGCCCCGTGGCCGGTCGGGACGTCCTGCTCGTCGATGGAGCCGGCGCGGCGGCCGCTGCCGGGCTCGGGGTCCTCGGCGCCCGGGTCGTGCACCAACCGCTCGCGGCCCCCTTTCGGGCCGACCTGCCGGACGGGTCGGTGGACGTCGTGATCGGCCTGTGGTCCGCATTCCGCGGCGTCGATCCGGCCGAAGCCGCGGAGGTCGACCGGATCCTGCGGCCCGAGGGTCGGCTCCTCGTCGTTCACGACTACGGGCGCGACGACGTCTCGCGCGTCCTCGGCGACCGCCCCGAGTACGGGGCCTGGAGCCGCCGGACAGGGCCGTTTCTGACGGGCGGCTTTCGGGTCCGCGTCCTCCATTGCTTCTGGACGTTCGAGTCAGCCGATGCCACCACCTCGTTCCTGACCGAGGCGTTCGGCGAGTCGGGGGCGATCGTGGCGGCGACGCTGAAGCGGCCGCGCGTGTCGTACAACGTCGCGATCTACCATCGCTCGCGAGGCGGCCCGGCCTGACGGCGCGCCGGCGTGACCGTGGGCGGCGCGACCGCCAGCCTGCCGTGGTCCGCCGGATCCGTGGCCCGCTGGTACCCTGCCGCCGATGACTACGCGACCGCCCCGCGTCGACGCCCAGTCGCACGTCGTCCCCCGGCGCGCGGACGGCACTCGCGTCCGGCTCGGGCCGCACATCGGGCCGCTCCGGGTCACTCCGTTCCGGGTCGTCCTCGCGATCGCCTTCGTCGGCTCGCTCGCCTACATCGCCTACGCGATCCTGAGAGTCGAGGACGCCGCCCAGATCGCGATGATCGCGACGGGGAGCACCGTCCTCGGCCTGGTGTTCGCCGCCCTCTCGGTGGGGGGCGCCATCCGGATGTGGCGGGCCTGGCAGGACGGTGAGCAGGGCCGGACCGTGCTCTTCGCCGTATTCGGCGGGATCTCGGGGATGATCGCCTTGGGCTGCTTCGCGGGCGCCCTCATCTTCGCCCTCGTCATGGGCGGCCTGGGCAGCTAGAGCCGGCCTGCCTGCTACACTCGGCCGGCTCCCGGCCCCCATCGTCTAGAGGCCCAGGACGCCACCCTTTCACAGTGGAGATCAGGGGTTCGAATCCCCTTGGGGGCACTCCCGCTGTCTTTTTTCGAAGAACGGCCGGGCCGCGGGCGTCCAGACGATCGCCTCCAGGGGACGGTCCCGCACGACGACTCGCTCGACCACGATTTGGCACAGCTCCTCCCGACGAGCCGGGGACGCGGCGGCGATCGCCTCGGGTAGGGCAAGGAGGCGCGCGCGATAGGCATCGAAGGCGGTGATCCGGTCACCGTCGGGAAGGTCTCCCAGGGCGGCCCGCACGGCGTCGCGCTCGCGCTGGTACTCGACGTCGCCGAGCTCGCCTTCGCGGAAGTCGGTCCTCGGATATGACGCCGTCGGGCGGCCGACGTCGCTCAAGACCTACCAGGGCGCGAGCACCCTCCGGCTGGAGTGGACGACGACCTACCTTGGCGACGGGGCGATCGCCTCGGTCGCCTTCGACGGCACCGCCTCGTCACCGAGCCAGGGCATCGACACGATCAGTTACACCTACGACGCGCTCGGCCGGCCGGACCAGACGAAGCGCGGCTCGACCGTCCTGACCGACAACGCCTGGAACCCCGACGACCCCCTCGCGAGCCGGGCCGACGGCTCGGCCGGGACCTCGAGCTTCACCTACGACTGGGCGGATCGCCAGATCAGCGCCACCTCGCCGATCGCCACCGGCACGGTCACGACGACCTACCGCCTCGACGGCCTCGTCGGGACCCGGATCCTCGGCAACGGCGAGACCGCGACCCTCGCCTACGACCCGGCCAAGCGCCCGACCCAAATCACCCTGACCACCGGCGGCACCATCTCCCAGGCCTATGATCGCCGCGGCAACGTCACGAGCGAGAGCCGCTCCCTGACCGGGATCAGCGGTAACGC
>MGOD01000025.1:0-2749 GCA_001795245.1 Chloroflexi bacterium RBG_16_70_13
GGCCGTCCGGACGCCGATCTCGCGCCGGGTCGGGCCGGCGTGACGCATCGCCGGGTGGAAGCCCGGCGCGAAGAGGAAGGCGAAGCCAAGCTCGCGGAGATCCGTCGCGGCCGATTCCGCCGTGTGATCGACGCGCACGCCAAGCGCCTCGAGGACGTCGGCGGCGCCAGACCGCGAGGTGATCGCGCGGTTGCCGTGCTTCGCGACCGGCACGCCGGCCGCCGCCACGACGAGGGCCGAGGTCGTCGAGATGTTGAACGTGCCCGACCCATCGCCACCGGTCCCGACGACGTCGATCGTGCCGTCCGGCGCCTCCACCCGGAGGACCCGCTCGCGCATCGCGGTCGCGAAGCCGGCCAGCTCCTCGACTGTCTCGCCGCGCATCCGGAGGGCGACGAGGAGTGCGGCCAGCTGGGCCGGCGTGGCCTCCCCGTCCATGACCGAGCCCATCGCCAGGCGGGCCGTCTGGAGATCGAGGGTCCGGCCCTCGACGATGGCGGCGAGGGCGGCCCGAACCGGCTCGCTCATCGGTCGCTCCCCTGGCGCCGGCCGGAGGCGGCCGCGGTCCCAGCCTCGGCCAGTCCTGCGGTCGCGAACGAGCCGGTCCGGTCGTCGAGGAGCGACGCCTCGCCCTCCCCGGCGAGGCGGAGGAAGTTCGCGAGGAGGTGCGGACCCTGGGGCGTCAGGACGCTCTCGGGATGGAACTGGACGCCCTCGAGCGGGAGCGTGATGTGTCGGATGCCCATGATCACCCGGTCGATCTCGGACATCGCCGTGACCCGGAGCTCGGCGGGCAGCGTCTCGGGATCGATCGCCAGGGAGTGGTACCGCGCGGCCATGAACGACGGCGGCATCCCGGCGAGCAGGCCGGCGCCGTCATGGGTGATCTCCGAGGCCTCCCCGTGGACGAGGGTCGGGGCCCGGACGATCCGCGCTCCGTAGGCCGCAGCCATCGACTGCATCCCGAGGCAGACGCCGAGGAGCGGGATCTCGCGTTCGGCCGCGACTTTGATGGCGTCGACCGACACGCCGGCATCGTCCGGGTCGCCGGGACCGGGCGAGATGACGATGCCCCGCAGGTCCCTGGCCGGGTCGTCGGCCATCGCCTCCAGGCCGGCCCGGTCGATCTGGTCGTTGCGGAGCACGGTCACCGTCGCTCCGGTCGCCTCGAGGGCCTGGACGAGATTGAACGTGAAGCTGTCGTAGTTGTCGACGACGAGGATCATGCCGGGGCCTCGGCGCCTGCCGGCTCGGGCGCGCCGGGCGCACCGGCCCCGGGGCGCGAGGCATCGGGCAGGCCCGCCGCGATCTCGATCGAGCGCCGCATCGCGGCCGCCTTGTGCTCGGTCTCCTCGAACTCCTTCTCAGGGACGGAACCGGCCACGATCCCGGCGCCGGTATGGATGTGGGCCCGGCCATCCTTGAGGACGGCGCTCCGGATCGTGATCGCGGTGTCGAGGTTGCCGTCGTAGCCGAGGTAGCCGACCGCGCCGCCGTAGAGCCCGCGCCGCTCGCTCTCGGCGGCCGCGATCAGCTGCATCGCCCGGACCTTCGGGGCGCCCGAGAGGGTGCCGGCCGGGAAGACCGCCCGGAGGGCGTCGAGGGCATCGAGGTCGGGCCGGAGCCGGCCCTCGACGTGGCTCACGAGGTGGAGGACGTGGCTGTACTTCTCGACCTCCATGTACTTGCTGACCGTGACCGTGCCGGGCCGGGCCACCCGTCCCAGGTCGTTCCGCCCGAGGTCGACGAGCATGACGTGCTCGGCGCGCTCCTTCGGATCGCGCTGGAGCTGCTCGGCCAGGATCGCGTCCTCCTGGGCATCGGCGCCGCGGGGCCGGGTGCCGGCGATCGGGTGGGTGGTCAGCTTGTCCCCGTCGAGCTGGACGAGGAGCTCCGGGCTCGCGCCGACGACCTCGAAGCCGGGGACCCGGGTGAAGAAGAGGTACGGGCTCGGGTTGACGCGGCGGAGGCTGCGGTAGAGCCCGATCCCGTCGAGGGCCCTGCCGGTCGCGGGATCGATCGGGAGGTCGAACGACTGGCGCCGGGCGAGGACGACCTGTATCGCCTCGCCGGCCGCGATCGCGTCCTTGGCGACCTCGACCGCGTGGATGTACTCGTCGCGCCCGAGGCTGGCATCGATGGCGGTCGCTTCGACCATGGCCGGGCCGAAGCCGTTGGTCGAGCCGCCACGGGCGCTGGTGCCCGCCATCTCGGCGGCGGACGGCCGCGACGTCCGCTCGAGGGCCTCGAAGATCGCCGCCTCGGCGATCCGGTAGCGGCCCTCGAAGTCGGGCGCGTCGGTGTGGAGCGAGGCGATCGCCGAGAGGGTGTGGGTCAGGTGGTCGAAGACGAGTACGAGGTCGGTCTCGATGAAGGCCGCGGTCGGGACGCCGGTGGGATCGACGTCCGGGAGTGGGACGGACGGCTCGAAGATCGAGACCGCGTCATAGGCGAGTGCGCCGACGGCGCCGCCGGTGAAGCGGGGCATGCCCTCGCGTGGCGCGACGCGTCGTCGCGGGACGAACTGGCGGAGGGCCTCGAGCGGATCGGGCGCTTCGATTTCGTGGATGGGGAGGTCCGGGGCGTAGTCGACGACGCCGACCGGACGGTCCTGGATCCGGGCCCGGCCGTTTCGGACCTCGAGGAGCCGCCGCGGGCCGATGCCCAGGAAGGAATACCGGCCCAGGCGCTCCCCGCCCTCGACCGATTCGAGGAGGTAGGCCGGCGTCGTGCCGTCGTCCAGGCGGAG
>MGOD01000025.1:2765-3504 GCA_001795245.1 Chloroflexi bacterium RBG_16_70_13
GCCGATCGGGGTCTCGAGGTCGGCCGGCCGGGTGGCGCGGAGCAGGACGGTGTCGGCCGTCGCCGAGTGGCGTTTCGCCTCGGCGAGGCTGAGCGGATCCGCGCTGCTGTTCATCGTCGGCTTCGCCTCAGAATCAAGAACGACCTTCGTCCTCCCGGGACGAAAGGTCGTGCCTTCCGCGGTGCCACCCTCATTCGGCGATTGCCGCACTCCGTGACCGACGGGCCGCTCTCGTTGAGCTGCCGATCGGCGCTGCCCTCTATCGCTGGCGCTCTGCGCCGGAGCCTACTTGGGTCGCGTGGCGGGTCGTTCGCGCCGCGGTCGCCGTTCGGTCCGGAGGCTCCCGGGTCCATTCCCTGCCGTTGTCGCTCCGGTTTCCACCAGCCACCGGATCTCTCTGCCGACGTCCGACGGGTACTCGTCCCGGTCACAGCCCGCTCTTCAGTTGAGGCGCGAGTCTATGCGGCCGGCGACGCCAGCGTCAAGGGTCACGGGTCACGTATGTGAACGGGTCACGGGTCACGTATGTGAACGGGTCACGTATGTGAACGGGTCACGTCGAGTCATCGCGGCGAAACGGTTCCCCGAGCGCCGCGGGTGGCCGGAGGCGCTGCCGGGCGAAGGCGAGCACGAGCAGCGTCGTGAGGTGCGGGGCGAAGCTGACGAGCTCCGACGGCACGACCCGGACGAGCCAGAACCAGGCCAGCATCGCGGTCGCCGGGACGCCGAAGAGGAGGGC
>MGOD01000025.1:3512-4260 GCA_001795245.1 Chloroflexi bacterium RBG_16_70_13
CGACCACGACCGGGCGAGCAGCCGCCGCAGGGCCACCACCGCGAACAGCAGGCCCAGCCCCGCGAGCAGGACGCCGACGGTGACCTCCTGGCGCGTCCGGAGGGCGTCGGTGAAGCCGAAGATTAGCGAGCCCAGGGTGACCGACCAGGGATTCCAGTTGCCGAAGATCACCGTCGCCAGGCCGATGAAGCCGCGGCCCGCGGTTTGGCCTTCGCGATACAGGCTGGACGCGACGGCCACGAGGTAGACCCCGCCGAGGCCGGCGAGCCCGCCCGACACGGCCAGCGCGAGGTAGCGGTAGCGCCACGGCCGAACCCCGAGCGAGTCCGCCGCTTCGGGCGCTTCACCGACGGCCCGGATCCGGAGCCCGAGCCGCGTCCGCCACAGGACGTACCAGGTCAGTGGCACGAGCGCCACGACGGCGATGGTCAGGACGGAGACGTCGGTGACGAGGCCGAGGAACACGGCCGCGGCGTCGGACAGGATCGGGACGCCCGCCCGCTCGGCCGGCGCGAGGAGCGCGTCGATGCCGGGCACACTGACGGTCGCGAGGTCGGGGACTGGCGGCGAGGTTGTGATCGAGCCGCCGGGGACGCCGGCGAAGGTGGTCGACGAGAGGAACCGGGTCAGGCCGGCCGCGAGGAGCCCCAGCGAGAGCCCGGAGATCGCCTGGTCGACGCCCAGGGTCGCGGTCAGGACGGCGAGGAGCAGGCCGAACGCGACGCCCGCCCCGATGCCGGCGACGAGC
>MGOD01000025.1:4268-5891 GCA_001795245.1 Chloroflexi bacterium RBG_16_70_13
CCGATCCCCCACTCGATCGCGGCCCAGGCCCCGAACCACGTGCCGGCGATCATCATCCCCTCGAGCCCGAGGTTGATGACGCCCGACCGCTCGGCCCACAGCGCCCCGAGGCCGGCGAGGAGGATCGGCGCGGAGAAGCGGAGCGTCGCCGAGATTCCGCCGCGGGAGAAGAGGTCGGGCGCATCGAAGGCCCCGCTGAGCAGCGACAGGACGGCGAACCCGAGGGCGACCCGGACGACCGGGCCGTCAAGCCACGCCGGCCTCCATGCGGACGTGGACATCGATGCCGCCGTCATGCGGCCGCCCCCTCGACCGCCTGCGCGACGTAGCGGCGCTCCTGCCGCGCCCGGACCCGACGGACGAGCTCGTAGGCCACGACGATCGACAGGACGATGACCGCCTGGAGGATCGTCACGATCTCCTTGCTGACCCCGGCCAGGTCGAGGACCTGCGCCGAGCGCTCGAGGAAGGCCCACACAAACGCCCCGATCGCGACCCCGACCGGGTGGTTCCGCCCGAGGATGGCGACCGACAGCCCCGTGAACGCGAGCCCGGCCGGGAAGTCGAGCCCGAACCGGTGCGAGGCGCCCAGGAGCTGCGGCAGCCCGACGAGCCCCGCGATGGCGCCGGACGCGGCCATCGTTAGGACTGCCAGCCTGGGTGCCCTGATGCCGGCGACGGTGGCGGCGCGTTCCGACAGGCCCATCGCTCGGACCTCGAAGCCAAGCGTCGTCCGGTTGAGGACGAACCAGTAGCCGGACCCGACGAGGACGGCCAGGACGACGAGGCCGTTGAGGTCGCCGGCCGGCGTTGGGATCGCCGCGATCCAGCCTGATTCGGGGATCGCGGGGGTGGTGACGTTGTTGCTGCCCGGGGCCAGCCGGCCCAGCCGCTCGGGCGAGAGCAGCCAGGCGATGAGCCCGGTCGCGACGGCGTTGAGCATGATCGTCGAGATCACGACATTAACCCCGCGCCGGACGTACAGCAGCCCGGCGATCGCGGCCCAACCCCAGCCGACGACGAGCGCGACCGCGGCGATGAGACCGATGTGGAGCGGCGCCGGCAGGGCCACGGAGGCGCCGACGATCGCGGCGGCGAACGCGGCCAGCCGGTACTGCCCGTCGATGCCGATGTTGAACAGCCGAAGGTGGAAGCCGACCGCCGCAGCGATCCCGGCGAGGTAGTACGGGATCGCCTTGTTGACCACCGCGACGAGCGTCTCCGGGTGGAGGCCATAGGCGAGGGCATCGCTCAGCGTCGCGACGGGGTCAGCGCCGGCGACGGCGAGGACAGCGGCGGCGACCGCGAGGGCGAGCAGGGCGGCCGCCACGGGTGCGGCGAGGAGGAGCGCGGCGCCTCGAAGTCCCGGCATCGGGGCGGCGCCGTCAGGGCGTCTCGGGGACCGCGATCTCCCCGGCCACGATGTCCGCGGCGTAGGCGTCGAGCTGATCTGCGATGTCGTCGACGAAGCCGCCTGAGGTGGCATACCCGACACCGCCGTTCGCGACCCCGAACCTGTGGATGCCGCCGACGCTCGGGAAGCGCGACCCCGCAGCCACCAGGAACTGGTAGGTCCCGACGTCCGAGTTCTTGAGCATCGACGTCAGGATGTGCTTGCGGACC
>MGOD01000025.1:5925-12160 GCA_001795245.1 Chloroflexi bacterium RBG_16_70_13
CACGCCGATCGACCAGCTGCCGGTCTGGGCTGCGGCTTCGTGGACCCCGGCCCCGGAGCCGCCAGCAGCCGCGAAGACGATGTCGACGCCGCTATCGTACATCCCGAGCGCGGCCTCCTTGCCGTGCGGCGGATCGCCGAAGCCGGACATGTCGGGCGGCTGGCTGAGGTACGTGACCTGGACCTTGGCGTCGGGATTGACGTGCCCAACGCCGGCCGTGAAGCCGGCCTCGAACTTCTGGATCAGCGGGATCTTGACCGCGCCGATGAACCCGACCTTGTCCGTGGCGGTCTTCAGTCCGGCGGCGGCTCCGACAAGGAATGAGCCCTCGTGCTCGGCGAAGAGGATCCCATAGACGTTCGATGCCTCGACCGTGCCGTCGTCGACGATGGCGAAGAAGGTGTTCGGGTACTCGGCTGCCACGATCGTCAGTGGCCCAGCGTAGGTGAAGCCAACGGCGATGATGGCGTCATAGCCACTCGAGGCGAGGAGGCGGAGGCGCTCGGTGCGGTCGTCGTCGGTGTCGTCCGGCCTCGCCGTGACTTCCTTGAGCTCGACGTGCCCTTCGTCCGTCCACGTCTTCGCGCCGTTGTAGGCAAGATCGTTGAAGCCGCCGTCGCCACGCCCCGAGATGTCGTAGGCGATCGCGACTCGATCGACGCCAGGCGGTGTCATGCCGGGGAGCGTCGTCGAACCGGACTGCTCAGTGCAGGCGACGAGGGTGGCGGCAGCAGCGGCGGCCATGACGACGATCGACAGGCGTCGGAGGTGCATACCGCCACGGTATCGTGTCCCGGGTCGAGCGATCGGAGGAGGTGAGCGTGGGCACGGGGTCGGGCCGGCCGCCGGCGGTCGCCGTCGTCGGGAGCATGAACATCGACCTCATCGCGTACGCCCGGCGGGCACCGGGTCCGGGCGAGACCGTCATCGGCGAGCGCTTCCAGTCGGGCTTCGGGGGCAAGGGCGCCAACCAGGCCGTGATGGCGCGCCTGCTCGGGGCCGACGTGTCGTTCGTCGGGGCGCTCGGCGATGACCTCTACGCGACGATGACCCTGGAGAACTTCGCCCGGCTGGGCGTGGATGCCTCGGGGGTGATGCGCGTGCCCGGATCGAGCGGCGTGGCGCCGATCTGGGTCGAGGCCGACGGGACGAACCGGATCATCGTCGTGTCCGGTGCCAACGATCTCGTCACCGCCGACCACGCGGCCGCGGCTGTCGCCGCCATGGCGCGCGTCGACGTGGCCGTCGGGCAGTTCGAGATCCCCCAGGCCGTGACGGCGGCGGGATTCGCCGCGGCCCGGGCGCGCGGCGCCGTGACGATCCTCAATCCGGCCCCGGCGGCGACGATCCTGCCGGCCCTCCTGGCCGTGACGGACTGGTTGATCCCGAACGAGGTCGAGTTCGGGATGATCGCCGGAACCGGCGACGACCCGTCGGACGAGGCGTTCACCGCGTTCGCCGCCCGGACCGAGGCTCGTCTCGTGGTGCCCCTGGGGTCCCGCGGCGCCGCCCTCGTCGGCGGCGATGGGACGGTGACGCGCGTGCCGGCCGAGCCCGTGACCGCGATCGACACGACCGGCGCCGGCGACGCCTTCGTGGGGGCCTTGTCGGTGGGCCTGGCCCTCGGCCTGCCCGAGCTCACTGCCGTTCGGCTCGGGATCGCCTGCGCCTCGGACAGCGTCACCCGACCGGGCACCCAGACCTCGTTTCCCGATGCCGAGCGATCGTCGGCTCTGCTTGACGAGGTCCGCGGGCGAGGTTGAGCTCAAGGGCCCCGACAGCGTGAGGCCCCTCCGCGTGTGAGGGGCCTCACGAGCATCGTCGCAGGGTCCGGGCGTGGCCCGGTCGCCAGCTCAGGCGACGGGCTGTCCGGCGACCTCGGAACGGGCGACCTCCCGGGACGGGATGAATCGCTCGAGCCCGAAGTAGACGACGAAGGCGACAACGAGGCCGGCGACCCAGCTGTAGTCGTAGACGCCCTTGAGAAGCGGAACGTACCCGTCGACCGGGAACGGACCGGCGCCGGGTGCGCTGTGGGCGCCGGCGAGCGCGATGAACGCGCCGACGGCGAGGGCCACGACGGCCTTCCAGTTCCAACCGCTCGCATAGCGGTACATCCCGTTGGCCTTGTAGAGGTCGGCGAGATGGAGGCTCGTCCGGCGGACCAGCCAGTAGTCGGCGATGAGGACGCCGGCGATGGCGCCGGTCGCGCCGCCGTAGAAGGCAAGCCAGGTGAAGATGTACAGGTCGGAGCTGGCCAGGAGCATCCAGGGCTGGATGAGGATGCCGATGACGCCGGTGATCAGGCCGCCGGTGCGGAAGCTGATCCTCGACGGCCAGACGTTCGAGAAGTCGTAGGACGGGCTCACGACGTTTGCCGCGATGTTCGTCGACAGCGTTGCGACCGCGAGGGTGAACATGGCCAGGATGAGCAGGATCGCGTTGTCGAGCTTGGCGGCCAGGTCAACGGGATTCCAGATCGCGCTGCCGTAGACGATGACCGTGGCCGACGTCGTCAGGACCCCGACGAGGGGGAAGAGGGTCATGGTGGTCGGCAGGCCGAGTGCCTGGCCGTAGGCCTGCTCGCGCTGGCTCCGCCCGAACCGGGTGAAGTCAGGCATGTTGAGCGACAGCGTGGACCAGAACGCGATCATGCCCATCAGCGAGATCGGGAAGATCGCCCAGAATTCGGGGCCCCAGCCGAGCTTGCCGGGCTCGTTGACGATGGGCCCGAGGCCGCCGGCCTGGAAGACCATGAAGAGCAGCAGGCCCACGAAGACGGCGATCAGGAACGGGGCGGCCCAGTTCTCGAACCGCTTGACCGCTTCCATCCCGCGCAGGATGACGAGGATGTTGATCGCCCAGAAGACGGCGAAGCTCAGCCACAGTGTCCAGGGCTGCGGATCACCGAAGCCGATCGCAAACTTGTCGGCGGTCGCCCACCAGCTGTCCGCCCCGAGGAGGGCGGTGAAGAGGGCGAACACCGCGCCGCCGCCGATCCAGGTCTGGATCCCGAACCAGCCGCAGGCCACGCCGGCCCGGATGAGGGCCGGGAGGTTCGCGCCGAAGACGCCGAACGCGGCGCGCGCAAATACCGGGTACGGGATCCCGTACTTCGTGCCAGCGTGGCTGATGAGGAGCATCGGGACGAGCACGATGACGTTCGCCAGCCCGATCGTGATGATCGCCTGGTACCAGGCCATGCCCTGATCCACGAGGCCCGACGCCAGCAGCCAGCTCGGGATGTTGATCGACATCCCGACCCACAGGGCCAGGTAGTTGTAGGTCGTCCAGGTGCGCCTGGTGATCGGGACCGGGGCCAGGTCCGCGTTGTGGAGTCTCGGGTCGTCGAGCGCGGCGTCCGCCTCGGGCGTCAGCTCATGTCGTCCATCGGGAAGGACGATCTCCCCGTCGAATGTTCGGGCCGTCATAGCCTCCCTCCATGGAGTCCGGGCCGCGCGCAGGTTGCGCGACGGCGATGGATCATGCGCCGTGGGACGTGTGGATGGTTCGTCTCCTCAAGCCGCCTCCTCACGGTTCTCGGACCAGGCGAAGCGCCGCGTCATGAGGCGGCCGCATCCGTCGCCTCGAGCGCGCGTTCGGGAATCGCGACGCCTCCCGCCGATGCTTCCTCCATGATGCACAGCCGCGGGGCTGTGAACAGGCCCATACCTCGCCAGCCGTGGACGGCCCGGAGCAGACCATGCCTCGGCGGCGGGTGATGGCCGATTGAACCACCCCGCGTCGGCCGCCGAGAGGGCCGCAGGTCCCGATTCGGGCGGCCGTTCGGGCCCCCGTGCTGGCCTCGCGACTCGGATCGCCCAATCCTCGCCTGAAGGCGGTCCGGCCCGCCCGTCGTTTCGTGGCTTCCGGCCCATGCTCGCCGCGAGGAGTCGGGCCAGCCTTGATCGATCGAGCCCACGCGGCCGTGAGCGGCCGCCTCGAACGGCGTCCCCAAGCGGCAGGAGGTATCCGACCATGCCCCGTATCGTGCGGGCGGCCCTGCTCCAGGCGACCTGGACGGGCGACAAGGAATCGATGATCCAGAAGCACGAGGAGTACGCCCGCAAGGCCGCCGCCCAGGGCGCCCGGGTGATGTGCTTCCAGGAGCTCTTCTATGGGCCGTACTTCTGCCAGGTGCAGGACGCCCAGTTCTACGCCTACACGGAGCTGATCCCCGACGGCCCCACGACGAAGCGGATGCGGGCCCTCGCCCGCGAGACCGGCATGGTTCTCATCGTCCCGATGTACGAGCAGGACGAGCGCACGACCGGCATCTACTACAACACGGCCGCCGTCATCGATTCCGACGGGACGTACCTCGGCAAGTACCGCAAGACCCACATCCCCCACGTCAAGGGCTTCTGGGAGAAGTTCTACTTCCGGCCCGGCAACCTGGGCTACCCGGTCTTCGAGACCGCGGTCGGCAAGATCGGCGTCTACATCTGCTACGACCGGCACTTCCCCGAAGGCGCCCGGGCCCTGGGCCTGAACGGCGCCGAGCTCGTGTTCATCCCGTCGGCCACCAGCCGCGGCCTGTCCGAGTACCTGTGGCGGGTCGAGCAGGTCAGCCACGCCCTGGCCAACGGCTACTTCGTCGGCACGATCAACCGGGTCGGCATCGAGCCGCTCGGCGACGACGACTTCTACGGCCAGAGCTACTTCGTCGACCCGCGCGGCCAGTTCATCGGGGCCGTCGGCGACCCGCATGAGGAGGAGCTGATCGTCCGCGACCTCGACCTGGACATGGTCCAGGAGGTCCGCCAGACGTGGCAGTTCTACCGCGATCGCCGTCCCGAGATGTACGCCGACCTCGTCCATCCGTAGGTTCCGCGCAAGGTGGCGCCGGGGTCCGCCGTAGGCACCCGGCGCGACCGGACATCCGCGTCCCTGAGGAGGAGCACATGCGCACGCTCATCAAGGGCGGGACTGTCGTCAACGCCGATTCCATGGCGGCGGCCGACGTCCTCGTCGACGGCGAGGTCATCGCCCTCATCGGGTGCGATCTCGACGTCCCTGCCGACCGGGTCATCGACGCGATCGGCAAGTACGTCATCCCCGGCGGGATCGATGGCCACACCCACATGGAGCTGCCGTTCGGCGGCACCTTCGCCAAGGACACCTTCGAGTCCGGGACGCGGGCCGCGGCCTTCGGCGGGACGACGACGATCATCGACTTCGCCGTCCAGCCGCGGGGCGGGACGATCCGCCAGGGTCTCGACGCGTGGCACGAGAAGGCCGATGGCAAGGCCTGCATCGACTACGGCTTCCACGCCATCGTCTCCGACATGCGGGACGACCTCCTGCCCGAGATGGACCAGCTGGTCCAGGAGGGCGTGACGACCTTCAAGCTCTTCACGGCCTACCCGGGCGTCTTCCTGAGCGACGACGGGGCGATCTTCAAGGCCCTCCGCCAGACCGCGGCCAACGGCGGCATGGTCCTCATGCACGCCGAGAACGGCCCGGTCATCGACGTCGTTGCGGCGGATCTCGTGGCCCACGGCACGACCGATCCGATCGGCCACGGCCTGGCCCGCTACCCGGTCTTCGAGGGCGAGGCCACGAACCGCGTGATCCGGCTCGCCCAGGCGGCCGGCGCTCCGGTCTACTTCGTCCACCTGTCGGCCAAGGACGCCCTTGACGAGGTTCGGCAGGCACGCGACGCGGGCCAGCCGGTCTACGCCGAGACCTGTCCCCAGTACCTCTTCCTGACCCTCGACGACCTTGGCCATGGGTTCGAGGGCGCCAAGTTCGTGTGCTCGCCCCCGCTCCGCGAAGCGAGCCACACCGAGGAGCTCTGGAAGGGCCTCGTCTCGAACGACCTCCAGCTCGTCGGGACGGACCACTGCCCGTTCGACTTCCACGGCCAGAAGGAGATGGGCCGGGGCGACTTCCGGAAGATCCCCAACGGGCTGCCGGGCGTCGAGACTCGCGTCGATCTCATCCACGACGGCGGCGTGGTCTCGGGGAGGATCAGCCCGAGCCGTTGGGTCGAGCTCGTCTCGACGGCGCCGGCGCGGATGTTCGGCCTGCCGAAGAAGGGCGCGATCGCGGTCGGCTACGACGCCGACATCGTCGTCTACGACCCGACCCGGAAGCACATCCTCAGCGCCTCGACCCACCACATGGACGTCGACTACTCGTGCTACGAGGGTCGGACGGTCGTGGGTGGCTCGGACGTCGTCCTGTCCCGCGGCCTGATCGTGGTCGATGGCGAGCGCTGGCTCGGCCACGC
>MGOD01000026.1:0-884 GCA_001795245.1 Chloroflexi bacterium RBG_16_70_13
GCGCGCCCAGTTGCCGCCGGCGAGGATCGGCTCGGCGATCTCGGGCGGATAGCGACGCCGGAAGAACCACGCGTTGACGGCGTCGAACGGTCGCTTCGGCGCGGCACCCAGGGCCCAGGCGAAGAGCCGAAACGCGGCCGCCGCCGGTCCGGACGGCTCCGCGGTCGAACCGGCCAGGACGAGGCCCCTGACACGATCCGGCGATCGGGCGGCTACGGCCATCGCGACGTAGCCACCGAGCGACAGGCCGACCACCACGGCCCGGGTGGCCCCCTCCGCGTCGAGGGCGTCGTCCACCACGTCGGCCGCCGCATCGATCGTGAAGGGCCGGTCGGCGAGAGCCCCGTGGCCGGGCAGATCGACGCAGACGCAGCGGTAGCGGTCCGCAAGCCGGGCCGTGACTGCTAGCCACGAGCTCCGGGCCAACCGCGAGCCGTGGACGAAGACGATGACCGGGCCCCCCGCGGGGCCGACGACGGCGCGGGCATCGAGGGCTGCGGTCACGGGTGCGAGACCTCCTGCGCGGGTTCGGACCGGGGAGCTCTGTCGGGCAGCGTGGAGGCCGCGGGCCCTGGCTGTGGCGCTGGTCCTGGTTCCGGCTCCGCCGCCGGGACGAGCGCCGCCTCCGCCGGCCGGGCGCGCTGGATGATGACCGCCGCGACGAGGATCGCCAGGCCACCGGCGGCCTGGAGCGGTCCAATGGCCTCGGCCAGGAAGGCGGCCGCGAGCGCCACCCCGACGAGCGGCTCGATGAGCATGAGGATCCCCGCCCGGACCGGCCCGATCCAGCGGATGCCGGCCAGGAACAGGAAGCTCGGGACGGCCGCCCCGAAGATGCCGCCGAAGACGAGCAGGCCAAGGAGCTCGGGCGGGTCGGACAGCGG
>MGOD01000026.1:899-3043 GCA_001795245.1 Chloroflexi bacterium RBG_16_70_13
CGGTCCCCCGACCGCCAGCGCCAGCGCACCGGCGACGGCCGCCGACACGCCCAGGATCGTGGCCATCGCCTGGTCCGTGGGGACAGTCCGGTAGCCGTGCCGGCTGACGAGGACGAAGACGCACTGGCTGAGGGCCGCCGAGAGGGCCAGCGCGACGCCGACCGGGTCGAGTCCGCCGCCCGTGCCCGCGCTCGGCCCACCGACGACGACCGCGACCATCCCGCCGAGGGCGATGACGAGGGCGGCGACCCGCGGCCGATCCATCGGCTCCCAGCCGAGCAGGGCGGACGCCGCGGCGACGAGGGCCGGGTAGAGGTAGAAGCAGAGCAGGACGATCGCAACCGGGGTCCGCTCGAAGGCGAGGAACATCGCCATGTTCAGGGCGGCCCCCGCGAGGGAGGCGATTCCAAGCGCCGCTCGCGCCCGGCCGTCGAGCGAGCGCCAGCCGACGAGGCGCCCGCCGCGCCGCAGGCCCCAGGCCACGAACCCCGCGGTCGCGACCGCCCCGATGCCGGCTCGCCAGGCGACAAAGCCGTAGGGCTCGAGGCCCAGGTCGTAGACGAAACGGGACAGCGTGCCGAGCATCCCGAAGCAGCTCGCCGCGAGGACGACGGTCAGGCTGCCGAGGAGCGGGCTCCGGCGTCCGTGCACCCGGCCATGGTACGGGCCGACCCGGATCAGCCGGCCTCGCCCTCCCGGCGGGCTCCACCGATCCGGACCCGGGTGAACGGGATCCGGAACTCGTGGAACGTCTCGATCGACAGGACGAAGCCGGCGAGGATGAGGACGACCGAGATGAGCTTCGCGATCGCGAACGGGGCAGTCACGCCGAAGCGATTGAGCGAATCCCCGAGGAGGGCCGCGAACGCCCCACCGGCGATGAAGATCGTGGAGGGGACCCGGCTGTGGAGCGTGCCCTGGCGAAGGGACCGGACGGCGAGCGGGATCGAGGCCACGAAGTTGACCGGCACGGCGACGGCCCCGATGACCAGGTTGAAGAGGAACTGGTCGAACGGCTGGCCCGGGTCAAGGGAGTAGGCCAGGACGCGCCGCTTCGGCATGAACACGTAGGCCGAGAAGAGCGCCCCGAAGAGGAGCGAGAAGGCGCCGGTCACGTTCATGAACGGCGTGAGGAGCCGGACGTAGCCCGGGAACAGGGCCGCCGTCGGCTGCCCGGTCGCTGGGTCCGTCACGTAGCCGGGCGAGGGCAGCGGCGCGAGGGTCGCGAAGGCCACCCCGGCGATGCTCCCGACGATCACGCCGAGCGCCGCGATCCGGGCCCATCGCTCGTTCTGGAAGTACGTCTCGCCGAAGACGGCGAGCGCGACGACGATCCCGACGATCAGGTAGAGGAAGGGGCTCACACCGGCGTCCGGGTAGTCATACCGGCGCTGGGTCAGGAGGGTGAAGATGCCGGCCAGGAGGAAGCACGCGGCGTACGCATAGCCGAAGCGTGTCCGCGCCAGGAGGAACGCCGTGCCGAGCCCGAGCCAGGCCGGCGTGAGGACCGCACCGGCCAGGTACCACGTCCGGTAGAGGGGCTCGCTCCAGCCGGACGCCCCGGCGATCGCCTCGCTGGCCGAGCCGATCCCGAACAGGCCCATGCCCACGGCCCAGGCGAGCTGGAACGAACGTCGGCGCTCCTGCCACTGGTCGAGGAGGGCGATCGCAACGGCGAACGCGAGACCGGCCGTGAGGCCCGGGATCAGCCATTCGGGCATGCAGCACCTGCCCCTGCGTCAGGCGGGGATGAACTCGTGGTCGTCGCGGTGGATCCCGTCGCACAGGCCCCAGCGGGGCTCGTCGCCGGGGATCGGGACCGGTCGCATGATCTCGCGGACCTGCCCGCGCCGGCAGAAGAGCCAGCGCCGCGCGCGCATCCAGGCGCGGACATGCGACGGGTCGCCGTGGAACTGGAACGGTCCGGGGTTGATGACCGAGTGCTCCGCCCACGAGACCGGCGTCTCGGCGGCGACGATGTCCAGGACGTTGAGCCGCCAGGGCGTGCCTTCGATGACCTCGAGGCAGCCGTCGCATCGAAGCGCGACGTTGTCCTTGACGATCGTCGGGATCCGGATGCCCATGATCTCCATCGGCCGGATGGTAGCAGGGGCAGCAGGCCGCATCGTCGCCCGGCTCTCGCA
>MGOD01000026.1:3125-5076 GCA_001795245.1 Chloroflexi bacterium RBG_16_70_13
GTCGCCCGGCTCTCGCATCGTCGCCCGGCTCCGGCGGCGAAGGGTCCCATCGGCCCCCTACGAGCACCGAGACGCCGCGTGGGTCCGCACAGGCGGCACGGGCCGAATGTCTCTTGCGGTCGGGCGGCCTTGGCAGCATCGTTGCGCGACGGAGCCGGGCCGGGAGGTCGAACCCTCCCGGGCGCCACGGCGGCGCCGCCAGGGAGACAGGCATCGATGAGCACTTCCCTCGAGATCGAGCGTCCGTCGAGCATCGATTCGGCCGAGCTGCGGCTCGGCGAGCAGGTGCTCAGCCTGCCCGTCGAGCGGGCGACCGAGGGTCAGTCGGCGATCGACATCAGCCCCCTCCTGCGTGACGCCCACGTCACGACCCTCGACTACGGCTTCGCCAACACGGCCGCCACCCGGAGCGCCATCACCTTCCTCGACGGCGAGGCGGGCATCCTCCGCTACCGCGGCTACCCGATCGAGGAGCTGGCCGAGCGCTCGACCTTCCTCGAGACCGCTTATCTCCTGATCTACGGCGAGCTCCCGACCGGGCAGCAGCTGGCCGAATGGACGACCTCGATCAAGCGGCACACCCTCCTCCACGAGGAGTTCCGGCGCTTCTTCGACGGCTTCCCGATGGACGCCCACCCGATGGGCATCCTCGGCTCGGCCGTGGCCGCCCTCTCGACCTTCTACCAGGGTTCGGAGGACCCCAGCGACCCCGACGACGTCGAGATCAGCTCCATCCGCCTCATCGCCAAGATGCCGACGATCGCGTCCTACGCCTACAAGAAGTCGATCGGCCAGCCGTTCATGTACCCCGACAACAGCCTCGACTACGAGTCGAACTTCCTGCGGCTGATGTTCGCCGTGCCGGCCGAGCCGTACCTCCCCGATCCCGACGTCGCCCGGGCCCTGCGGGTCCTCCTCATCCTCCACGCCGACCACGAGCAGAACTGCTCGACCTCGACGGTTCGCCTCGTCGGCTCCAGCCACGCCAACCTCTACGCCTCGATCTCGGCCGGCATCGCGGCCCTGTGGGGCCCCCTCCATGGCGGCGCCAACCAGGAGGTCCTGGAAATGCTCCAGGCGATCGACGCGGCCGGCGGCGACGTCTCGAAGGCGGTCGATCGGGCCAAGGACAAGAACGACCCGTTCCGGCTCATGGGCTTCGGCCATCGGGTCTACAAGAACTACGACCCGCGAGCCCAGATCATCAAGTCCGCGGCCGACACGATCCTGGCCAAGGCCGG
Organism: Chloroflexi bacterium RBG_16_70_13; assembly: GCA_001795245.1. Taxonomy (GTDB): domain Bacteria; phylum Chloroflexota; class Limnocylindria; order Limnocylindrales; family CSP1-4; genus UBA5189. Next base: position 4,367 of record MGOD01000026.1, read on the forward strand.
GGTCCAGGACCGGCTTCTCGACATCGCCCGGGAGCTCGAATCAGTCGCCCTCAGCGACCCCTACTTCATCGACCACAAGCTCTATCCGAACGTCGACTTCTACAGCGGGCTCATCTATCGGGCGCTCGGCTTCCCGGTCGGGATGTTCACCGTCCTCTTCGCCATCGGCCGGCTCCCCGGCTGGATCGCCCAGTGGCGCGAGATGATGACCGACCCCGGCTCCCGGATCGGCCGCCCTCGCCAGCTCTACATCGGCCACCGCCAGCGCCCCTACGTGCCCATCGCCGAGCGCTGACCGCCTCGAGGTCCGTGGCGAGCGCAAGCGTCGAAGCGGCACCGCGATCAAGATCCCGGAACATACCGAACCACCTGCGGATGCGCATCCGGACACCCCGGGGTCGAGGGTTCACCTTCGGACGCCGAGCCACCGACGAAGATCGCGGATCCGTCGGCCAGCAGCACCGCGGACGCACCCGCCCGCGGGCTCGGCATCGGGGTCGTGGCCGTCCACCTGCCCGTCTCCGGGTCGAACAGCATCGCATCCGCCGTCAGGCCCGAGATGTAGGTCCCGGGGTCAGCATCGTTGAACTCCGCTTGACGGACAGACCCGCCCGCCAGCAGCACGCGCCCGTCGGGAAGCCGAATCGCGGCCGCGCCGGCCACCGGGAAGGGGAGGTCGTCAGCTGCTGACCACGTGTTCGATACCGGAT
>MGOD01000026.1:5090-5540 GCA_001795245.1 Chloroflexi bacterium RBG_16_70_13
GTCGACAGGCGCGCGTAGCCCGTCGGGCCCAGCTCGCCAAAGCCGCCCGCAATGATGGCCCCGCCGTCGCGGAGCGCGACGAGAACGAAACCGCTCCGAGCCGTCGCCAGCGTGCCGGCAGGGCTCCATCTGCCCGTGGTGGGATCGTAGACCTCGGCGGATCCCTGCTCGAACGGCGCACCCTCGAGACTGGCCGCGCCGCCGACGATGAGGACACGGCCGTCGGCGAGGGTCACCGCAGACGCCCCGACTCGAGTCTCAACGAGTGCGCCCGTGCGGGTCCACGTCCCCGACCCGGGGTCCCAGAGCTCACTCGTCTCGAGTAACCGCGGCGGGTCCGGCGACGTTCTGTCCATGAACATGCCGCCCGCGACCAGGACTCGGCCATCGGCGAGGACGGTCGCCGCCACCGCCGTGCGCGCAGTGTTCAGGAGGCCCGATCGGGACCAC
>MGOD01000026.1:5569-5793 GCA_001795245.1 Chloroflexi bacterium RBG_16_70_13
ATGTAGGTGCTCGAGAAGGCGGACCAGCCGACGTTCTCGCCAGCCGCGCCGCCGGTCAACAGGGCCCGACCGTCGGGGAGGACAACCAGCGCTGGATCGTCTCGCAGACTGCTCAGGCCGGTCGTCTTCTCCCAGATCCCGGTTGCCGGGTCGCCGATCTCGACAGAGTCACTCCCGTCCGTCGAGGCCCCGCACGCGGACAACCATGACGTCTGATAGTCCGA
>MGOD01000026.1:5821-6203 GCA_001795245.1 Chloroflexi bacterium RBG_16_70_13
GCGTCGTGACCGGGGCCGGGCTCGTGCTTGACGTGCAGGCCGCGGCGAGAAGGGCCACCACGATCGTGGTCGTGAAGCGCGAGAGCGAGGGGCGCATTCCGATGTCCTCGGGACGATTCTTCCCCTGAGACGCTCGGTGGGGCCGGGTGTGACTTCGGCCCCTCCCGGGCGGGCCTGACGGATTGACGAATGATCGAGTCGGCGCCCTGATCTCGACAACCGGCGCCGCCGGCCGACCCACGGTCAGGACCCCGGAACGTACCGAAGGGCCTGCCGGTCAGGCACGGGGCACGCGGGCGTGTCTCCGGGGGAAGCATGCGCTTTGATCCCCCCGACAAGGAGCACCGACCCATCCTCAAGAACGATGGCCGACGCACCCGAT
>MGOD01000026.1:6247-11779 GCA_001795245.1 Chloroflexi bacterium RBG_16_70_13
GAGGTCATACAACTCGGCGTCCGCCGTTAGCCCTGTCAGAGGAAAGTCGACGTCCGCTTCGTGCACTGTGAGGTCCCCACCTGCCACCAGCACCTGCCCGTCAGCCAACCGGACCCCGGTCCGATCGGCGGCCGCAATGGTCATGTCGCCGGTCGGAGACCAGGTGCTCGTGTTCGGATCAAACCGCTCCGTCCTGGAAGTCGGCTCCCCTACGAATCTTGAGGCGTCCGCTTCGAGCCCCACGGTGCCCCCGGCGACGAGAGCACCGCCGTCCGCGAGGGCGACCAGCACGAAGTCTGTTCGAGCCAGGTCGAGGTCACCCGCTTCGTTCCACTGGCCCGTCTCTGGATCGTAGACTTCGGCGGACGTTAGCGGCAGTTGATGCGGGCCGTAGAGCGGGGCGGGCCCGTACTCGACGCTCGGCCAGCCGCCGACGATCAATACCCGGCCGTCCGCGAGGGTGACGGCGGAGGCACCATACCGAGCCTCTAGAAGCGAGCCCGTCCGAGACCATGTCCCAGTCGCGTGCTCGAAGAGCTCGCTGCTGTCGAGCATCCGAAATGGTGGATTCGCAGGCAGATCGGCGTAATACCCGCCGGCAACGAGCACCCGCCCATCGGCCAGAACGGCCGCCGCAGGATCAGACCGCGCCGTGTTCAGAAGGCCTGAGCGCGACCAGGACCGAGCGTTTGGATCGAACAAATACGTGCTCGAGTAGGAGCGGGGTCCAATCTCCCCGCCCTGAGACGTGGTGCCTCCCGTTACCAGCGCCCGTCCGTTCGGAAGAGCAGCGATGGCGAAACGGTCTCGAGGGCTTGGCAGACTCGCCGCCTCCATCCAGACCTGCTCAAGCGGGTCGCCCACCTCCGCGGCGACGCTCTCGTCCCATGCATCCCCTGGCGAGCAGATGTTGTCGCTTCCGACGACCATGACCTCATCGACGCCAACGAGCGCGACGTGTGTCTGGGATCGGCCGAGCAGGAGCTCACCGGCAGGCAACCAGCTTCCATCGAAGACCGATGGGCTGGTCCAGGGGCTCGCGGCGGGCGATGTGGAGCCGCTGGCCCGAGACGGCGACGGCGATGCCGTGGAAGCGGGAGAGTCGACCGGCGCAGTCGCCGACGTTGAACCGGGTGGCCCGGACGCCAGCGGTGTCGCGACCGCGGCCGGGCTCGTGCTTGAGGTGCAGGCCGCGACGAGAAGGGCTACCGCGATCGTGGTCGTGAAGGGCGAGAGCGAGGGGCGCATCTCGATGTCCTCGGGACGGTATGTCGCCTGAGACGTTCGGTGGTGGCCCTTGTGACTTTGACCCACTCGCTGCCGTCATTCCAGTTCGGGAGCGAAGGCCAGGGTTGAGCCGGGTCGAGCCATTGGAGCTCGCCGTCCCTGGGAGACTCCGCCCGGCAGCGCGGTGTTCGAATTCGTGGCGGTGACGAGCGAATGAGGCAGGGCGACGCGCCGCCACACGGTCTACCGGCCTGACCGCACGCGGCGTAACAATTCGGACCGGCACTCGTCAGCCCTCCACCGAGGACGACACCTGTCGACCGATGGGCGGGTCGATCCGGACGGCAACGCGGGAGGAAATCTGATGAAGCGCGCAGCGTTCCTGGTCAGCACCATCGCACTCCTGACCGTCGGCATGGCGACTCCCGTGCTGGCGGCCTCACCGGGCAATGACGCGTACGCCGGTAGAACCGTGATCGACTCGATCCCGTTCGCCGAATCGGTCGACACGACCGAGGCGACGAGCGACGCCGACGACGCCGAGGCGAACGCCGGATGTGGCGCGCCGGCGATCGAGGCGAGCGTCTGGTACGAGATCAGCGCGACAGCCGACGGTGTGCTGGTCGTTGACGTCTCCAGCTCGACATACGCCGCTGGAGTGATCGTCGCCACGGGCGCCCCCGGCGGCCTCACGTTCGTCACGTGTGGGCCGTTCGCCGTGGGCTTCGAGGCGGCCGCCGGAGAGACCTACTTGATCCTGGCCTTCGACTTCGAGGCCGGGGCCGGCAACGGGGGCACGCTCAACATCACGGTCGCCGAACTCCCGCCGCCTCCGGTGGTCGAGTTGACCGTGGATCCGACCGGGCATTTCAACGCCTGGACGGGATCGGCCACCATCACCGGTGTCATCACCTGCACCGGCGGGGAAGGGCCCGGCAAGATCGGCGTCCAGCTGTCCCAGTCGGTCGGACGCTTCAAGTTCTCCGGGGAGGGCGGGGCCGAGTTCGCATGCGACGGCACGACCCAGCCGTGGACGGCCGAAGTGACCAGCGCCAGCGGCAAGTTCGCCGGAGGCAAGGCAACCGTCTCCGTGTTCGCGTTTGCCTGTGGCCTGGGGGGCTGCAGCGAGGACCGCGTGGAGCGAGCCGTCATGCTCCGGAAGTAACGCGAGCGTCGCCCGCCGGACGAGGGCCGTTTCGAGCGGAACAGCCCTCGTCCGTTGTCTCGGCGACATCGAGGAGCAGGTGGGGACATGAGGACGAGATGGAGTGCGTTCGTGGCAGTCGCAGCCCTGGCCACGGCAATGGCGGGCTGCGGCGAGCAGGCGCATCGGCTCCAAGGAGCGTTCATCTTGAACGACACGGGAGTGGACCACAGCGAGTCCAGCTGCTCGGGTACCGGCGAGTATGCCGACATCGAGGCGGGTCTCGGCGTCATCGTGAGGGACGAAGCAGGCAAGACCGTCGGGTCCACCGAGCTCGTGTACGACTCCCAGAGCTCCGCCGGCCAATGCGTCTACCGGTGGGAGATGACGGTGGCCGATGCGAAGTCCTACTCGATCGAGGTCGGCCAGCGTGGGGCGGGGACCTACAGCGCCGCGGACCTGAACAGGCGCTACTGGCAGGTCGCGACCACAGTCGGCGATTGAGGTATCAGGACGGTGGGCTCGACGTGGGGCCGCCAGGCGGCGGCGACCCGTCCCTCACGCGGAGACCGAGTAGACAGGATGTGTAACCTTCCCGGGAGGCCTTCACCCACGAGCCTGCGCGGCGCCAGGCCACAGACCGCAGGCAGTGGCCGACGGAGATCGACATGACCATGCAGCGCACCGTCGCAAGAGCCGCACTGGCCGTGGCACTGCTCGCCCTGGCCGCGACTCTCGCCTGGGTCGGCATGACGCGGGCGGGCAGCGACGAGCTGTTCGTCGCACTCATCCTCGTGTCCGCCCTCGTGGCGCTGGCGGCGGCCGCGTTGCTCTTCGTTCGTCGCTCGATCGGGGCGACCCTCGCGATGATCGCCGCGCTGCTCGGAGCTTTCTGGGGGCTTGTTCTGTCGATCTGCCTGTTTTGCGGCCCTCAGCCCCTCAGCGGCGAGGCCATCGTGATCTTCGTCGCCGCGGGGCTGACATTCATGCTGGCCCTGGTCGAGCTCGCGACGCTCGGCCTTGCCCGGGTCGCCATCGCGATCATCGTCGCCGTGTTGGCCCTGGGGTCTCTGGGTAACCCTCTCTTCCTCGGGGTCTTGCTTGCCATCGCCGCCGTGGTTGCCTGGCTGTGGTACAGGCAACGCGATTCGCCGAGCGGTCCTTGAGCAAGGCGGAGCGCCGCGAGGAGCTGGACCGGATCCCCGTCGAACGGGTCGCGGTGCGCGACCGACAGGTCAAGACGATCCGTGGACGCCGCAGGCCTGGTCGTCCGGCGCGACAAGGGTGGTGTGGTGCCCCCAAGGGGCCTCGGGGACCCGCCCGCTGTCTGACGACGATCCCCTCGCGTGGTACGTGGCGTGAACCTCGCCACGCGTCGCGGACGAGAAGAGGCCCCGGGATGGTGGCCGGGGCCCCTCGAGCGGCGAGCTGAGCCGTCGCTAGTCGGCTTCGCCCTCGGCCTCAGCGACCGGCGCCGGGTCTGCCGCGGGCTGTCGCCGCTTCCGCTCCGGCGGAGCCTGGCTGACGCGGGGATCCTCCGCCGTCGCCGATGCCGGGTCGCTAGCCTCCAACCCGTCGCTCGCCCCGGCCCCCTTGCGCGCCTTGGCGTCCCGGGCGCGGCCCGCCGTGTACGCGTTCCAGTGCTCCCGGCACATCCGGCCCAGGCCGTCCTTCTGGCTGGGCTGCTTTGGGAAGTCCTCGACCGGTGCGTCGTGGGCTTCGATCCCGAAGCGCTTCGATCCGATGCACCGGCGCAGGGTCGTCGTCTCGTCTGCCATGTCCGTGGCTCCTTCGCTGGTCGACGCCGACCTGGCGTCGCGGCGGACATCCATCACTCGGCGGGCGCGACGATGCAAGGCGGGTTCGCGCGATGACCCTCATGGCCGCCCTCGCGGTCGAGGAGGTGCCGATCGACGAGCTCCGGCCCGACCCAGCGAACCCGCGCCGGATCGACGAGGCCGAGCTCGAGGCCCTCGAGCGGAGCCTCCGCCAGTTCGGCTTCGTCCAGCCCGTCCTCGCCCGACGCGACGACCGGACGGTCATCGGCGGCCACCAGCGCCTCGTCGCCGCTCGCCGGCTCGGGCTCACCTCTGTCCCGGTTACGTGGCTCGATGTCTCCGTGGAGCAAGCTCGCCTCCTCGGGCTCGCCCTCAACAAGATCTCGGGCACCTGGGACGAGCAGCTCCTGGCCCGCCTGCTCGCCGAGCTCCAGGCGACCCCCGACCTCGATCTGTCTCTGTCCGGCTTCGATGAGGACGAGGTCCGCGAGCTGCTCCGGAGCCTCGAGGCGCGGGAGAAGCGAGAGCGGCCCGAGGCGTTCGACCTCGACGAGGCCCTCGCCGAAGCCCGCAAGGCGCCGCGGACGAAGCCCGGCGAGCTGTGGGCGCTCGGCGAGCACCGGCTCCTGTGCGGCGACGCGACCAAGCCCGACGACGTCGCCAGGGTCCTCGGCGGGGCCGCTCCGACCCTGCTCACGACGGATCCCCCGTACGGCGTGGCCCTCGACCCGACCTGGCGCGACGGCGTGTACAACGCCCTCGGGCCGGCCGAGGCGCCGTACCTGCGGACGAAGGGCCACCGGAACACGACCGTGTCGGGCGATACCCGCATCGACTGGGCCGATGCCTTCGCCCTCGTCCCCTCGCTCACCGTCGGCTACGTCTGGCACGCCGGGGTCCACGCCGCCGCGGTGGCCGAGGGCCTCGTCCGGATCGGCTTCGAGATCGTCAGCCAGGTGATCTGGGACAAGGGCCTCTTCGCGATCGGCCGCTCCTGGTACCACTGGGCCCACGAGCCGTGCTGGGTCGTCCGGCGGTCGGGGTCGAGCGTCAAGTTCCTCGGGTCGCGCGACCAGTCGACGGTCTGGCGGGCACCCAGCCCCAAGATGATTATGGCCGGCTCGACGGAGCGGAAGGAGGACCACCCGACCCAGAAGCCCCTCGTCCTCTTCGAGACCCCGATCCGGAACCACCTCAAGCCGGGCGGCGAGGTCTACGACCCGTTCGTGGGCTCCGGGACGGCCCTCATCGCCGCCGAGCGCTCGGGCTGCGCCTGCTACGCCCTCGAGATCGACCCGATCTATGCGGAGGTCGCCCTGCGGCGCTGGGAGCGCTTCAGCGGCCAGACGGCGGGGCGGGTCGATGGCTGAGCCAGACCGGTCC
>MGOD01000026.1:11795-12392 GCA_001795245.1 Chloroflexi bacterium RBG_16_70_13
GCCCAGTGGCGCCCACCGGCGTCCGACCGAGGCCCCCGGCGGCGCGATCTGACCAAACCCCAAAAGGGATCGCCGTCGACGTGCGGAGCGGGGGCCGTGCATATCCTAGCCCTCCAACCGGATCACATGGCCCGTTCGGCTCGTCACGCTACCCAGCACGATGACCTGATCGTCTCGGCCTACCACCCGTTCCTTCCCTACCACGGCTAGTCGATGGTAGGGCGGGCGTGCGGCTACCAACGGCCGGATGGCCGCGTTTGTCGGGCGACCCCGATGCGCGACGAGCCGTTCTGCTTCTGGCACGCGCCCGAGACAGCTGAGGACGCCGCGGAGGCCCGCCGGCTGGGTGGGCTCCACCGGCGCAAGAAGCGGACCGTCAGCGCGATCTACGGCTTCGGCGGCCTCCGGACGACCGACGACCAGCTGGCCCTCCTCGAGACGACCGTCATCGAGACGATGGCGCTCGAGAACTCGATCGCCCGCAACCGCGCCGTGGCCAACATGGTCTCGATCGCCGCGAAGCTCGTCGAGACCGGTGAGCTCGAGGAGCGGATCGAGGCCCTCGAGCTGGCGACGGCGGCGGCGCGCCGCGACAGC
>MGOD01000026.1:12421-15192 GCA_001795245.1 Chloroflexi bacterium RBG_16_70_13
CGCCCGCCGCATCGCCAAGGTCGAGGGTGCCCTCGGGCCACGCGAGGCTGTCCTGGCCTGGCTCGCCGAGGCCCAGCAGTTCCCGAACATCGTGGCCCAGGCCCGCTCGATCGCCGACCAGCCGGTCGAGGCCGCACCGCTGACCGTCATCGGTGCCCGGGTCGTCGCGTCCGTCCGGGAGGCGATGAAGGGCCAGCCCAGGGCCGACATCGAGCGGGTGGCGCTCCGCCGCCAGGGCGACGCGGTCTTCCTCTTCTGTGTCGTTCTCATCCTCAACTTCCAGGCCCATGAGACAGCCCGGGTCGAGGGGCTTCGCGCGACGGCCACACTCTATTGGATGGGCGCTCTCCTCGGGGGACCTCACGAACCCCCGGCGGATGACGAGGACGCGCGGGAGCAGCGCGAGGCCTGGCGCCTCTGGCGCTCCGTGGTTGATCGACTCGCGTCTGACGTGCGGGTCGAGGCCGAGGCCCGGATGCGCCTCGAACGCGACTACTTCGCCGGCCAGGACGTTCGCTTCGCCGACACGGCAACGGCGTGGGCCGGCCATGTCGAGCTCGTCGAGCACCTGGTCCGGATGGCGGAGGTCATCCCGCCGGGCGAGCCCGCCAAGCCTGGTCGGGGGAAGCCCGACAGGAATGGCGTCGAAGACGCGTCCGACGCCCAAGTCGACGCGCTCGCGCGCCGGCTCGCCGACGACGCCCGGGTGAAGGCCTACGAGATCCTCGGCGACCGGGAGAAGGCCGTGACGATCATGGAGCGCCGCCTGCACGGGTAGCGCTTGTGCCAACCGAGCTGACGGATCCGGCGCCGTACCATCGATGCATGAGTCGCCGTGCCGATCCCGAGCGCATCCACCTGGCCCGCCGGGCCGCCATCCGCAATATCATCATGCAAAGCCGAGGCCTCGACCGGGAGCTGGCCGAGCGCTGGTGCGACGCCTGGGAGGCTGAAGCGGCCCTCCGTGGACTCGAGCGGGGGAGCGCGTATTGGGATGCCGGCAAGGCCTGGATCGACGCCCAATGCGCCGCGCGGAACCGACCGCCGAACTGAGCGCTACCGCCCCAACACTATGGGAGGATGGTGCGGACGGGAAGGCCGCGCGATCACGACGACGCGCGACTTGAGGCTGATCGCGGACCTCGCGGTCGAGTGCCTCGCCGAGTGCATTTCGGCCGACCCCGACCCGCCTGATTGCCGCTGGCCTGACCCAGCCTTCGAGCCCACCGGCGCAAACTCCAACGCAACTGGCCCTGATGCCTGCGACTATTGCGTTGCCGCCGTCTCGCGCCCGAGCCCGCGGTCACCCGCGCCGGTGAGTCCGTGCTGCCCACCGTTCAAGCACTGCGGACCAGCGGTCCATGGGCCACTGCGGGTCTCTCACAAGTGCCGTCGTAAGGTCCGCCACCGCAGCTGGATCTCCTTCCCAAAGCCAGCTCAGGAGCGGCTGGAGGGCCGTTTCCTCTCGGCTGAACACGATCGATCGTTTGCTGGCAAGCCATTTCGCAGCGAGGTCAACCGCTGCGGCAGTATTGAGTTGCGCCAGCGCGCCGACCAGTCGCAGTGACTGGGGTCGTCCCTCCTCGACGGCAGTCGCTGCCAAGTTGGCGATGGACTCCTCGGCGGCGGCGTCGCCGAGGTGACCCAAGGTCACCGCAACGCTGTCTCGGACCTCAGAGTCTCGCGTGGCTTTGAGCACGGCCAACAGTCGAGGACTTGCGGCAGTGTCGTGGGCGCGTACGAGGGCGGTCAAGGCCAATTGCCAGTCGACCTCGTTGCTCCCGAGGAGTGAAAGAATCTCGGCCTCCGTATCATCGTGCGCGGCGGACGACAGCAGCCTTCGGACCAGCTCATCCTCAGCGGCGACCGAGTCTTGGCCGTGCCTACGGATCAGGTCTGCCACCGAATTTGTCATTGGACGACCTCGAAGAGATCGAGAGGAAGCTGGCGGCCCAACACCACCTCCCACCCTCCGCCGCCGCGCCCGAAAACGTTGCCAGCAACGCGACCCTGACGAACCACGAGGTCAGGCGGGATCACGCTCACAGGAATGCGAATTACACGGCCAGCGGTGTTGTACGTCGGCAGCGCGAGTTCAATCCCCGCTTGAAGTGGGGAAAGATCACCAGCAGGAGTGAGGTACAGCGTTGACAGTCCCCTTTTCTGCATTCTCGCCCATTGCGCGCCTTCCCCGACATATTGGTACAGGTAGCCGTCCGCCGAGCCGTAGAGATGCAGCGCGGACTCGGCCTCTTCCGCACCGTGCAGGACCCTCACCCCAAACCGCCCCCACCTCGCGACGGCTCCCGCAACCGGAACGCTCGAGGCGAGGGCGAAGCCGGCCCCGCCGACGTCGCCCTCGATGCCGTACAGGCCAGCATCGAGGACATTGAAGGGGATCCCGAAGAAGGGGACCGTGCCGTAGACACCGAGCTCGAAATGGGCATCGCGGCGCCAGGCGTCCTCGCACTCGGCCCGGTGGGTGAAGCAGTACAGCTGCCGATTCTGGGCCTCCCAGTCGGCGAGCTCGATGATCGCATCGCAGCCGGGGTCCGAGGGCGTGGTGCAGTTGTCGTACAGCCTGTCCTTGATCGCCTGGAGGGTCGGATCGGCCTTTAGTGCCCAGGGGTTGTAGCCGGTGAAGGGATCGTTGTCGTACGGGGCGACGCTCTTGGGGACGGTCACACAGTCGTTGCAGGAATACGTGTCCGTCGGGAGCTCGGCGCCGTGGGGCGAGATCGTTGGCTGCTGATAGATCGGCGCCCCGGTCC
>MGOD01000026.1:15214-15301 GCA_001795245.1 Chloroflexi bacterium RBG_16_70_13
ATGCCCATCGGGATCGATGAGCGTCGCCGGGTTGGCCTCGGCATACAGGAAGCGGTTCATCGACAGCGGGTCGATGACCGTGCCGGC
>MGOD01000027.1:0-11988 GCA_001795245.1 Chloroflexi bacterium RBG_16_70_13
TGGCTCCCGGGCCCGGGACAGCCGGGGCCGGCGTGGGCGGAGCCAGGGCGAACGGCGGCAGCTCGCCGACGATCGCGCTCGGCTGGATGCTCCGGTCCTGGTTCTTGTTGCCCGAGCCGTCGAGCTGCAGCGTCCGCATGTGCCACGGAGCGCCGGACACCTCTCCCGCGCCGTCGCGCTCACCGCCCGCGGCGAGATTCCAGAAGGCCGACTGGGCCAGGTGGCCGCCCCAGGCCATGAGGACGGCGCTGCCCGTGCTCCTGAAGCGGACCGTGAAGTCGGCGGTGCTGTTGCCGGCCACGGAACCCGAGTGGACCGGCCCGCTGATCGAGGTGATCGTCCCGCCCCACAGCGTCAGCTTGCGCGGCGTGCCGGAGTAGACCTGGGCGGTCGTGACGCTCAGGCCGTCGGCGACGTACGGGTCGGCGGGGAAGGTGTATGTCGACGGGCTGCCGAGGGACGGGCACATCGACGAGATGCCGCCACCGCTCGCCGAGCAGATGTGGTCGTTGGCGTTGGTGACGTTCCAGGTGGCGAGGAAGTCGTAGGCCTTGTGGCCGCCGGCCGTGAAGTCGTAGTTGATGTGGATGACGTGGGCCCCCGGTGCGAGGCCCTCGAAGGCCACGCGGAAGGGCACGATCCCGCCCTCCGGGTAGCGCGAGTTGTTGCCGTTGAGGTTGCCGTTCTGCCAGGCGGTGTCAATCGTCGCCCACTGGTCGAGGTTGACGGTCGTCGCGGCACGGGCCGTGCGGACCTGCAGCCCGAGGGCCAGCGAGGCGAGGGCCAGGGCCACCAGCGCGACGACGAGGACCCGTCGAGACCGACTCCGGCGCCGGCTCCTGCCGTCGGGATCCCACCACGGATCCCTGCGCCCGCCGACGAGCTGCTGGCCGATCCATCCCACGGACGCGCACCCCCTGCCGAATCTCGGGGTCTGAATGTGCGCGCGATGGGGGTCCCAGCGTCGAGAGGGATGGAAGTGCTACGAATCCGCCCGCACCCGACCGGACCGCACCTGCACAGCGGCCACGCCGAGACGACCGGTGTCCGGCGACACCGGGTCCAGTGCCGCGCCCCTGGCTACTTGGCCGGCTTGGGCTTGTTCTGCTTCGGCTTCTTGGGGGTCTTGGCCTTCTTGTCCATGGCTGTCGCCTCCGATCGATCTAGGCCTTCGCGGCCGCCACGTCGCGCAGGGCCGGAATGATGTCGCGCCCGTAGATCTCGATCTGCTCTTCCTCGCCTCCGTTCATCAGGTAGAGGTTGAACTGGTCGACGCCGGCGCCAGCCAGGGCCCGCAGCCGCTCGATGTGGTCGGCGACCGAGCCGACGAGGCAGAACCGGTCGACGATCTGGTCCGTGACGAATGCGGCGTTCGAGCTCCCGACCTCGGCGTGGTGGAGGTAGTCGTAGCCCTCCCGCTCGCGGATGTACTGGGTCAGCTCGGGCGGCAGGTCCTCGCGCGGGTAGCGGTTCACGAGGTCGACGACATGATTCGAGACGAGGGCCGGGAACCAGCGCGTCCGGTCACGGCCGTCGCCAAGGTCGCCGACATGGGCCGGCGCGGCAGCCATGACCATGACGCTGTCGGGGTCTCGCCCCGACTCGACCGCCGACGCCTTGACCTGCGACACGAACCAGCGGACCAGGTCCGGGTCGCCGATCTGGATCATCGCCCCGTCCGCGATCCGTCCGGTCAGCTTCAGCGCGACCGGCCCGTAACCCGCGATCCACACGGGCAGCCGGTCACCGGTCGTCCAGGGAAGCTCGAGGGTCGCGCCTTCGAATTCGATCGACCGGCCCTCGACGAGGGCCCGGATGACGTGGACCGCTTGCTCGAGGTCCTTCATCGAGGTGGGCGGCTTGCCGAGCACGCGCCGGGCGGAGTCCCCGCGGCCGATGCCGAGATCCATCCGGCCGCCAGACACCTCGTTGAGGACGGCGAGCGAGGACGCGGTGACCGACGGCTCGCGCGTCGCGGGATTCGTGACGCAGGTGCCGAGGCGCATCCGGGTCGTCGCCTGTGCCATCAGCAGCAGGAGTGGGTATGGGTCTCGCCAGATGACGTGCGAGTCGAAGATCCAGCCGTACTCGAATCCAGCAGCCTCGGCGAGCTTCGCCAGGGACACGGTCCGTTCCAGCGGGTGGTCCGGCCTGAGCGTGAATCCGAACTGCATCCAAGGCGCTCCGTTTCTCTGCGTCGCCGGGAGGTGCGGGCCTTCTGCTGCCTACGGTCGGACGAGGTCGCCGTACGCGTCGGGCCGGCGATCCCGGTAGAACTGCCACGTCTGGCGGACCTGCTGGATGACGTCGAGGTCCATCTCCCGGATGATCAGCTCCTCGGCGTACGGGTCGCCGACGGCCCCGATGAACTGGCCGCGCGGATCGACGAAGTAGCTCTGGCCGTAGAAGTCGTCGTCGCCGATCTCCTTCTCGACCCCGACCCGGTTGATCGTGCCGACGAAGTAGCCGTTGGCCAGGGCGTGGCTGACCTGCTCCACCCGCCAGAGGTATTCGGACAGGCCGCGCGAGGTCGCGCTCGGGATGAAGACCATCTCCGCGCCGTTGAGACCCAGCGCCCGGGCTCCCTCGGGGAAGTGGCGGTCATAGCAGATATAAACGCCGACCTTGCCGACCGCCGTCTCGAACACGGGATAGCCGAGGTTGCCGGGCCGGAAGTAGAACTTCTCCCAGAAGCCCTTGACGTGGGGGATGTGAGTCTTGCGGTACTTGCCGAGGTACTTGCCGTCGGCGTCGATGACGGCGGCGGTGTTGTAGTAGATCCCCGAGGCCGTCGCATCCTCTTCGTACATCGGCACGACGAGGACCATGCCCGTCTGCTTCGCGAGGTCCTCCATCCGCTTCGTCGTCGCCCCGTCCGGGATGAGCTCCGTGTAGGCGTAGTACTGGGGGTCCTGGACCTGGCAGAAGTAGGGCCCGTAGAACAGCTCCTGGAAGAGCATCACCTGGGCGCCCTGCTTCGCTGCCTCGTGGGCGGCCTTCTCGTGCTTCTGGATCATCGATTCCTTGTCGCCGGTCCAGGTGGCCTGGAGGAGCGCCCCTCGGACGATGCGCGGCATCTCGACCCTCTTTCGTGGGATGGCTCGAACGGGCTCGAAGGCGAGAGGGTACACCCGCCCGACCTCGACCGGTCAGCCCTCAGAAGCGACGTAATCCGCCGCGCGGCGGACACGGGGCAGCGGCGAGAGGACGAGGAACAGGATCGAGATGGCCATCCCCGCCCAGCCCAGGGCGATGCCGCCGCGAACGCCGATCCAGTCCGCCGCACCCGCCGCCAGGAGGGCACCGATCGGATAGGCGATCCCGTGCGAGATGACCTCGAGCGTGGCGTTCACCCGACCGAGGATCCGATCCGGGCTCAGGCCCTGGACGAGCGAGATCTCGGCGACCCCCTCGATCGTCCCGAGGCCGTCGCCGATGAGCTGGGGGATGAAGACCATCACGGTCGCGACCAGCAGCGGGCCCTGGGCCAGCGGCGTCAGCACCCCCAGGGCCGCCGCGCCGACCGCGGTCCAGATGAGGGCCGGCCCGAGCCCCAGCCTGCCGATGACCCGCGACGCGAACAACGAGCCGACGAGCGAGCCGACGCCGCCGGCGGACACCACGAGGCCGAACAGGAACGGATCCAGGTGCAGCTCCTGGAGCAGGAAGATGGCGTACAGCACGCCGTAGAACGACCCCGCGATGTGGGCCACGATCGAGCGCATGGCGATCGCGAACAGGACCCCGTGGCTCCGCACCAGGCGCAGGCCCTCGACGATCTCGTGGCGGATCGGCGTCGGCGCCTCGCGAGCTGGGCGGTCAGGCTCGGGCGCGCGGATGAGGACCAGGGAGATCGCCGAGACCGCGAACGAGACCGCGTCGACGAGGATCGCGAACGGCGCGCTGACGACCTGGACCAGGCCGCCGGCGAGGCCCGGCCCGCCGATCTCGGCGATCGAGGAGCTCGTGGCGAGCTTGCTGTTGCCCTCGACGACGCGATCGACCCCGATGAGCGACGGGACGTAGGCCGGGTAAGCGGCGCTGAACAGGGCGCCCAGGCAGGCTTCGAAGAACATCACCACGTAGAGCTGCTCCATCCGGAGCACGCCGACGACATGGGCGAGCGGGATCGAGAAGAGGAGGACCGCCCGGATCGCGTCCGTCCAGATGAGGAGCGGCCGGCGCTTCAGGCGGTCCACCCAGGCGCCGGCGAAGAGGCCGATGAGCAGGATGGCCAAGCTCGCCGAGACGACGAGGTAGGCCATCTCCTGCGGCCCCGCGCCGAGGACGAGGAGGGCGACGAGGGGCACGGCCGTCCGGGTCACGACGGAGCCCATCTCGGACACCGTCTGGCCGGCCCACAGCTTCAGGAAGTCGGCGTGTCGCCAGAGCGATCGATTCGGCACAGCCGGTGCACTCTAGCGGCTCCCTCGGCGGCCGCACGGGCGATCCCGCGCGGGCTCGCCCCGGTCAGGCTGGCAGTGGCGCGGGCCCCGAGCCGAGCCGGCCCGCGAGCACGAATCCCAGGACGAGGCCGACGAGCGCGATCACCAGGCCCACGAAGGATGTCGGATCGAGGACGCCGAACTGCTCGAGGGCGAGTCCCAGCCCCGCGCCGCCGAGCCCGCCGAGGATCGCGGCGAGGATCCGCGCTCCCATCCCGCCGGCCGAGCGGGCGCCCATGAAGATCGCCAGCAGGCCGATGAGGGCGAGGACGATGCCGCCGCCACCGAACAGGGTGAGCAGCGGGTTCACGTCGTCGAGGATGATGGTGATCGAGCCGGAGCAACTCCCGCCCTCGCCCGACGCCGACCCGGAGACGACGAACCGCGCACCGAGGTAGGCGAAGGCCGCCACGGATACGCCGCTGACTGACCCCTGGGTGTCGCCATCGCCGGAGCCGCCCGCGATCGGGACGGCCAGGCCCAGCGCCGAGGCTGAGACGGTCGCCGACTGCATCTCGACCGTCGACTGGCCGGATCCGCCGGCCGTGTCGGTCGACTTGAGATGCCACTCGGTCGCGGTCGTCAGATCGATCTCGCCGCCCGAGGTCGACGTTCCCGTGCCGGAGCACGGCGGGCTGATCGTTGCCGCGGCCGGGCCGGCCAGGAGCAGGAACAAGGATCCGGTGGCGACCATCGCCCCGATCCGCCGCATGGACGCACGCATCATTCCCTCCCCATGATGATGCGCGGACTGTCCATCGCCGGGCGACGTGCGTCAACGGGGAATATTCGGCCTGCCACGGCAGGGCCAGCCGGCACGCGAACGACCTTGCCGTCTCTGCCACAATCGATCGACACGTCCTTGCCGAAATCGTCAAACGGAGCCCATCCATGGCCGTCGAATCGCCTGCCACGATGTCGAGCGCGGAGATCGTCGCGCTCAACCGCGCCCACACCTTCTTCTCCTGGTCCGTCCAGGGAGCGCTGGACCCGATCGCAATCGATCACGCCGAGGGCGTCTACCTCTACACGCCGGAGGGCCGGCGGATCCTCGACTTCAACAGCCAGCTGATGTCGGTCAACATCGGCCACGGAGATCGCCGGGTCATCGACGCGATCACTGAGCAGGCGATGAAGCTCCAGTACGTCCAGCCCGCCTTCGCGACCGAGATCCGGGGCCGACTTGGAAAGAAGCTCGCCGAGATCATGCCCGGCGACCTTGACAAGGTCTTCTTCACCCTCGGCGGGGCCGAGGCCATCGAGAACGCGATCAAGCTGGCCCGTCACCACACGGGACGCTACAAGGTCCTCGCCCGGTACCGGGCCTACCACGGCGCGACGTTCGGGGCGATGACCCTCACCGGCGACCCGCGCCGCTGGGCCAACGAGCCGGGGCTCGTGGGGGTCGTCCGCTACCCCGACACGCATCGCTATGGTGAGGCCGAGCCGCGCCCGGCGGCCGAGTCCCTTGAGGGGCTCGAGGACGTCGTCCGCTACGAGGGCCCCCACACGATCGCGGCCATCTTCCTCGAGACGATCGTGGGCACGAACGGGATCCTCATCCCGCCCGACGGCTACCTCCAGGGCGTTCGCGAGATCTGCGACCGGTACGGCATCCTCATGGTCGCCGACGAGGTCATGGCCGGCTTCGGCCGGACGGGCAAGTGGTTCGCGCTGGACCACTGGAACGTCGTCCCCGACCTGATGACGATGGCCAAGGGCCTGACCTCGTCCTACCTGCCCCTGGGCGCGGTGGCGATGCGCCATGGCATCGCCGAGGCCTTCGAATCGAAGATGTTCTTCGGCGGCCTGACGTACTCGTCGCACCCGGTGTCGCTGGCCGCCGCCCTCGCCACGATCCGGGTCTACGAGGAGGACGACCTCGTCGGCAACGCCGCCCGGCTCGGGCCGGTCATGCAGGCCCACCACGAGCGGCTGGCCGCGAAGCACCCGTCCGTGGGCGCCCACCGGAGCCTCGGCCTCTTCGGGATCCTGGACCTCGTCCGGTCGCGCGACCCGTGGACGCCGTTGACCCCATTCAACGGCACGAGCGACGAGATGAAGGCGATCGGGAAGTACCTTCGCGACCACGGCGTCTACTGCATGATCGCGAACAACTCGATCCACACGAACCCGCCGCTGTGCATCACCGAGGAGCAGCTGGCCGAGGGCTTCGAGGTCATCGACGCCGCCCTCGACATCGCCGACAGGGCCGTCACCGGCTGAGCTCGACGGAGCGAAACGGTCAGCCGCGGCCGTAGGTGGTCAACCGGCCACGCCGGGCGAGCCGCGCGATGGCGCCGGACCGCTCGAGGCAGTAGACCGCGCGCATCGCGAGCCGTTTCGAGCGTCCCGTCGCGGCCACGATGTCCGCGGTCGTGAACGGCTCCGGGAGCCCGGGCGGCAGCAGCCACAGCAGGTCTGCCGGCGTGTCGATGCGCCTCGTGTCGACGACGTCGAGCAGGCGGCGGTCCAGGCGCCACCACGTCCGCGGGTAGCGGTATCGGGCGCCGTCCGGGATCGGCCCGCGGACCTCCTCTTCGCTGGTGAGCGCCACCTCGATCCGGAAGTTGGAATGGGCGACCAGCGCCGGGATGGACACGAGCTCGTCGAACAGGTCGAGCCCGAGGCCGCGCTTCGGCGAGCGCCGGCGTCGCACGACCGCGCCATCGGCATCGACAGTCACGAGCCACTTCTCGACCGGGATGGGATACACGAGCAGGACGCGGTGCGAGCCGACAAGCCGCTCCAGCTTGCGACGGGCGGACGCGAAGCTCGCGGTCTGGACCTCGACCAGCTCGTCCCGTCCCGCGACGTCCACGACGAAGCCGTCCACGGCGGCCTCGACCCGGGCGCCGGCGACGATCGCCGCGTAGCGCGCCTTGAGCGCCGCGTGGAGCGAGCCCTCGCGGAGCGTCGTGAAGTCGGAGCGGACGGCGCGGCTCACGTCACGCCGACGGCTCCCTGAGATTCTCCCTCCTCGATCCTCCTGCTCGCACCCGGCGTCTGCCCTCCGCCCTACTCGGGGCGGCACCACAGGCCGCCCGTCGCCGACAGCCAGTCGGCGATTCGGTTGCACCCGCCGTCGAGGTCACCGCCGGAGACGTCGAGCTCGAGGACCGGGAGGCGGCTGCGGCCAGCGAGCTCGCGCAGGGCGTCCTGCTCCCGGATGAAGACGTCGAGGTCGTCGTACTGGGAGGGCTTGCCGGACACCGTAAGGCGCTCCGCGCGGGCGGCCTCGAACGTCTCCGGCCGCCGGACGCAGAGCACCAGGTGGAAGCCCAACGGCGCGAGCCGGTCCTCGAGCCAGCCGAAGTCGTAGTCCCGGCCCTGACTCCGCTGGTACGCCATCGTCGAGAGGTGGAAGCGGTCGACGATCCAGGAGTAGTGGCGTTGGAGCTCGAAGAGGCGGACCCACGTCCGGTAGGTCTCGAGGGCCTGCGCTTCCTCGCCGGGCTCGAAGTTGATGATCCCGCGACCCCAGGGCCACGGACTGAACGCGCACCACTCGGCCGAGATGAGCGGGGAGTGGTAGCGGTAGCGCCGCGGCCCGACGATCCGGGGGTGGTCGTTGAGGGCGAACGCGAGGTCCGTCTTGTGGGTGAGCCGGGTGCCCTCGAGGATGATCTTGGGGCAGAGCTTGTCCATCGATCGGCGCGCTCGGATCCCGGTGCCCGAGCTCAGTCGGCCTTGCCGGTCCCGAACTGCCGATCCCCGGCATCACCCAGGCCGGGCATGATGTAGCCGACCCCGTTGAGCTGGCGGTCGAGCGCCGCGCAGTAGATCTCGACGTCGGGGTGGGCCTGCGTGACGGCCTCGACCCCCTCGGGCGCGGCGATCAGGTTGACGAGCTTGATCCGGACCGGATGGACGGCGCCCCATCGCTTGAGGACGTCGATGGCCGCGATCGCCGAGCCGCCGGTCGCGAGCATCGGGTCGAGGATCAGGCACAGGTCGACCGAGGCCGAGGTCGGCAGCTTGTTGTAGTACTCGACCGGCCGAAGGGTCCGCTCGTCGCGGAACAGCCCGAGATGCCAGACCTGGGCCGTCGGCATGAGCTCGAGCATCGCGTCGACCATGCCCAGGCCGGCTCGCAGGATCGGCACGAGGCCGATCCGGTCGGCGAGCTCGGCGCCCTCCATCGTCTCGAGCGGCGTCGTGACCTGCAGCGGCCGGACGCGCGCGTCGGCGAGGGCCTCGTAGCCGAGGAGCCACGACAGCTCCCGGACGACCTCGCGGAACTTCTTGGGCTCGGTCGTCTCGTCGCGCAGGATCGCGAGCTTGTGGAGCACCGCCGGGTGCTGGGAGACGTGGAGCGTCGGCGTCGACATCGACGAGGGCCTCCGGCAGGGAGATTGGCGCCGCCGATCCGGCGGGCGTGGTGCGGGGCGTCACCGGCCATCGTACAACGGCGGGCGAAGCCGAATTGACGCCCCCTCCGGGCGTGACTACCGTTGCGGCGTGCGGCCGGTCGGGACCGGACGGACGGCGTTCCCGAGTGCCGCGGCATGTCGTCCGGCCCTCGATGCGGTGGCATGGCCCGGGCGCTGGCAGGGGGCAACGACGCCGGGGCGTCCCGTGAGACGGCAGGAGGTTTCGCGAATCGTGCCCGCAGCCGGATCGTCCGCCCGAGCGAAGAACCGGCGAACGGTCCCCCCGGTCCTCGTCCGCCAGGTTCGCAACGGCATCGAGGAGAGCGTCCACCGGGGCGACATCGTCGAGGTCGATGTCAGCGGCCGGCTCCTCCGCGGCCTGGGCGACCCGGATCGTGTCGCGAACCTCCGCTCGTGCGTCAAGCCGTTCGGCCTGGTCGCGCTCATCGAGTCCGGCGGGATCGAGGCCTTCGAGCTCGAGCCGCCGGAGCTCGCGATCATGGCCAGCAGCCACTCCGGCGAAGACCTCCACGTTCGAACGATCCAGGGCATCTACCGGCGGGTCGGGCTTACCCAGTCGCTCCTCGCCTGCGGCGCCGAGAAGATGCCGCTCGACGAGCTGACGGCCGCCCGCCTGGCCCGCGACGGCGAGAAGGCCAGCCCGGTCCGCCACATGTGCTCGGGCCAGCACTCCGTGTTCCTGCTCCTCTGCAAGCTTCGGGGCTGGGATCCGATGGGCTACTGGCTCGAGGAGCACCCGGCCCAGGTCGCCTACCGGACCACCGTGGCGCGCGCGTTCGGGACGACAGCCGCCAGGCTGAAGCTGGGCATCGACGGCTGCGGGATCCCGACCTACGCCTTCCCGCTCCGGGAGATCGCGAAGGCCTACGCGTTCCTCGCCGATCCCTCGGCGGTGGCCGCCTCCGACGGGCGGGCCTCGCTGGCCGCCGGCCTGACGATCGTCCGTGACGCGATGCTGGCGAACCCGGAGATGGTCGGTGGATCCCGTGACCGGATCGACACGTCGGTCATGAAGGCGATCCCGGGGCGCATCGTCTCGAAGGGCGGGATGGAGGCCCTCCGCGGCCTCGCAATCCTGGCGGGGCCGCGGGCCAACGGCGCCAGGGCCACGGCGTCTGGGATGGCCATCAAGATCGAGGACGGCGACGGCTTCGATCGCGGGACGTGGGCCGCGACGATCGAGGCTCTCAGCCAGGCCGGCGTCCTCGCCGGGCAGGCGCTTCGCGTCCTGGGTCGCTACCACCGGCCGGTCGAGACCGATCCCCACGGGCGGGTGAGCGCCGAGGCCATCCCGTCCTTCGAGCTGGCGCCGCTGGCCGAGCTGATTCGCTGAGGTCACGCCAGGCCCGCTGACGGTTCGGTCCCGGGCGTGGACACTGTGCGGTGATGGCGATCGATCCCTATCGCGTCCTCGGGCTTCCGGCCGGCGCGTCGACGGCCGAGGTGAAGCGTGCCTACCGCCGCCTGGCCAAGGCCAACCATCCTGACTCCGCGGGTGCGGCCGCACTGCCGCAGTTCCTCGAGATCCAGCGCGCCTACGAGACGCTCACCGCGGCGCCCTGGCGACCGGGGATGCGCCGGCCATCGTCCGGATCGAGCGATGCGGAGCCGTGGCGGGCCGATCCCGCCCGCGCCCGGTCGACGTCGGGAGCCGGCGCCCCCCCGCGGGGCAGCGCCCCGGGAACACGGTCGTCGGGGACCGGTCGGACGGCCGGGGATCGCGGCAGCGCAAGCGCCGGTCGGGAGCCCGGCGGAGGCACCGGAAGAGGCGGGGCCGCGCAGGCGGGTCCGGCCGGGGCAGCCGGCGGATCGCGCTCGAGAGCCGCCGGCGGGTCGCGCGCGGCGGGCCCCGGCGATCGCGGCCCCACGGGCCGTCGCCGGCCGTCGAAGAAGGCGACCTTCGGCTCGACGACCTACGACGAGGCGAGGGAGCAGGCCGACACGTCCTGGTCCGGGGCGTCCTGGTACGGTCCGTCCTCGGGCGAGTACTGGCGGGTCAACCCGCGCGAATACGCCGACCCGAGGAAGCACGGCCCGGAGTACCTCGCCCGGGCCGCGACCAGGGCCGCGGCGGCCGCGGATCGCCGAGCCAGACAGGGGAGTGGCACGTCGCACGGCCCCTCGAAGGCTGAGTCGGGGCCGCGGGGCCGGCAGGCGACGCCGGGAGGCCCCGACCGGGCATGGCCAGACGAGCCGGCAGCGACGCCCCCGCCACGACCCGCCTGGGCGCCCCGGCCGCCTGCCCCCGCCGACGACACGGGTGGGCCCGAGGGTTCGGGTCCGTCCGGACCGTGGCCGGGGTTCTCGATCGGCCTCACGCCCGGAATGCGCCGGCTCGTCCGCGCCGTCATCGCCTGGCCGCCCCTCGGGATCGCGGCCGCGGCCGCCATCGGGGAGGCAACCGGTTGCGCGGCGTTCGAGGCGACGTGCAGCGCGCCGGCGGACCTTTACCCGTGGTTCGCCCAGGCGGCGATCCTCCTTGTCCTCCTGGCCCTGCCCGCGATCGCCAGGGTCCTCGCCGGCGGCACCGTCGCGGTCGTCCTCCTGGCCTTCCCGGCCGCCGCCGCCCTGTCGGCCAGCGGCGCCACGTACGACCGGACGTACGGGCCGGCCGCGCTCATCGCCGTCCTCGCCGTCGTCTGGGTCCTGGGCGTCGGTGCGGTGCTCCTGCGGCGGGCCGTTACGAGGGGGCTCCCGTGAGCCGTATCCTCGGCCGATGAGCAGCAGCAGCGCCCACGCCTCCCGGCGTCACGCGTCGAGCGACCTGTCGGGGGCGGCCCAGGAATACCTCCTGGCCCTCCGGGTCATGACCGGCGACGGCGTCCGCGTGAGCGCGTCACAGGTCGGGCGGCGGCTCGGCGTCAGCACCCAGGCCGCGAGCGAGATGTTCCGGCGCCTGGTCGCGGATGGGCTGGTGACCCAGGCCGAGGGACGCGAGCTGGTGCTGACGGGTTCCGGCCGGACGGCCGCCGACGGCATCTTTCGCCGCCATGCCCTGTGCGAATGGCTGCTCACCGAGGTCGTCGGGCTCGGCTGGGCCGAATCGGACGAGGAGGCAGAGCGCCTCCAGGCGGCGATCTCGCCGCGCGTCGAGGCGATGCTCGATGAGCTCCTCGGCCATCCCGAGACCTGCCCCCACGGCAATCCCA
>MGOD01000027.1:12146-13657 GCA_001795245.1 Chloroflexi bacterium RBG_16_70_13
CCCCGATCAGCGTCTTGTCGCGGTCCGAATCGCTCGACTCGATGACCATCGACGGTCCCTTCGGGCGGGCCACGCTCGGGCTCCGGCCGGCAGGGCTCGTGCGGGTCCTGCCCGGCACGGCCGACGCCGCGTTGTTCCACAAGGTCCCGAGCCGGAGCTGACGCGCGGCCGCGCAGGTGGGGCGAGACCCGAGCGGCCCGCTTAGGAAGTCATCGCCGACCTTGAGGCCCTCGTACGCATGACACCAGCCAGCCTGATGCGTCCACGGGCATCAGGAACGGAAGTGGTGATCGGCGAGCTCGGCGCCTGACCTCGGCGGCCTCAACCCGCCTAGAATCGTCCGATGTCCGAGATCCGCGTCAGGATCGCCCCGAGCCCCACCGGGCCGCTTCACATCGGGACCGCCCGAACGGCGCTCTTCAACGCCCTCTTCGCCCGGCACCATGGCGGAGCGTTCATCCTCCGCCTCGAGGACACGGACGTCGCCCGGAGCACGTCGGCGTTCGAGGCGGACATCCTGGGCGGCCTCCACTGGCTCGGGATCACCTGGGACGAGGGCCCGGATTCGGTCGGCGGCGACGATCACGGGCCGTACGGGCCGTACCGCCAGATGCAGCGCCTCCAGCGCTACGCCGCGGCCGCGGCCGATCTCCTCGCCCGCGACCTCGCCTACCCCTGCTACTGCACGCCCGACGAGCTCGAGGCCGACCGCACAACCCAGGAGGCTGCCCGCCAGCCGCCGAGGTACGTGGGACGCTGTGCCGCCCTGACCGCCGGCGAGCGGGCAGCCCGGGTCGCCGAGGGGCGGACGGCCGTCACCCGCTTTCGCGTCCCGCCGGGCGTCATCGGCTTCGAGGACGCCGTTCGCGGGCGCATCGAGATCGATACCGCCAACCTCGGCGGTGACTTCGTCATCGTCCGGGCGGATGGCACGCCGCTCTACCACTTCGTCGTCGTCGTCGACGACGCCGCGATGGAGATCAGCCACATCATCCGCGGCGAGGACCACATCTCGAACACACCGAAGCACATCCTCCTCTTCCGGGCACTGGGCCACGCCGAGCCGGTGTTCGCTCACCTGCCGCTCATCCTCAACCCCGACCGGACGAAGATGAGCAAGCGCAAGAGCCAGACCGCGATCTCCGACTACATCGCCCAGGGCTTCATCCGCGAGGCACTCGTCAACTACCTGGCCCTCCTCGGCTGGTCGACCGGGACCGAGGAGGAGATCCTGTCCTTCGATGAGCTGGCCGCCCGCTTCGACCTCGACCACGTCCAGAAGGGCGGCGCGGTCTTCGACCGCGAGCGCCTCGAGTGGATCAACGGCCAGTGGATCCGGCGCCTCGACGACGACGATCTGGTCACTCGCCTTGAGCCGTTCCTCGAGGCGGAGCACGTCGCCGGGCGCATCGATCGCACGCCCACGGCCGACGAGATCCGGACCGTCCTGCCGATGATCCGGGAGCGCCTGCCGGTCCTCGGGGCGGTCGGCGACCTGATCGGCTTCCTCT
>MGOD01000027.1:13759-14008 GCA_001795245.1 Chloroflexi bacterium RBG_16_70_13
CCGTGTCATCGCCGACGTCGGTGCGGTCAGCTTCGAGTCCGAGGAGATCGAGCCGCCGCTCCGGGCCCTCGCCGAGGCCCGCGGCTGGAAGGCCGGCGACCTGTTCATGGCGATCCGCGTCGCCGTCACCGGCCGGACCGCGACGCCACCGCTCTTCGACACCCTGGTCGCTCTCGGGCGTGACCGGACGCTCGCCCGCCTGGACGCGGCGATCGCCGGGGTGTCCGGCCTCGAAACAGGCGAGAGGAG
>MGOD01000027.1:14027-14254 GCA_001795245.1 Chloroflexi bacterium RBG_16_70_13
CCAACCCGTCCCCGGAAGGAGGCACCCCATGACCCACGGCGACGTCCAGCGCTGGCTGGATCGCTACGTCGAGGCCTGGAAGTCGTACGACCCGGCCGCGATCGGCGACCTGTTCTCGGCCGACGCCGAGTACCGCTATCACCCTTGGGACGCGCCCGAGAGAGGCCGCGACACGATCGTCACCGACTGGCTCGCCCCGGCCGGCGACGCCTCGGGCCGCGATGAGG
>MGOD01000027.1:14272-15996 GCA_001795245.1 Chloroflexi bacterium RBG_16_70_13
GTGGGTCGTGGAGGGCCACCGGGCAGTGGCCGTGGGCACGTCCGACTACTTCACCGACGCGACGCGGACGACGCTCGAGCGGCGCTACCACAACGCCTACCTGCTCGAGTTCGACGCGGATGGACGTTGTCGCAGCTTCACCGAGTACTACATCAAGGAGCCCTGACCGGCGCGGCGGCCGCTTCGAGCCCGCCGACGCACACGGCCGGGCGGGTCTTCGCGGAAT
Source organism: Chloroflexi bacterium RBG_16_70_13 (assembly GCA_001795245.1). Classification (GTDB taxonomy): domain Bacteria; phylum Chloroflexota; class Limnocylindria; order Limnocylindrales; family CSP1-4; genus UBA5189. Next base: position 14,499 of record MGOD01000027.1, read on the forward strand.
TCTCAACAGGATGGCGCTACGAAACGAGGGCCGGCCCAGGGTAACAACTCGACCTCCGAATTGGGCCGTCAATCGCCACGGGGTGGTCGGTACGCGCAGGGTTGCCCGTTTCCGGCACGTGATGGACACGCGCTCCGATGCGTCCGCTGGATAGCGCTCATGGGCAGAGCATTCCGCAATTCGTTGGTGCGCGACCGCCCCCGGCCGCCGGCGCTCAATCCCGCGTTAACACGCGCGGCTATCCTCGATGTCAATGGCCCGAACGATCCTCGTCGTCGACGACGAACCGACCCTCCGCGAGACGCTCGCTGACGCGCTCGCCGCCGACGGCTTCCGGGTCGTCGAGGCAGGCGACGGGCGGGCGGCCCTCGAGCAGTTCCGGGCCGAGGCCCCGGATCTCGTTCTCCTCGATCTCATGCTCCCCGAGCTGTCGGGGATCGAGGTCTGCCGGATCATCCGGGCGGAATCGGCCGTCCCGATCGTCATGCTCACGGCGCGCGGCGCCGAGGTCGACAAGATCGTGGGTCTCGAGCTCGGGGCTGACGACTACGTCACGAAGCCCTTCAGCCTGCGCGAGCTGACGGCCCGGATCCGGGCCATCTTCCGGCGCGTCGAGCAGGCCGCGGCGGCCGGTGGTCCGACGGTCGTGGACCTCGGCGACGTCCAGGTGGACCTCGCCGGGCATCGCGTCCTGAGGGCGGGCCACGAGGTCCCCCTCAAGCCGAAGGTCTTCGAGCTCCTGGCCTTCCTCGTCCGTCATCCCGGCCAGGTCCTGAGCCGCGACCAGCTCCTCGAGCAGGTTTGGGGCTATGACTACGCCGGCGAGACCCGGACGGTCGATGTCCACGTCCACTGGCTCCGCTCGGCGATCGAGCCGGATCCCGGGAGCCCGTCGCTGATCCAGACGATCCGCGGCGTCGGCTACGTCCTCCGGCGGCCCGCCTGAACCTGAGCCCGACCGTCACGCCGCAGCGGCGCGACGAGAACGCGATGCGCCGCCCGGCTTCGCATCGCTCGTTGACCGGCCGGAGACGCGCCGTTGACGCGCGGGATCCACGCTCCGGCCATGCTCGGATCGACCGCTGCGGAGCTCCTCCCGATCGGCGATGCCGGGACACCGGGTCCCGCGGCGCACGCTCCTGGTGCGCCCCCACCCGACACCGCTCGCCGCGAGCCGCCCGCCGCGCCCCCGCTCCTCCGGGGCCTCGGCGGTGCGCTCGTGGTGGCGGACCGCGAGACCACCTGGCCCGATTCCGAGGTCCCGTCGCAGACCCACGAGGACGTTGTCTCCGGAGTCGGGTTGGACGTGGCGACGGTCGTCGCTCAGCTCGCCCCGATTCGCTCCCACGAAGCCCTCGCCTCGTCCTGGGCCCGCGAGGCGAACCCGGACGACGCCGTCGTCCGCGCTGCCTACGCCCGGGTCTGGGCCGATCTCGCCCTCGTGATCTCCCGCCGGACGACCCGCCAGGCCCGCATCCGGGCCATGACCGCCGCCGTC
>MGOD01000028.1:0-1637 GCA_001795245.1 Chloroflexi bacterium RBG_16_70_13
TGGCCGCCGCTGCGCGGATCCTCGTGGCGCTCCCGGAGGGCCCCGTCGATTCGCTCGCCGTTGCGGTCGGCGAAGCGTGGTACCGCCTGGCGCCGGATCGAGCGGCGCGCGCCAGGCGCAACTTCCGGCGCGTCGCCGAGCACCTCGTCGCGCGGGACCTCGGCGGGGCCCGGATCCGGGCCGCGGCGACAAGTGACCGGGCCCTCGAGCGGGTCGTCCGGCTGGCCTTTGGCCACGCTGTCCGCTACTACCTCGACATGGCCCGCCTGCCCGGCCGGAGCGCGGCCGACTTCGAGCGACGACTCGTCGTCGAGACGCCGGACACGGTCAGGGACGCCTTCGGCACGCCCGGCCCGATGGTCTTCGTGGCCATGCACTTCGGGGCCGTGGAGGCACCGGCGCTGTTCGCCGTGGCCCGGACAGGGACCCACGTGACGGCGCCGATGGAAACGCTCGGCGACCCGGCCCTCCAGGCCTGGATCGCGCGGACCAGGGCGTCGGTCGGCGTCGACCTCGTGACCCTCCGGGAGGCCCGGCGTGCCCTGTCCGAGGCCCTGGACCAGGGCCGGGTCGTCGGGATGGTCGCCGACCGCAACGTCGCCGGCGGCACCGTCGACGTCCCGTTCTTCGGGGCGATGGCGCCGCTGCCGATGGGCCCCGGGCTCCTTGCCATCGAGCGCGGGCTGCCGATCTGGCTGGCCGCGGTTCGCCGGGCGCGCGGCGGTCGCTATCGGGGCCAGCTGCGCCGGGTCGACATCCCCACCGAGGGTTCACGCCGGGCCCGCCTCAAGGCGGCGATGACCGGGGTCGCCGGGGCGATGGAGGAGGCGATCGCCGAGGCCCCCGAGCAGTGGTGGTCAGCGTTCGCGCCGATCTGGCCGGACCTCGATCAGGAGGCCCGCGAGGGCACCGGCCACCTCGAGCCGGGATCCACCGACGGCCGGAGCGCAGGCCGATGACCGAGCGCCTTGGCCGGGCCGACCTCCACATCCACACGCTCGCCTCGGACGGGACGGCCGGCGTCCTCGAGATCCTCGACCACGTCGAGGCGAACCTCGACCTCGATGTCATCGCCATCACCGACCACGAACGGATCGACGCGGCCCTCGCCGGCCAGGCGATCGCCCGCGATCGCGGCCTCCGCTTCGAGGTCGTCGTGGGCGAGGAGATCACGACCCTCGGCGGCCACCTCCTCGGCCTCTGGCTCGAGACCCCGGTCAGGCCGTTCCGCTCGCTCCGCTCGACGATCGCGGCCATCCACGACCAGGGTGGGCTGGCCATCCCCGCCCACCCGCTCGTCCCGTACCCGCTGTGCGCCCAGGGTTTCGTCCTTCGCCGCCTGCTCGCCGACGAGCCCCGCTTCCGGCCCGACGCCATCGAGGCCTTCAATCCGACGACCCTCGGACGGCCATGGCACGGCCGCGTCGTGCGCTTCGCCGAGGAGGTCGGGCTGCCCAGGGTCGGAAACTCCGACGCCCATGCCCTCGGCGCGATCGGCTCCGGCTGGACGACGTTCCCGGGCCGAACGGCCGAGGACGCCCGGGCCGCGATCCGGGCCGGCACGACCCATCACCACGGCTCGTTCCACGGGACGAGCGCCCAGCTCGAGACGTTCCGGGAGCAACTCCGGAAGTACG
>MGOD01000028.1:1688-11710 GCA_001795245.1 Chloroflexi bacterium RBG_16_70_13
CGGCCGCGACCTGGGCTATCCCGTGGCCGCGTCCGGCCGGGAGGATCGGACGTGAAGATCGGCCTCGTCACGCCGTACGTCTACCCGCTCCCGGGTGGGGTCAACCAGCACGTCCGGTACCTCTACGAGAACCTCCGCCTGCGGGGCCACGACGTCCGGATCATCACCAGCTCACACGGGCTCCAGCGAGCCTCGGAGGGCGACGTCATCCGGATCGGCAAGGGCTTCTCGATGCCCACGAACGGCTCGGTCGGGACGATCACCGTCTCGCCCCGATACCTGTCCCAGGTCCGGGAGGTCCTCGAGCGCGAGCAGTTCGACCTGCTCCACTTCCACGAGCCGTTCGTGCCCTTCCTGTCGCTCATCGTCCTGCGCCTCTCGACGAGCGTGAACATCGCGACCTTCCATGCCTACGGCGGCTTCTCGCCGGCCTACGAGTTCGGCTCGAAGGTCATGGGCTCGTACGCCGAGCGGCTCCACGGCCGGATCGCGGTCTCGGCCGCCGCCCGCCACTTCATCGACCGCTTCTTCCCGGGCGACTACAAGGTCATTTCCAACGGCGTCGACATCGCCCGCTTCGAGCGGGCGGTCCCGATCGCCCGCTGGCAGGACGGGACGCGGAACATCCTGTTCGTCGGCCGCTTCGAGCCGCGCAAAGGCCTCCTCGACCTCCTCAAGGCCTACCGGATCCTGCGCAAGACCGGCTGCCCGTGCCGCCTCCTCGTGGTCGGCGGCGGACCGCAGGAGCGCGAGGCGCGGCGCTACGTGATGACCCGCGGTTTGGGGGGCGTCGAGTTCCTGGGCCGTGTCTCGGACGAGGTCCGTGACGCCCTCTTCAAGACCGCCGACGTCTACGTCTCTCCGGCGACCGGGCGCGAATCGTTCGGGATCGTCCTGCTCGAGGCGATGGCCAGCGGGACGGGGATCGTGTGCAGCGACATCCACGGCTACAAGGGCGTGGTCCGGCGCGACCGCGACGCGCTCCTCGTCCCGCCCCGCTCCCCGAAGGGCCTGGCCGCGGCGATCGGCCGCCTCGTCGCCGATGACGAGCTCCGGGCCCGCATGGCCGCCTCGGGTCGCGAGCGGGCCCTGGAGTTCAGCTGGGAGCGGGTGACGGCGAAGGTCGAGGACTACTACGGCTTCGTGATCCGCCGGCTCGACGTCCAGGGCGGCCTGCCCGCCGGGTTCCGCGCCGAGGTGCCGTCCGCCCGACCCGGCCCTGCCGCCGGGTCGTCGGCCATCGAGCCGGGCGCGTCCGCCCAGGAGCCGGACGCATCGTTCCTGGCGTCGGCGTCGTCCTAGGCCGGCGCGTCTGATCCCGGGGCGCTCGTCGGGGGAGCCTCGGTTCGAAGGTAAGCCTGCTCGGCGAGCGTGATCCTCCAGACCCAGGCCGCGTACCCAACCGTCAGGCAGACGCCGGCGAGCGTCACCAGCAGGAGCGCCGGGCCGATGGCGAACAGGGACGGCCCGGCGACGTTCCGGTCGATCGTGCTGACCGGGAACTGGAAGGGGTAGACGTAGGTCGGGATGAACCCCTGGTAGGCGTTCGAGAGAGCGCTCGGCAGCGGCAGGCCGCTGATGTTCGGGTACCACAGCACGAACCAGCCGGCGATGGCGACGACCGCGCCGACGACGAACCGCCGGGCGTCGCGGGCGGTCGCCACGAAGGCGGCGATGGGCAGGAGGGCGATGGTGACGACGAGCGCGATCGGCTCGACCGCGACCTTCGTGGCGGTGATGAGCGGCGTGTCGTCGAAGAACACCGAGGCCACGATGAAGGCCAGGCTCACGCCGACGGCGGTGAGGATGGCCGTGACGAGCCGCGAGGCCAGGCCGCGCCGGGGCCCGGCCGGCAGCGGATCGTCCGATTCGGCAGCGAGGGACAGCAGGAGCCGGACGAGCAGCAGGACGCCGATGCCGACGACGACCGCGATCGCCAGCGCTCGTCCCGTCAGGACGAAATCCGGGATGAGGGTCGGGCAGGCCTGCGAGCCCTCGTTCACGTCGAGGACCCGGACGAACCCGCACAGCGGCCGGTGCAGGAGCCACATCGTGGTGGGGGCGAGAACCGCCGCCCCAGCCGCCAGGCGTGCCAGCAGCCAGGTCCGGCGCGACGCCCCCCGCCACAGCTCCGCCAGGAAGTAGGCGAGCGCCAGGAACACGAACGGCAGGCTCGTGTAGTAGTGGTACTGGAAGGCGGCCCGATCGATCCGGGCCCAGGCGATCCACTGGGCGGCGAAGGCGATCGTGACGAGGGCCAGCGGCGCGCTGCGGCGGACGAAGGCCTGCCAGGCCGCGAACGCCATGGCGGGAACCGCGAGCCACCACGCCACGAGGTTCCCCGCGTCGTAGATCGCCGCGCTCGTGCCGCCGGCGAACGACTCCTGGTAGAACCACACGGGCTTGAGGTCGAAGACCCAGGCCCACCACGGCGACGAGGCCGCATGCGCCGAGCTCAGGTTGTTGTGGTAGGCGTACATCGACCCGGTCAGCTCCAGGAGCGTCTGGTCGTCGTGGCCAGGCGGCCAGCCGGTGAAGAGCTGGTGCTGCTCCATGAGCGCCCACGGGATGTAGGACGCGACGTACAGCCCGATCGGCAGGACGACGAGGCAGACGACGATCCAGGCAGCCGGCAGCCCGAACCCGCTCCCCAGGCGAAGCCAGCCCTGCGGGGCCGGGGCCGGTGGCTCGAGAAGCGTCGCCGGATCGTCATCGGGGAGCGGCGCCGCCATCGGCCCGAAGCCCCACCGACCGACGACCGAGAAGATCGTGTAGACGGCCGCGCTCAGGACCACGAGGGCGAACGCCACCTCCTGGGGCGTGAGCGCGATGGGGCCGAGCGTCAGGCGGGCGTCGGCCGCCCCGAGGGCCAGCGCGCCCAGGAAGGTGGCCACGCCCGCCGCCGCCGGCCCGAAGACCGCGAGGCGCTGCTCCTCCCATGTCCATGCGATCGGATGGAGGATGCTGGCCACGACCGCGACGAGGGTCAGGGCGACCATGATCGCGAGGAACAGGTAGTTGCCGCCCGTCTCGCCCTCGGGCACCGAGATCGCGAGATACCCGAGGGCGGTCGTCCCCACGACCAGCCCCAGGATCAGGAGGATCCTGCCGAGGGCGCTCCGGGTCAGGACCAGGATCCCGAGCGCCCCGATGGCGTAGGCGGCGACCCACTTCGCGGCGAGGGCGAAGCCGAGGAGCCCGCCGATGAGCGGCATCCCGATGGCGAAGGCGAGCCACTGCCGCCGGCTCCCGCCGGGCGAGCGCCAGAGGGCCGCGAAGACCGCGTACGCGGCCACGATCCCGAGGCCCACGTAGGCGTCGTTCATGCCGATCCGGCTCTGGGCGAAGAGCATCCCGTCGAGGGCGACGAGCAGGCCGACGAAGACGGCGATCTCGCGCCGCCGGAAGAGCAGGCGGGCCAGCACGTACAGGAGGAGGGCCATGAGGACGCCGGCGAGGACGCCCGGCAGGCGCCAGGCGAAGGCGTGCTGGCCGGTGTCGACGATCGCCACCGAACCATCGCCCTCGAAGGCGAGGAGCTGCTCGCGGTCCGAGCTCGGATAGCGCTCGTTCTCGTCGAGGACGAGCGCGCCGGGCGCGAACGGCAGCGTCGCGTCGGCATAGACAGCGTCGGCGTGGGGCTCGATGACGTAGACCGTCGGGGACGCGCCGCCGGGGGTCGACCCGAGGACGTGGACCATTTGGGTCGCGAGGTCGTAGCCGACCCAGCCGGCGGCCGTGCCCGGCAGCTGGAAGGTCGGCTCGAGGGTCGGTTCCGCGGCGTTGCTCGGGACCGTCACCGACGCGACCCGCGGGCCCTCCGGCCCGATGAACGAGACGTAGACCCGATCCTTGTCGAGGTTCGTCGCGTAGGCGAGGCCTTGGGCCGGACCGTCCAGCTCGACGCTCGAGGCGACCCCCGCCGTCGCGAGGTCGAGGAAGGTGACGCCCGTCGCGTCCGCCAGCCCAACGATCCCGGCGCCGGCGTTCGCGATCTGGGTGATCCCGGCCAGCCGGATGCGGCCCGTCTCGGTCGCGGCTCTGGCATCGATGACCACGACGTCGGCCTCGGCGGCCTGCCCAACGCCGGCGCTCCCCTCGCCGCCCGTGCCCGCGCCGGGTTCGAGGACGGCGACGATCGAGGTGCCGTCGGCCGAGACGAGGATCCGTTCGATGGGCCCGTCGACGCTGGTGAAGGCACGGGCCCCCGCGGTCGGCGTCCCGCCGCCCGAGCGGGCGAGGTCGAGGGCGGCGGTGTCGATGAGCCGGATCTCGCCGTCGGTCGTCCCGACGGCCACCCGGTGGCCGGCCCGATCGACCGCCACGGCGCTCGCCCCGGGGACCGGCAGGCTGACCTCGAGCCTCCGGGTCGTGAGGTCGTAGGCCCGGACCTGGGACCCCGTCGCGACCCAGAGGCGGTCACCGGCGATCCGGCTCGAGGACCGCCCGTCGTCCCAGCGCGGCTCCACGGACGCGCTCCGGACCTCCACCCCCAGGTCGCTCGTGGCGACCGTCCGGTCGTTGCCCCAGGCGACGATCCCGAGGGCCATCCCATACTTGGCGAGGTGCGGGTGGGTCCATTCGTAGATGTTGTGGGAGATCCCGTAGCGCCAGAACTGGAGGAACTCGGTCGCGGTCCGGGGGTGGTAGACCTCGTCGAAGTGCATCTGGGAGGGCTCACCGAGGCGCCATACCCGGCCGGTCAGCAGGACGGCCGCGAGGACGACGATCATCCAGAGGTCCAGCCGATCGAGTCGGCCGGCGGGCTCGTGCTCGAGGCCCGGGGTGCGGGCGGGGCGGATGGGCCGCTCGAAGAGCCGGCTCCGGAGCCAGCCGAGGACCCCCACCTCGCCCGACGACGGGCGGCTCTCCCAGGCCGGCATCACGGCGACCTCGCCGACGGCCGCCTGGAGGGCGGTCGTCGGCCCCGGGATCGCGCCGGGCGCCGGACCCGCGAGCGTGGCGAGCGTCGTCCCGGCGGTCATCGCCGGGGTCGTCGAGCCCGGCCGTGCCGACCGCCCGCGCGCGGGGATCGGCCCGGCGTCCGGGGTCCGGGCGTCGTCGTCCTCCTCGGCCCACCCGTCGTCTGCCACGGCGCTGGCGTCGATCTCGCGTCCTAGACGCAGGCTCGCCGAGCGGCGCAGCTCGGTGACAGCGACCACGAGGACGAGGGCCTGGGTCACCGACGCCACGGCAATCACGCCCCACGAGCCCAGCCACGGCCCGATGCCCAGCCAGTCGTCGATCCGGGGGTTGTTCGGGTAGAGCGTCGTGAGGACGTAGTACATGTTGGCCAGCGTGGCCAGGCTCGAGGCGAGGTAGACGACGAGCCAGCGGAGGGAGACGGCGGCGAGGATCGCCCCGATCGCGACGAGCGGGAAGAGGTACCGCTCGTGGACCCGGGTCGGGACGACGAAGAAGACGAGGGCCAGGACGGCCAGGCCGACGAGCATCGTCCGCCGGTCCGGGCGACGGGCGACGAGGACGCTCACGGCGATGAACAGGGCGATCGTCAGCGCCGTCCCAACGACGACCGCGGGGATCGCCCCGAAGGCCACGCCCTGGGGGCAGCGCGCCGCGGTCGTCAGTCCCGTGTCGACCATGTCGCAGACCCAGGCGTGGTTCTCGGCGATGCCGCTGCCGTTGAGGCTCACCAGGGCCCACGGGTTCCAGGCGTTGACCGAGACGTAGGGATAGCCCCCGGCCGTCTTGAAGATCTGGTCGACGAGGCCCCACGGCAGGCTCAGCCCGAACGGCAGCGACAGGAGGGCGGCCGGCAGGAGCCCGGCGAGGCCGGTCGTGATGATGCGGACCGGGCCGCGGGTCCTAGCCTCCCAGTCGGTCGTCGTCCGGCGGCGCTCGGGGGCGTCCTCATCGCCGTAGCCACCCGCCGGCCAAAGGGCCCGCCGGATCGTGACCGCCGCGACGATCGGGACGAGGATCCCGAGCTGCGGCTTGATCATCGCCCCGACGACCGTCAGGATCGCCGCCCGCTCGGGCCGGTCGCGCCACAGCTCGCGAAGGCCAAGGAGCAGGAAGATCACGCCGACCGAGTCGACCTGGCCCCAGACGACGCTGTCGATCCAGGTGATCGGGTTGACGGCAACGACGACGGCGCCGAGGCGGGCCGCCCAGCGCCCGGCGCCGAGCTCGAGGGCCATCGACCAGACGAGGTAGGCCAGGGCCAGGTCGGCGAGCATCGGCGGGACCTTGATCAGGTCGCCGACCCCGCCGAAGAGCGATCCGACCGCGCCGACGGCCCACAGGACGTACAGGTAGCCGGGCGTGTAGTCGTGGAGGAAGGGCCGCTCGTAGAAGCCGTTCAGGCCGGCCGTGAAGAGGTCGTTGGCCCAATACCTGAAGCTGTTGAGGTCGGTCTCGAAGCCGGAACCGGGCAGGAGGTATGCGATGATGGCGCGGAAGGTGAGGGCCAGCGCGAGGAGGATGAGGATGCCGCCGACGTCGTCCCGGGCCGCCTCGGCACGCGTCGCGTCTCCGCCCCGAACGGGCTCACCCGACACGGGGCCTGTCAACCGGTTCGGCCTCCTGCACGAGCGATGAGGTGGAGGGCAGGGTAGCACAGGGCCGGTCCTCCACCGGGGGCTCGCGAAATGATCCGCACTGGCTCGACCTCCTCCCGTCCGCGCTCATCGGGGCCGGTCTCGTCGCCGCCGCGCTGGCCGCCTACTGGCTCCCCGGCTCGGTCCGGATCTACAACCATTTCGTGTGGCAGGCGGCCGCCTTCCTCGATGGTCAGGCCGCCATCCCGTGGCCGGTCCCGGGCAACAACTTCCAGGACTTCTACCCGCTGACCGATGCCGCTGGACGTCCGACGGGATTCGGGCTCCTGCCGTTCCCTCCGCTGCCGGCGATCGTCCTCATGCCGTTCGTCGCCGTGTGGGGGCTGGCGACCGACGAACGGGCGGTCTCGGTGGTCGTGGGCGCGATCGATGTCGGGCTGTGCTGGTGGGCGCTGGGCCGGCTGCCGGTCGATCGGCTGGTCCGGCTGGCGGTCACGATCTTCTTCGGCTTCGGCACCGTCGCCTGGTACGCGGCCGGGCTCGGCACGACCTGGTTCTTCGCCCACGTCGTCGCCCTCGCGCCGCTCCTCGCCGCCGTCGGGCTGGCCCTGGGCGGCGACCGCTCCTTCGGCGCCGACGCCGAGCCCGAGGCGCGGGCAGACCACCGCGAGCCCGAGCCCACCGACGAGACCGACGGCGATGAGGATGGACCGTCACTCGGGATCGCGATCTCGGACGCCCTGCGCGAGGCGGGGACCGAGGTCGTCGGTGCGCTCCGGGCCCCGCTCGCCTATATCGACCGGCGCCAGTTCGTCGCCGGGCTGCTGTTCGGCCTCGCCTGCACGGCGCGCCTGACGATCGTCGTCGGAGCGCCGTTCTTCATGCTCGTCGGGAGCGGCGGCTCGCTTGCCCGGCGGTCGATCTCGGCCGGCCTCGGGGCGATCATCCCGGTCGGACTCCTCCTTGCCTACAACCTCGTCACCACCGGACAGCTCTTCCACCCCGGCTACGAATACCTGTACCAGCTCGAGGCGAACGGCTACCGGGCCCTCGGCTACCACCCCGAGTGGGCCATCGAGGACGTCCGCTACCTGCCCCAGAACCTGGGGATCATGTTCCTCTCGACGCCCGCCGTCCTTCCGGCCAACGCGCCGGATGCGTTCGGCGGCATCGGGCGGGCCCTGTGCACCTTCGAGGGCGCCGTCCGCGGCCTGTTCGACCTCGAGTGTCCGATCGCGATGCCCCGCGCGATCGGGATGAGCATCCTCCTGACGAGCCCGGCCTATCTGTTCGTCCTGCCCGCCCTCTTCCAGCTTCGCCGGTCTCGCCTCGTCGCCGGCGCCGCCCTGGCGCTCGCATCGATCGCCGTCGTCAACCTCATGCACTTCAGCCAGGGCTGGGTCCAGTTCGGCTACCGCTTCAGCAACGACTTCGTCGTCTTCGCCCTTCCCCTCGTGGCCCTCGGGATGGCGCGGCGCGGGGGCGTCGGCCTGCTCGCCGGCTGGCTCGTCGGCGCATCCGTGGCCATCAACTTCTGGGGCATGACCTGGGGGAACCTGCTCGGATGGTGAGCTCGATCCGGGCGGCCCTCGGCCGCGGGCCGCGCCTGCCCCCGGGGGCCCTCGCCTGGCTGGCGCCGCCCGGGATCGTCATCCTGGCCGTCGTGGTCATCGCCGGTCCCGGGCTCATGCCCGGCGTCGGCTACTGGGACACCGGCGAGTTCCAGACGGTCGCGCCGGTCCTCGGGACCGCCCATCCGACCGGCTACCCGACGTACGTCATCCTTGGCTTCCTCGTCAACCTCCTGCTGACGCCGCTCGGCGAGCCGGCCTTCCGAATGAACGTCTTCTCGCTCCTGTGCGTGGCGATCGCGGCCGCGGCAGCCGTCCGCCTGACGATCCGGCTGACCGGCTCGACCCCGCTCGGGATCGGCGTCGGCCTCGCGCTGGCAACGACGCCGGTGGCCTGGAACCTCGCGACTCACGCCGATCCGCACACCCTCCACCTGGCGCTCGTCGCGGTGCTCTTCGCGGTCCTCCTCCGCTGGGAGCACGCACGTCGCGACGCCGAGCCCGGCGCCGACCGGTGGCTCGTCGGCGCGGCCCTGGCCTTCGGCCTGTCGGCCGGAAACCATTCGCTGACCCTCCTCCTGGCCGCCCCGGTGGGCCTCTACGTCCTGAGCGTCCACCCGGGGGTCGTCCTCAGACCACGCCTGATCGCCGCCTGTGTCGCGGTCCTGGTCGGGTCGCTCGTCCTCGTCTACCTCGAGCTGCCGATCCGGGCCGGGATCCTGGGGGCCTTCCGGGCCCCACTCGTCTACGCCAGCCCGGACACCTGGGACGGCTTCTGGTACATCGCCCTCGCCGAGCAGTTCCGGGGTTCGCTCGACGACCCGCTCGGCGACGTCCCGCGCAAGCTGGGCGAGGCCTGGGCGCTCGCCGGCGCCCAGTTCGGCCTCCTCGCACCGGCGATCGTCGTGGGCCTCCTGGCCACCGCGGTGCGCCACCCGCGCTACGCCCTCCTGACCGGTTCGGCGATGGTGATCACCGTGCTCTTCAACGCGTCCTACTCGAACGCCGACATCGGGCGCTACTACCTTGGCCCCGTCCTGTGGGCCTGGAGCTGGCTCGGCGTCCTCGGGGGGGTCATCGTCGAGCAGCTGACCGCGAGGGACCGCATCCAGCCCGAGCCGGCCGAGGTCGGGGTTGCGGTGGCGGAGACGGACGAGGCGGTCCAGGAGACGGCCACGCCGAATGCCTCCGGCCTGCCTTCGCGCGGGCTCGGGCTCGACCGGGTCCTGCCCGGCGTCCTCGGCGCGGCGCTCGGCGTCCTCCTCCTCCTGCCGGCCGCCACCGAGTTCGAGACACGCCTCAGCGCCGCCGACCGCAGCCACGACACGTCGGCCCGGCGCTGGGCCACCGCGGCCCTGTCGCAGATCGAGGAGGGCGCGGTGGTCGTCAGCTGGTGGAGCACGTCGACCGTGCTCTGGTATGTCACCCTCGTCGATGGCGAGCGTCCGGACCTCACGATCATCGACGATCGGACCCGCCTCGACCTTGGCTATGGAGAGGCCACCGACGTGATCGCGCGCTTCTTCGGCAACCGGCCCGTCTACGTCATCCGGGCCAACGCCTACGACCTCGGGCTCGTCCTCGAACGGTACGTCCTCGAGCCCCTGACCGCCGAACCGGCTGGGAACGTCTACCGCGTCGTCGGGGTCCGGGGGTCTGGCTCGTGACCGGGCCGGCACCGGCCCGCGTCCCGGCGCTCTCCTACTTCTTCCCGGCCCACAACGAGGAGGCCAACCTGCGCGGCCTCGTCGACGAGGCCCTGACGACACTGCCGGAGCTCGCGGAGGCGTTCGAGATCGTCATCGTCGACGACGGCTCGCGCGACGCGACACCGCAGATCGCTGACGAGCTGGCGGCGGCCGACCGCCGGGTCCGGGCGGTCCACCACCCCCGCAACCTCGGCTACGGCGCGGCTCTCCGGTCCGGCTTC
>MGOD01000028.1:11718-13059 GCA_001795245.1 Chloroflexi bacterium RBG_16_70_13
GCTTCGGGGCGGCCCGCCACGACCTCATCGCCTTCACCGACGGTGATCGCCAGTTCAAGGTCGCCGATATCGGGAGGCTCGCGGCGCGCTTTGCCGAGGGCGGCGCCGATGTCGTCGTCGGGTACCGGATCCGCCGGGCCGATCCGCTCGTGCGGACCCTCTACGCGAAGGCCTACCGGCTCGCCAACCGGATCTTCTTCGGCCTCTTGGTCACGGACGTCGACTGTGCCTGCAAGCTCTTCCGGCGCGACGCCCTCGCGGGGATCAACGTCGAATCGGGCGGGGCGTTCTTCTCGGCCGAGCTCCTCATCAAGCTCCGTGCCTCCGGCCGGTCCGTCGTCGAGGTCGGCGTCCCGCACTACCCGCGGACGGCCGGCTCACCGACCGGGGCGAATCCCAAGGTCGTCGTCCGGGCGATGCGCGACTTCTGGGCGCTGCGGCTCCGGCTCTGGGCCGCGCCCCGGCGGGCCCTCTCGCGGGGTGTGCCGATCCTCGGGCAGGACTGAGACTCGCCGCCGCTGCGACTCGCCGCCGCTGCGACTCGCCGCCGGGGAGACTAGCCGCCGCGACGTCCGCCGCCCGGCTCGCGTCCTCCGCCGGGCTCGCGAGGGCCACTGCTCCCGCCCGAGCCGCCGCCCGAGCTGCCGGGGTCGATGTCGAGCGAGTTCACGAAGTCGCGGAACATGTCCAGCCGCTCGTCGACTAGCTCCTCCCCGAGCGTCTCGAGCGGAACGCCCGGGCCCATCGTCGGCCGGCCCCGTCGCGTCGGCTCGCCCGGCTCCGCGACCTCCTCGTCGCCCGGATCGACGCCCAGGGCGGCCTGCTCGAGGACCTCCTCGGCGACGAGGATGCGGACGGCGCTCCGGACGGCCAGGGCGACCGAATCGGACGGCCGGGCGTCGAGCTCGAATTCCTCCCCGTCCCGCTCGAGGATGAGGCGGGCGTGGTATGTCTCCTCGGCCAGCTCGGAGATGACGACCCGGTCGATCCGGACGCCGAGCCGATCGAGGGCGGCCACGAACAGGTCGTGGGTCAGCGGCCGCTCGGCGCTCAGGCCCTGGAGCTTCATCGCGATCGCGCTCGCCTCCCACGGCCCGATCCAGATCGGCAGGTACCGCTCGCGCTCGGTGTCCTTGAGGATGACGACGTGGCGATTCGAGAGCATGTGGACGCGAACGCTCTCGACCAGCATCTCGACGAGACGGCCCATGGCCGGATTATCCCATCGGTCGCCGGGTCGAGGTCGGGCCGCCCGGGCGGCCGATCCAGCCGCTCGGCGCCCGTGGCCGTCTCGTCAGCGCCAGTACTCGTCCCGTCGCGGCCGCAGCGCCATCGACCGGA
>MGOD01000028.1:13086-14929 GCA_001795245.1 Chloroflexi bacterium RBG_16_70_13
CAGACCCCCGACGACGAACCCGCCGATATGGGCGAAGAACGCCACCCCGCCACCGGCCGTCGGGGCGCCGAGCGTGGCCACGCCGTCGATGAGCTGGAGGACGAACCACAGCGCCAGGACGATGAGCGCCGGGACCTCGATGAGCTGGAAGAAGAAGCCGAGGAAGACGAGGGTCAGGATCCGGGCCCGCGGGTAGAGGACGATATACGCGCCGAGCGTCGTCGCGATCGCGCCCGAGGCCCCAACCAGCGGAATGTCGGAGGTCGGCTCGATCCAGACCTGGGCGAGCGCCGCGGCGATGCCGCCGAGGAGGTAGAAGACGAGGAACGGCAGGCGGCCAAGGCGATCCTCGATGTTGTTGCCGAAGATCCACAGGAAGAGCATGTTGCCGATGAGGTGCTCCCAGCCGCCGTGGAGGAAGAGGCTGGCGAGGACGCCGGTGGCCGCCGCGCCGGCATCGCCCGTACCGGCCAGGGCCGCCGAGATCCGGCTGGGGACCGCGCCCCACGTGTCGAAGAAGGCCGCCAGGGCGGCCTCGCCACCCGAGGCCTCGATGCTCAGCTCGAGGGCGAAGACGACCGAGCAGGCGGCGATCAGGGAGAGCGTGACAACCGGGGTCCGGCGGGTCGGGTTCGCGTCGCGGAGCGGGATCACGGGGCGGGTGTCTGACCGGGCGTCGGCGATCCGGGGCTCGCCCCCCCGGCCGAAGACGAGCTCGACGGCCCGGGCGCGCTGATGACGGGTTCCAGGACCGCCTGCCGGATCGCCAGGGGAGTGATCCAGACGATCGTGTCAGGGGCGTCGGCGATACCCGGCTCGACGTACCAGCCGCGCGCGTCCGCCCAGTCCTGGACGCCGCCCGCGAGCCGGTACTGCTCGACGTATTCGCCGCTCGCCTTGAAGAGGGCGACGACCCGGCCGTTCGAGGGGTCGTAGCCGTAGAGCCGGCCGGCGCGGCGCTCCGAGCCGGACATGACGACCGTGTAGATCGGCGCGTCCCGCAGGATCTCGTCGGGTGGCGCCTCGGCGGTCCAGCCCTCGGTCACCCCGCCGACGACCCGCAGGATCTCGCCCGAATCGACGATCCAGATGTCGCCGTCGATATACAGCGAGGTCACCCCGTCGACCGGCCGCGGGGCGGTCAGGCGCTTCGACGGGGCCGCTGGGAAGCCGCTCCCGTCGGCCGCCGGGGTGTAGGCAAGGATCTCCTCCTCGGACGGGTCGACGATGTAGAAGTTGTAGAGGCCGGCGGCATCGCGGACGAACGTCCCGATCGCCCGGAGATCGTCGCCCCACTCGGCCGACCCCGTGACGGTCACCCTTGTCGTCGTGCCCTTGCCGGTCGCGTCGGCCGGCCGCCAGCGCCACAGGACGTTCTTCACGTCGAGGATGAGCAGGTCGTGGCCGCCCGTCGTCATCATCACCGGCGCCGCTTCGACCGAACCGGCGGCCTTCGTGCCGTCGCGGAAGATAGCCACGGCCGAGCTCTCGGCCAGGTTGATCCGGTAGACGCTCGCGGTCGCGGGATCCAGGACGTACGGGGCGCCGTCCGGGCCGCGCACGAGGCCGGCCAGATCGACTCCCGAGTCGGCCGCGAAGTTGAAGACATCGGTCGGCGTGATGTCGACCATCCGGTAGAGGCGGTCGAGGCCGGCGATCGTCTGGCTGCGGAGAGGCCGGATCGCCGAGGTCGCGATCCCGGCGGCGGCCGCCCGGTCGAGCTGCTCGATCGTGTCGGTCAGGAGGTCCTCGGCGAGCGCCGGGTCGTTCGCCACCAGGTCGACGCCCGGCCCGAAAACCCGGTCGAGGTTCTCCCGGGCGGTCTCGAGGGCGAGGCGGCCTG
>MGOD01000028.1:14944-15254 GCA_001795245.1 Chloroflexi bacterium RBG_16_70_13
TCACGGGGCCGGGCGACGGGCGCCCGCCGAAGAGCGAGGCCGTGACGCCGAGCGAGCCGGCCACGGCCACGAAGACGAGGACGGCCACCGCCGCCCGCTGCTGCATCTCGCGCCGCGCCCCCAGCGGCGTCACCCGCCGGGGCGCCGGAGCCCGGCTGGGCATCGCATCCTGAAGGCGCATGATGATCCGGCCGAAGATCCCGCCCGCGGCCGAGCGAGCCCGGCGCGCCCCGGCCTGCGCGGCGGCGACCCCGCCGCTCACCGTGTCGGCGAGGGGGATCGGCGAGCGGTCAGGGAGTCCGGCCAGCGG
>MGOD01000028.1:15414-20524 GCA_001795245.1 Chloroflexi bacterium RBG_16_70_13
TCAGCTCCTCCGGTCCGAGCCTGGCCATGACGTTGGGTGAGACGAGCGCCAGCTGATCGCCGACGTTGATCTCGCCGCGCCAGACGTCCGGCTCCAGGTCCGGGGTCGGCAAGCCCCGCTCGCGGTGCGGGTCTGGAAGGGTCGAGAGTCGCGCGCCGCGGCTGAGGTAGGCTTCCGCCGGCCCGACCGTCGCGACGTACAGCTCGTGGTCCCGGACGACGGCGATCCCGACGCCGATCGGCGCAACCCCTTCGACGTGGCCCAGGCTGGAGCGCTCCCGGGCGTGGGCCAGCCGCTTGTTGGCCGCGAGGATCGCCTTCACGACGCAGACCCGGATCCCCGCCGACTCGTCGTAGTAGTACTCGTGGCGGATGGCGTTGGCGACGAGGCGGGTCGCCTCCCTGGCCCGCGGCCCCGGGACCATCGACGTCACGAGGAGGTAGAGCTGGCCCTTCGTGCGCGCCTGGGAACCCACGGTTGGCTCGACGACGAGCACCGTGTCGGGCGAGTCGGGCAGGCGATCGCGCTCGGCCAGGACGCCGAGCTTCATCTGGAGTCGGAGGGCCATGGAGCCTCTGCCAGGTCTGGGCGGGTGGCCGGGCCGGGATTATCGCATGGAGCCTCGGGGCGTCGGCCCGCGGCCAGCCCCGTCGCTCAGCCTCCCGAAGACGAGCCTCGGGGTCGGACCGTGACGCGGATCTCGGAGACCGGGGCGCCCGCCGGCGCCGCTCGGAAGGCCTCCGCGAGCTGGCGGGCGTGGAGCCGGATCTCCTGGGCGACGATCGGCGCGTCGGCCTCGACGACGAGCACCGGCCCCTCGACCCGGAGCGCCCGGCAGGCGCCGTGGGCGGCGGGCGCGCGCTCGGCGACGATTCGGTCGAAGGCCGCCACCGCCCGGGCGCGGCGGAGTTCATCGGCGAGCCCGAGCCGCGCCGCGGCATCCGGGATGAGGTCGCCGATCCGGGACATCAGGCCGCGGCGCCGGCGGGCCTCCGCCGGCTCATCCGGTCGATCGTCGTGGCTCATGCCGGGGCCGGGCGCGCTGCGACCGGGGGCGCTGCGACCGGGCCGGCGAGGGCCGCGCCCGCCTCGCCGGGGACCACCTCCCACGTCGTCGCGATGTCGAGGAGGGCCGGATCCAGGTCATCGAGCGTCGTCGTCGTCACGAACGTCTGGGGCAGGCCGGCGATCCGCCGGACCAGGTGGCCGCGGCGCTCCGGGTCGAGCTCCGAGAAGACGTCGTCGAGGAGGAGGAGCGGGGCGCGCCCGTCGAGAGCGGTCAGGAGGTCGAGCTCGGCGAGCTTGAAGGCGAGGATCGCGGTCCGCTGCTGGCCACGCGAGGCGAACGCGGCCAGATCACGCCCTTCGAACACGAACGACATGTCGTCGCGGTGCGGCCCGACGAGGGTCGTCCCGTTCCAGGCCTCCTTGTCGGCGGTCTCCTCGAGCCGACGGGCGAGAGCGTCGCGGGGCGACTCGGCAGCCGACGCCGGCGCGTTCGTCTCGTAGCGGAGGCCCAGCGCCGATCGGGCGGCCTCGTCCGGGGCGATCTCGGCGTGGGCGCCGGCGAGCGGCCCGGCGAGATCCTCGAGGAGTCGCAGGCGGGCCCCGACGATCTCGCCTCCGGCATCGAGGAACGGCCTGTCCCAGTATCGCAGCTCGGCCCGCTCCGCCCCCGCGTCCCGGATCGCCCGGAGAAGGCCGTTCCGCTGCTGGAGCGCCCGGCCATACGTCGCGAGCGCTGCCGCGTAGGCCGGGTAGCGGCTGGCCGCGATGCGATCGAGGGCCGTCCGACGGAGCGTCGGCGGGCCGGCGATGAGGAGCATCTCCTCGGGCGCGAAGACGACCACCCGGAGGGCCCCGTGGAGCGTCGCCGCCCGGCGCGGTACCCCGTTGACCCGGATCCGCTTGCGCCCACCGCCGGCCGCGACCTGGCTGCCGGGCCGGACGAGCACGACCTCCAGGACGTCGTCGCCCACCGTGCCCTCGACCCGGGTCAGGTCGGCGCCCCAGCGAACGAGCTCGAGGTCGGTCGTGGTCCGGTGGGAATGGCCCCAGGCGAGCAGGACGATCGCCTCGAGGAGGCTCGTCTTGCCGGCGGCATTGGGGCCCCAGACGAGCTGCGGGCCGGGCCCGAAGGCCGCCTCCAGCGCGCCGTAACCACGGAGGTCGGCGAGGCGGAGCGAGGCGAGCGTGGCGGCCTCTACGACGTCGTCCGGACGGGCATCACGACGTGGACGTACTGGTCGTCGCCGATCGGCTTGAAGACGCCCGGCGCCAGCGGTCCCTGGAGCTCGATCGCGAACTGGTCGGCGCCGACGTTCGTCAGGACGTCGGCCAGGTACTTGGCGTTGAAGGCGATCGTCGTGCCGTCGCCCTCGACCACGGCCTCGACCTGGCCGACATGGTCGCCGATCTCGGCGTTGGCGCTGACGGTGATACCGGCCTCGCCGTCGGAGCCGATCTGGAGCTTCACGATGTTCGCCGACTCGTGGGCGATGAGGGCGGCGGGGCGGACCGCCCGGAGAAGCTCCTCGCGATCGAGGATCGCCCGCGTCGTGTGGGTCTTGGGCATGACCGTCTGGTAGTTCGGGAACTGGCCATCGATGAGCCGGCTGACGAGGTCGACGCCCTCGAGGTGGAAGAGGATCTGGTTGCGGGCCTGGGCCAGGACGACCTCGACCGGGTCATCGGAATCGGCGAGGACTCGCATGAGCTCGGTGAGTGCCCGGGCCGGCACGACGACGCTCGTCTCGGCCACGGTGTCGAGGACCGGGATCGTCTTGACGGCGATCCGGTAGTTGTCGGCCGCGGCGAGGGTCAGCGTGTCACCCTCGAACCGGCACAGGACGCCGGTCAGGATCGGGCGGGCCTCGTCCGTCGCGGCGGCGAAGGCCGTCTGCTCCAGGGCCCGGCGGAAGGCGTTCTGGGCGATCCGTGTCGTTGGCCGCTCACCGGTCGTCTGGATCGCCGGGAACTCGTCGGCATCGATGCCCTTGAGGTGCGACTCGAAACGGCCGCAGCGGAGGTGGAGCGTCTCGTTCGGCCCGAGCTCGAGGTCGACGCGATCGCCGCCCTGGAGGGAGTTCACGAGGTCCGTAAGGAGCTTTGCCGGGACGGTCGTCGCGCCATCCGTCTCGATCTTCCCGGGGACCCAGTAGGTGATCCCGATCTCGAGGTTCGTGGCCGTCAGCTTCAGGCCCGCGTCCTCTGTCCGGAGGAGGACGTTGGCCAGCACGGGCAACGTGCTGCGGTTGGAGACGGCGCGGCTCACGACCGACAGGCCGCGCGCCAGGTTCTCCTGCATGACCGAGAGCTTCACGTCGGGTCCACTCCACACAACGGGTGCGTTGACGGCGCTTCAGATGGTACCGGCGCGCCGGCCGGGCGGGCTGCAGGTGGCGGTTCCTCGCCGGGCACCGGCCCCGGGGCGCCGCGGGTCGAGGTCTACGTTCCGGATCGCGCATCCAGACCACCGGCTCGGATCGTCGTCGGTCTGGTGTGTATCTTCCTCCATTCTTCGAAGCCCGTCACCGTCATCATCACGCTGTGGACACGGTGGACGGCCACGCTCGGCGCCGTTCGGGAGCGTCGTGGGGGAGCGCCTGACCTGGGTGGACACGCGCCGCCGCCGCCGCCGCATCCGGAGCGATCCCCGGGCCCGGCTGTGGAGGACCCACGACGCCCCTGCATCGTTGCCCATTGCCGTCCCCCGCGGGCATCGGGATGTCCGCGCCGGGAGGCGTGCGATCCTCGGGCCGGTGCGCTGCCGTCCACCGCCGATGGCGAGTTCTCCACGCGGGATCTTCAGGCGGATGGCGGCGGGCGCTTCGAGGCGGCGGTACCCGGGACCCTCGCCCCCCGGCATCACTGACAGGCAAAGGCTCTCCGCCGGGCCCAACGCGCCGCCAGCGCGATGTCTCCGCACGCCCAGTCCGGGCCGTCGGCCCCCGTCAGGCCCCAGTCAGCGGCCCAAGGATACCGACGACGCCGGCTCGCATTCTCCCCGGCGATTCGTGACAGGGTCGGCCTCGGCGTGAAGGGCCCGGCTGCGAAAGCCGAGATCCGCCGGGCCTCCGAGCCCACGCGAGGCTCGTGGGGCTGCCGGCCGGCGCTGCCGGCTGGCGCTGGCGGCCGGCGGCCGGCCGGCTCAGTCGGCGTAGATGAGCTCCCGGACGGCGGAGATCTCGCGGCGGAGCTCGTCGTTGGCGCCCGACTCGCGGGTGATCTTGTCGCAGGCGTGGAGGACCGTGGAATGGTCCCGGCCGCCGAGCTCGGCGCCGATCCGGAGGAGCGAGACGTCCGTCTCCTCGCGCATCAGGAACATCGCGATCTGGCGGGGGACGACGATCGCCTTGTCGCGCTTCTGGCCCTTCAGGGCGTCGAGGCCCACGCCGTAGTAGTCGGAGACGGCCTTGACGATCCGCTCCGGCGTGATCTGGCGCTTCTTGGGGTTGTAGAGGACGTTGCTGAGGACCGCCTGGGCCAGCTCGATCGAGATCGGCATGGCGCCCATCGAGGCGTAGGCCACGATCCGGTTGAGGGCGCCCTCGAGCTCCCGGATGTTGCTGACGACCTTGCGGGCGATGAACTCGATGACGTCCGAGGTGATCGGGACGCCGCCCTCCTCGGCCTTCGCCCGGAGGATCGCGATCCGGGTCTCGAGGTCAGGAGCGGTGAGGTCCGCGATCAACCCCCACTCGAAGCGGCTGCGGAGGCGCTCCTCGAGCGTCAGGATCGCCTTCGGCGGCCGGTCCGAGCTCAGGACGATCTGCTTGCCGTCCTCGTGGATGGCGTTGAAGGTGTGGAAGAACTCCTCCTGGGTCCGCTCCTTGTCGGCGATGAACTGGATGTCGTCGATGAGGAGGAGGTCAATCCGCCGGTAGCGCGATCGGAAGTCGTCGATCTTGCCCTGCTGGATCGAGGTGATGAACTCGTTGGTGAACTTCTCGGACGTCGCGTAGACGACCCGCTTGCGGGGAAACTTGGCCGCCACCTGGTTCCCGATCGCATGCATGAGGTGGGTCTTGCCGAGGCCCACCCCGCCGTACAGGAAGAGCGGGTTGTAGGCATGCCCGGGGCGCTCGGCCACCGAGAGGCTGGCGGCGTG
>MGOD01000028.1:20643-26776 GCA_001795245.1 Chloroflexi bacterium RBG_16_70_13
GGCGCTCCGGGGCCATCGGCGCGGGAGCGCCATCTGGCTCTGCCTCGGTCATGGCCTCCGGCGGCGTGCCCACGACGAACTCGACCTGGACGCTGTAGCCCACGATCCGGGCGAGCGTCTGCGAGATCAGCGAGCGGTACCGACTCTCCAGCCAGTCCTTCGCGAAGCCGTTGGGGACGGCGATCCGGAAGCGGTTCTCATCGACGTCGACGAGCATGGTGTCGCGCAGCCAGGTCTCGAAGTTCGCGGGCGAGAGAGATACCTGGAGCTCCCCGAGGGCAGCGCGCCAGACCTGCTTCGCGTCCATTCGTCGATGACGGCTCTCTGTGTGGGCTGCGATGGATGGCGGCCGGAACGGGCTCGCGCGGGCTGTCTCCGGGGCGCCGGGACTGGATCGGGCGGGCTTTGGACCTGTCATCCGACCGGTCCCAGTCCCTCGGCCCGGTCGCCGTTGTGTGGGGCCGTCCGGCGTGCCGAGGGTCCCGAAAGATAGCACCGCACCCGAAGCCCCGCAAGGCGATTCTGTCATACTCCCCAGGAGTATTGCCGCAGGACCTCACCAGCGCGCAACCCGCGGCCGCGCAGGCCGTCATCGGCGCGTTGACGGCGCGGCCGCCGCGACCGGTGGCCCCTCCTCGCGCGCGCCCGCGAGCACGTTTGACACCCCTTCTCGGCCCGGCCTATGATCCCCCGGACGACGAACGCGCCACGCGCCGCTGGGCGCTCGGCGCGTTTGCGTGCCTCTAGGGGTCGAGACCGACGCAGCCCCGAGGCCTGATGGAGAGGATCCCGCGCAGTCCCGATGAAGCAGACCTACCAGCCCAAGAAGCGACATCGCGCCAAGGAGCACGGCTTCCGCGCCCGGATGAAGTCCACCGGCGGCCGGCGCGTTCTGGCCGCTCGACGGGCTCGTGGTCGGAAGCGCCTGACGGTCTGACGGACGGTCGCGGTCTTCATCGTCCGCGACTGGTGATGCTCTCGCGTCCGCAGGATTTCGCGGCCCTCCAGGAGCATGGGGCGATGCGCTCCCACCCGCTCCTCGCAGCCCGAACCCGGCGGACGGACCTCGAGACCACCCGGTTCGGGCTCGCGACCGGCAGGGTTCTCGGCTCGGCGGTCGTGAGGAACCGGGTCCGGCGACGGCTCCGGGAGGCACTCAGGGTGATGGCGCCCTCGTTCCAGCCCGGCTGGGACGTCCTCATCATCGCCCGACCGGCGATCGTCGCCGCCGACCACGAGGCCGTGGTGACAGCACTCGGACGCCTGCTCGGTCGAGCCGGGGTCCTGGGAGGACGTGAGGCTTGAAGCGAATCGGGGTCGGGTTGATCCACCTGTACCGGTTCGCGTTTGCATGGCTGCCGACGTCCTGTCGCTACGAGCCGACCTGCTCGCGCTACACGGAGCAGGCCATCGAGCGCTACGGGCTGCTCCGCGGCTCGTGGATGGGCGCTCGCCGGATCGCCCGCTGCCATCCCGGCCACCCCGGCGGGTTCGACCCCGTCCGATGAACGAGGTCCCCACCGCGTGACCCCCCGCTCCTGGGCGGCCAGATTCGGACCGCTCCTGCTGATCGCGGCGACCGCCGTGGTCGTCGCCGGCTGTCTCGGACCGGCCGCCTCGCTCCCGCCGGGCGTGACGGCCGCGCCGACGCCGACGCCGCCGGCCGGCATCCCGCTGACCCCGGCCCCGCTCAACCCCGACCCGTTCAGCCTCCTGTCCTGGCTGTTCACCCCGCTCTTCCAGGCCTTCTTCATCACGCTCGTGGTGCTTGACCGCCTGACCGGCAACATCGCGATCGCGATCATCCTCCTGACGCTGATCATCAAGGTCCTGCTCATCCCGGTCTTCCGGCGCCAGCTCGTCTCGACCCGCCGGATGCAGCTCATCGCGCCGGAGCTCAAGGAGGTCCAGCGTCGCTACAAGGGCGACCGGATGAAGCAGCAGCAGGCCACGGCCCAGCTCTACAAGGAGCGCGGCGTGTCGCCTCTCGGCTGCCTGCCGATCGTGCTCCAGATGTTCCTGCTGATCCCGCTCTACTCGGTCTTCAGCCAGGGTCTTCAGAACTTCAACGTCCAGCCGATGATGGAGGTCTTCGGGTTCACGATCGTGAACCTCGGCTGCGACACGACCCCGATCTTCGGGCCGAACAACACGGTCCTCAATCCATGCCTCAATCCCAGTGCCTTCGGGGTGAACTGGGGCGTCCCGGAGGTCTTCATCGGCAGCCCCGGCGCCCTCTTCTCGGGGCTCAGCCTGCTGGCGATCATCTCCTCGCTCGTGCAGCTCGTCGCCTCGCGGATGACGCTGCCGGCGGCGAGCGCCCCTGGAGCCGACGACCAGAATGTCAGGATGCAGCGCCAGATGGCGATCTTCCTGCCGTTCATCTCGCTGATCTACGGCAGCATCCTCCCGGCCGGCCTCTTCCTCTACTGGATCGGGTCGACGGTCTTCTCGATCGTCCAGCAGTACCTGATCCTGGGCTGGGGCGGGATGTTCCCGATCTTCGGCTGGACGCCGCGGTTCGCCGTGGACCATCAACCGCGCTTCCCGGTCGCGTCGCCCACGTTGCCGCCGCCAACCGGCTCGCGCGCGTCCGGAACGCCCGCCCAACCGAAGCCCGATCGGACGGCCCGGGACCGATCGGCATCCGCCCAGGCAACGATCCGCCAGCGCGGCCGCCAGGGCCGACGAGGGAGACGACGCTAGGATGAGTGGTCACTGACATGAGCGCCTACCGAGAGTTCACCGGCAAGACCGTCGAGGAGGCCCTCCGACTCGCCCGCGAGGCCTTCGGCGCCGGCCTCGACGACCTCGACTTCGAGATCCTCACGCCCGGCAGCCGGGGCGTGCTGGGCATGGGCGCCGAGCCGGCCCGGATCCTCGCCGCGCCCCGCTCCGAGCTTGGCGGCGCCGCCCCGAAGCGCGAGGCGGCTGCGGCCCGACCGCTGCCGCCTCCACCGCCCCGCGAGGATCGCGAGGATCGGCCGCGCGTTGGTGATCGCGACCGGGATCGCGGGCCACGCCGCGACGACCGCGGGGACCGGCCCCCGCGCCGGGACGATCGACCCAGAGAAGACCGGCCACGCGATGATCGGCCACGCGATGATCGGCCTCGTGAAGACCGGCCGCGCGATGATCGGCCTCGTGAAGACCGGCCACGCTTCGGCGGCGACCGCGATCGCGGCCTGCGCCGCGACGACCGCGGCGATCGCCCCCCGCGCCGGGACGATCGCCCTCGGTTTGAAGGCCCTCGAACGGATCGCGTCGCGCCCGGTGGCGCCGACCTGACCGACCACGAGGCCGCCGAGGTGGCCGCGGCCCGGGGCTCGGTGGCCGCCGAGCGGGCCGAGCTCGAGGCCGCCGAGGCGTCGCCGGAGGCGCTCGCCGCGGGCAAGGTCATCCTCGAGAAGCTCCTCGACCTCATGGGCTTCCACGTCACTGTGGCCGTCGAGGCGGCGGAAACGAGCCGGCTCAACGTGACCGGCGAGGGCGACGAGCGGGAGGCCCTCGGGGCGCTTATCGGCCGTAAGGGCGAACGGCTTTCGGCCCTCCAGCACCTCGTCAACCTCATGCTCTCGAAGGAGATGGGCGGCTGGACCCGCGTGCTCGTCGATGTTGAGGACTACCGCGGCCGGCGCGAGCGCCAGCTTCGGGAGATCGCCGATCGGGCAGCCCGCCGCGTGGTCGAGACCGGCAAGATGCTCCAGCTGGAGCCGATGCCGGCCCTCGAGCGCCGCTGGGTGCACCTCGCCCTGCGAAACCACCCGGACGTCGCGACCCAGTCGATCGGCGAGGAGCCCAATCGCCGGATCGTCGTGCTGCCGCGTCCGTCCTGACGGCCTGCCCCGAGCGAGCGGCATGGGGTCCCCGGACGATCGGGCCAGGTGCAGGCGGGCGTCGGATCCGTCACGATATGGCCATGGCGGGCGTCATCCCGTCGCCCGACGCCGCCCCGGGGGTGGGCGCGCCCGAGCCACCGCGTAGGATGACTCACCGATGGACCGCCTGACCGACCAGCCCGACCCCGAGTCCGACGCACCGGCCCAAGACCCGGCCCCAGAACCGGCCGCGCCGGCCACAGAACCGGCGACACCGGAACCCCTGACCGCCACGCCGGCACCCGAGTCCGCCAGCCCGGCGCGACGGTTCCGCCTCGGCCGCCACACGGCCCGCCGGTTCGTTGCCGCCTTCACCTTCGGCGTCCTGGGCGTCCTGGCGATCTCGGCGGGGGCCCTCGCCGCGTTCGACGCCTCGAACCACGGGCGGATCATGCCCGGCGTCCACGTCGGCTCGGTCGACCTGTCCGGCCTGACCCCGTCGGCCGCCCGCGCCCGGCTCAACGATGCGTTCGCCTCGCTCGGCGAGGGCGAGCTCGTGCTCGTCGCCGAGGGGACGACCCGCACGGTGACGTATGCCTCGCTCGGGCGTCGCCTCGACGTCGACGCGATCGTCGAACGGGCGATGGCGGTCGGCCGGAGCGGCGCGACCCTCGAGCGCATCGCGGCCAACATCCGAAACATGGTTCGCGGCGTTCAGATCGCGCCCGAGGTGACGTTCGAGCGGGCCGCCCTCCGGGTCGAGGTCGAGGCCCTGGCCGCCGCGGCGGACATCGATCCGGTCGATGCGACGGTGACCACGACCGCCGACGCGTTCGTCGTCGGTGCCGGCGTGCCCGGCCGTTCGACGGACGTGGACGCCGCGCTCGGCTCCGCGTCCGACGTCCTGGTCGATCCCGCCAGCCCTGCCAATGTCCGCGTTACGGTGCCGCTCGATGTCGTCGAGCCGGCCGTGACCACGGCCGAGGCCGATGCCGCGCGGGACGCAGCGGCGTGGATCGCGGTCGACGTCAAGCTCGTCGACGGTGGCGATAGCTGGACCATCCCGGGAGCGACGATCCGCGGCTGGATCACCTTCGCCTCGACGCCCGACGGCGGCTTCAGTCCAGTGGTGGCCGAGGCCGGCCTCGAGGCCGGCCTGACCGAGATCGCCGATGACGTCGCCCGCGCCCCGGTCAACGCCTCGTTCCTCGTCGGCAACGGCAATGCCGTGGTCGGCGTCACCCAGGCGACGGCCGGTCGCGCCCTCGACGTCCCGGGCACGATGGAGACGCTTGCCGAAATCGTCCAGCAGCGGGTTCGCGGCCTGACCGTGACCCAGGTCCCGGTCAGCACCACGATCGTCGAGCCGGAGCTGACCACGGCCGAGGCGACCAAGACGGCCCCGCTCATGCGGAAGGTCTCCGAGTGGACGACCTACTTCCCGATCGGGATCAAGAATGGCCAGGGGGCGAACATCTGGATCCCCGCCCAGGACATCGATGGGACCGTCGTCCTGCCCGGTGCGTGGTTCGACTTCTGGGATGCGCTCGGTCCGGTGACCCGGGAGCGGGGCTACAAGGACGGCGGCGCGATCATCAACGGCCGGACCGAGCCGCAGGGCGCGCTCGCCGGCGGGATCTGCTCGACATCGACGACGATGTTCAACGCTGCCCTCCGCTACGGGCTCGAGATGGGCGCCCGGCGAAACCACTACTACTACATCGACCGCTACCCGCTCGGCCTGGATGCGACGGTCTTCCAGAGCGGCTCGGGCTCAATCCAGACGATGTCCTTCCGGAACGACACGAACAACCCGCTCCTCATCCGGGGCTACGGCTGGAAGGTCGGGAGCAAGGGCTACGTGAAGTTCGAGATCTGGTCGGTCCCGTCGGGCCGGACCGTCAGCTTCTCGAAGCCGATCGTGAAGAACGTCAAGCCGGCCTCGGACTCCACGCAGTACACGACCGCGCTCGCTCCGGGCAAGCGGGAGCGGATCGAGTACCCGGTCGACGGCAAGGACGTCTGGGTGACCCGGACGGTCAAGGACGCCGCCGGCACTGTCATCCACCAGGAGACGTACTACTCGCACTACGCCCGGATCACGGGGATCGTTCAGATCGGCGTCGCGCCCGCGCCGGCGCCCGACCCGACCCCGACCCCGACCCCGGAGCCCACGCCGGCGACGTGACGTCCGCCGGAGCTTCCCATGAGCCTGGCTCATTGATCGCCTCACGAATGACCTCGACGGGCCTCAGCGGAGCGACGAATTCGTGCCGTTTCGGGCACCGTCGAGCGTCGTGGCTCGCGAGGCGATG
>MGOD01000028.1:26824-27996 GCA_001795245.1 Chloroflexi bacterium RBG_16_70_13
GCCGACAGGCTGCCCGCGGTGTTCGGATTGCCAGGATTGCCCGGGCTAGGGTCGCCTCGCGTCGAGCTCGACCTGGCAGGTCGGGCAGAGCCCGAACAGCTCGAGGCGGTGGGCGTCGATCCGATAGCCGGTCTCGCGCCCGATCCGCTCGACGACCGCGGCCAGGCCGGCGTCGTCGACGTCGTTCGCCCGGCCGCAGCGCTCGCAGACCACGTGGTGGTGGTGGGCGGCCGGCTCGCAGGTGATGTAGGCATGGTCGCCGGTGGGCAGGTCGATCCGCTCGATCGCGCCGACCGCCTCGAGGACATCGAGCGTCCGGAAGATCGTCGCCCGGCTCATGTCGAGGCGGCGGGCGGCTGAATCGTCCACGAGATCCGCGGCCGTGAAGTGGCCGCGCCGCGCGGCGATCAGCTCGGCGACCGCCCGACGCGGACCGGTCAGCCGGTACCCGGCCCGGTCGAGGGCGGCGAGCTGCAGGTCCGATGGCGTCACGAGGTCGACCATGTCGCCGACAGGATACGCGGGTGCCTACTCCCGGCCGTGCAGCCCCCTCGAAGCGCGATGCCTCGACGGCGCCGGCGCGACGGACGGCGCCGGGTGCCCGGGTATGCGCGATGCGACGCTGACGGAGCGGAGATGGCCGGCCCCGCCGCCTGATCGCCCGATTCCGTTTCCAGGGCCTACGGGTTCCACCTCGCGGCCCTTCGCGCCGTGCTGGCCTCGTTGGCCGCGTCGGCTTTCTACCTGATCCCCGTGTTCGGCGTCGCCGGCGGCTGGCTGCTCCTCGCCGAGCGGCTGGATCCGGTCCAGTGGCTGGACGCGGCGATCATCCTGGTCGGCGTGATCGGCATCGCGCGCGCTGCCTCGGGCGAGGTTGCCGGCGAGCCGTCGGCGGTGACCCGGGCCTGACGGTCAGGCGCTGGCGGCCTCGTCGGCGAGCGAGACGAGCTCGGCGGCGGCATCGATCGGGATGGCGAAGCCGATGCCCTCGGCGCTCGTCGAGACCGCCGTGTTGATGCCGATGACGTTGCCGGCCGCGTCGAGGAGCGGGCCGCCGCTGTTGCCGGCGTTGATCGCGGCGTCGGTCTGGATGAGGTTGGTGAGCGTCGTCTGGCGTCGCGTCAGCTGGTCGGTCACGGTCACCTCGCGGCCGAGGCCGGAGATGATCCCCT
>MGOD01000028.1:28077-39081 GCA_001795245.1 Chloroflexi bacterium RBG_16_70_13
CCGCCGGCAGGCCGGTCGCCTCGATCTTGATGAGGGCCAGGTCCGTGTCGCTCGCCTCGCGGACGATCGTCGCGTCGAAGGTGCGACCGTCGGCCAGCTCGACCGATAGGCTGGTGCTGTCCTCGACGACGTGGCGATTGGTGAGGATGTACCCGTCGGCGGTGAGGATCACCCCGGAGCCGATCCCCTGGGTCGCCTGCCCGAACGGCGAGAAGCCCTGGGTCGAGAGGCCGTTCGCGGTGATCGTCACGACCGATTGGCGGGCCGTCGCGACGACATCGGTCAGGTCGACGACCTCGACGAACTCGGTGACCGTGGTGGATGTCGTGGTCGCTGCGGCATCCGGGGCCGAGGTCGCCGCAGGCAGGGCCTCGCGGACGACGACGAGCGTGGCCGCCGAGGCGAGTGTCGCCGACAGGAGCGAGGCGCCGAGGATCGCCGCGAGACGCGTCGCGCGGCGCGGGGGCGGCGAGCCGACCGCCGGAGCGCCGGCGGCTGATTCGGGTCCGGGAGTCGGATCGGGATCGGGGAGCGGCTGGTCCATCTCTGTGGCTCCTGAGATTTCTTCTCGACCCCTTCAGTCAAGCCCCGCCGCCTGAGATGGCCCTGAGAAGGTGCGCGGCCGCTCAGGCGCGGTCAGCGGCGGCGCCGGGCGAGGACCACGACCAGGAAGATGGCCGCCACGATCCCGGCGGCCGGGATCAACACGGCGATGAGGACGATGTCCAACGACGAGCTCCTTTCGATGGCGTCAACCCTGCGAGAGGCCGCCGGCGCTGAGCAGCCCGACGATCGGCAGGATGAAGACCACGAGCACGATGACGGTCGCGATGAGCTTTTCGCGCGTTGTCCAACGGCTCGAGTACCACACGAGCACGAGCCCGATGGCTGGCCCGACGAGCGGCAGCAGGAAAGCGCCAACCGAAAGCAGGAGGATCGCAGCGATCTCGATCATGCCCCACGCGGAGACAGTGGCAGCCACACCGGAAACGCGGGCGTCGATCCAGCGCGATGATTCCGGCTCGATTTCAGCCTCGGTCGCGACGATCTCCTCGGGCCGTCCGGGGCGCTCGAGGACGTTGTGGACGGTGACGGTGTCTCGTCGTCCGGCCTCGGCCAGGGCCGTATCGATGTGCTCGCGGACCTCGCCGGCGAGCTCCGTCCGCCGGCCTGGCGGGAGTGGCCAGGAGGCGGCCTCCAGGCGCCCGAGGTAGTCGCGGACGAGCTCGTCACCGTCCATCGGGATCTCCTCCCCTGGCTCCCCCGCCCAGCAGCGCATCGACGGCGTCGCGGAAGCGGGCCCAGTCGCCGGCGAACGCATCGAGCGCCCGGCGACCCTCGTCGGTGATCAAGTAGTAGCGGCGCGGCGGCCCGGCGTCGGATTCGCGCCAGGTCGTCGTCACGAGGTGGTCGCGACGGAGGCGCGACAGAAGCGGGTAGATCGTGCCCTCGCTCGTCACCAGCTCGCCGGCCGAGGCCAGAACGCGAACGATGTCGAAGGCGTAGGACTCCCGATCCCGGACCACCGCCAGCACGCAGTGCTCGAGCACGCCGCGCCGCAGCTCGGTCAGGGGGTTCCGTGTGTCGCCATGTACCATGCCAGGCATGATACCGCTGCCGCCGCCCGCCGCAAGTGACAAATGGCAGGAAGGTGGTGGAGATGGGGGAGAGTCGAACTCCCCGTCCAGAGCCCTTCGGCCGCGACCAACTACGAGCGTGTCCGATCATTTTCGTCGACCGTCGGGGCGAGGATCGGCACCCTCACCGTCGGTCCAGTCACGTGCCTCTAGATCGAGCTTGACTCCGGACTACGCGACGCTCATCCGGGCTGCAGCCCCGCTGCATGACGCTTCCACAACCCGCGGGACCGAGGTTGCTTCCACGCTCACCTTACCGCCTAAGCGGCGAGGGCGAGAGTCGACTGCTTGTTGGCAGGTACTTCGATTTGCCGCCTGTTTAACGAGGCCTGACGGCACCTCGGCTCGCGTTCACGGTCTTCCGGACCCTGTCGAAACCACGCATCCCCACAGGATCGAGACGCCTCGCGCGTCCCCGGGCGATTCTAGCCCACGCGCTGCGATCCTCCAAGCGCACTCGAGGTGAGGGAAGACCGCGGCCTCAATCGAGGCGGCGGACCGACGGGCTCAGGAGGGCCAGCGACAGGATCGCCGCCGAGCTCAGGCCGCCGACGGTGAAGACCGTCGCCGGGCCCCAGGCATCGGCCGCCACGCCGGCGACGACGAGGCCGACGGGCTCGAGGGCCGTCGAGCCGAGGGCATCGATCGACGACACGCGCCCGAGCTGCTCCGCCGGGACGAGGTCCCGGAGGGTGTTGACCCAGACGAGGCCCACGGTCGCGCCGCAGGCGCCGATAACGACCGAGACGAGCGCCACGCCGGCGATCCCCACGGGCAGCCCGGCGACGGCGACGCAGATCGCAAACGTGATCCAGGCGCCGTACAGGACCGGCCCTCGCCTGCGCAACCGGGCGCGCGATCCGAGGGCCACGGCCGCCCCGATCGCGCCGACCGAGATCATCGACTGGATGAGCCCGAGTACCGCCACCCCGCCGCCGAGATGCTCGCTCACGAGGAGCGGCAGGCCGGCCTCGAGCGGGCCCGCGAGGGTGATCCCGGTGACGCCGGCGGCGACGATCGCGATCCAGATCCAGGGCTCGCCGGTGACCGTGGCGAGGCCCTCGCGGAGGTCGGCCAGGGCCGAGCGCCTGGCGACGTCGATGCCGCCCGCCACCGGCGCAATCGGCGCAGCCGGGGCGACGAGCACCGCCGGCGCCGGGTCGCCCGTGACCGTCGAGTCGGGCCGGCCTCGCAGCGCAGGATCCGTCGCCCGGGCCCGCATCCGCAGGGCGAGGCGACGAGGACCGCCGACACGAGGTAGGACACCGAATCGAGGGCGAAGGCGAAGCCGGTCCCGCCCCCGGCGACCGCCGGCTCCGAGGGCCGGGCCCAGGAGCCGGGCAAACCGCCGGCTGAGCTGGTGGAGGCTGTTCGCGCTGGGGCGCAGTCCGGCCGGGACGAGCTCCGGGACCGCCGCCGCGTAGGCCGGGTAGAAGAACGCCTCGACGGCCCCGAACGTCGCCGACAGGGCGAGGAGATGCCAGAACTCCACGCGCTCGAGCAGGACGAGCGCGGCGATGACGGCGACGATCGCCATCCGGGCGAGATCGGAGGCGAGCATCACCAGGAGCCGCGGCAGGCGGTCGACGACCACGCCCCCGACGAGCGAGAAGCCGATGAACGGCAGGAGATGAGCCGCCAGGACGGCGCCCATGGCGGCGGCCGACCCGGTCAGCTCGAGGACGAGCCAGGCGAGTGCGATCTGGTGGACGGCATCCCCGAAGCGCGAGACCGTCTGGCCGCTCCAGAGCGTCGCGAAGGGCCCGGACCCGGAGCGAGCCGAGCAGACGCATGGCCGGTCAGTCTATGGGAGCGAGTACGATCCGTGGGTCGAAACCAACGCGGGAGGCGCTCCATGGACGAGCAGGCTTCGACCCCGACCGGCGGACGTCCCCGCTGCCCGATCTGCGGTCACGACGACTACCGGCGGGAGGCCGGCAAGCTCGATTCCGAGTGGGGCATCACCGCCCACCGGGTGGACATGCTGGTCTGCCTGACGTGCGGCTACGTGCTCCTCTTCTACCAGGGCAGCACGATCTTCGACTTCGACTGACCGATGCGCCTGACGGCCTGGGAGGAGGAACGGCTCCTCGTCTTCACCGCGGCCGAGCTCGCCCGCCGCCACCGCGAGCGGGGGCTGCTGCTCAACGCCCCGGAGGCGATCGCGATCATCGGCGACGCGATGTTCGAGGCCGCCCGGGCCGGGGCGAGCTTTGCCGAGGTCGAGACCGCCGGTCGCGGCGCGGTCCGCCCGGACGACGTCCTACCCGGCGTCCCGTCGCTCGTCGACGAGGTCCGGGTCGAGGTCCTGCTCGGCGACGGGACGCGCCTGATCGTGCTCCTCGATCCACTCGGCGCCGCCGCGTCCGAGCCCGACGGTCCGGGCTCGGTTCGGCTCGCGCCAGACGAGCTCCCGGATCCTACGGCCGGCCTGGAGCGCCGCCGTCTCGAGGTTCGGAGCACGTCGCGACGAGTGATCCGGGTCTCCTCACACTTCCCGTTCCACCGGGTCAACCGTCGGCTGGAGTTCGATCGCGGGGCGGCCGCGGGATTCCGGCTGGACCTGCCGGCCGGCGGATCGGAGCGCTGGGGGCCCGGCGAGGTCCGGACCGTCGAGCTGGTCCGGTACGCCGCCGGGCCGGCGGACCCCGAACCGACGCCGTGAGCCGCCTCTCCCGCGCCGAGCGCCTCGCCCGCTTCGGGCCGACGACGGGCGACCTCGTCCGCCTCGGCGACACGTCCCTCCGGGTCCGCGTGCGCGACGATCGCCAGGCACCCGGCGACGAGCCGATCTGGGGCTACGCGAAGGACTTCCGGATCGGGCTGGCCCAGTCGACGACGGTCGGGCCCTCGGAGCTCGACGCGGTCGTCGTGGGAGCCCTCGTCATCGATCCCGTCGTCGGCATCGTCAAGGCCGACATCGGCATCAAGGACGGCCGGATCGTGGGCATCGGGCGAGCCGGCAACCCCGGCATCTCCGGGGGCATCGACCTGCCGATCGGGCCGCACACGGCGCCCATCACCGCGTACGGCCTCATCGCCACCCCAGGCGCGATCGATTCGCACGTCCACACGATCAGCCCGAACCTCCTGCCCGCAGCCCTCTCGGCGGGCGTGACGACCCTCGTCACGGCCGGCTTCAGCGAGCCGCCGGCGGCGATGGAGCGGGTTCTCCGAGGCCTCGAGGGCTGGCCGGTCAACGTCGGCCTCCAGGCGAACGCCCGGGCGGCGGACGACACCGCGCTGGAGCCGCTCCTCGAGGCCGGCGCGGTCGGCTTCAAGATCCACGAGGACTACGGCGCTTCGCCCGAGCTCATCGACCACGTCCTCCGCCTGGCCGAGGCCCGCGACGTGTCCGTGAGCCTCCACACGGACGGCCTCCACGAGACCGCGGAGCTCGAGGACACGGTGGCGGCGATCGGCGGGCGGACGGTCCACGCCTACCACGTCGAGGGCTCCGGGGGCGGTCACGTGCCCGACGTCATCGGCCTCGTCCGTGAGATGAACGTCATCTGCTCGTCGACGACCCCGACGATCCCGTGGGGCGTCTCCGCCGCCCAGGAGACGCTCGCGATGACGATGCTCAACCACGGCACCAACTGGGCCGTGCCGGAGGACGTGGCCCTCGTCCTGGAGCGGCTCCACCCGGCGACGATGGCGGCGGAGGGCCCGCTCCACGAGCTCGGTGCGATCGCGATCGTGAACTCCGACTCGCAGGGGATGGGCCGGATCATGGAAACGGTCCGCCGGACGTTCCAGCTGGCCGACGTCATGAAGGCCTGGCGGATGTCCGAGGCGGGGCGTGCCGTTGTGACGGCTGCCGGGATCGCTCCCGACCCCGATCCGGATGACGACAACGACCGCGTCCTGCGCTACCTGGCCAAGGTCACCCTGGAGCCGGCGATCACCCACGGCATCTCCGACCATGTCGGGACGCTCGCGGCCGGCCGGATCGCCGACATCGTCCTCTGGAAGCCGGCCTGGTTCGGGGCCAAGCCCGAATATGTCCTCAAGGGCGGCCATTTCGCCTGGGCCCCGATCGGTGAGGGCAACGCCACCGTGGAACGGGCCGAGCCGACCCGCTACGCCCGCGACTTCGCCGGGCTTCAGCACGCGGCCCCGTCGGTCGCGGTGACGTTCGTCTCGAGAACGGCGGACCCCGAGCGCCTGCGGCGGCGACTCGACAGCGGCCGGGCGTTCATCGCCGTGGCCGGCTGCCGGGGCCTGACACGCGCCTCGCTCGCCCGCAATCGGGCGACCGTCGAGATCGTGGTGGATCCGGGCGACGGTCGGGTGACGCTTGACGGCATCGAGGTCGCCGCCCCGCCGGCCATCGACGTCCCCCTCAGCCGCCGCTATTTCCTCCGCTGAGGTCCCACCGACTCATGCGCGGGCGCAGCGGCTCGCGCGCTGCAGCCCCGCCGTGCCGCGGCTGGCGCGTCAGCCCCGGCGGGCCTCGGCCACGTCGCGCTCCATCTGGCGACGCGCGTCGCGCTCGGCGATGTCGCGCCGGCGGTCGTGGATCTGCTTGCCCCGGCCCAGGCCGAGCTCTATCTTGGCCCGGCCTCGCTGGCTGATGTAGAGGCGGAGCGGGATCAGGGTCAGCCCCTTCGCCCTCGTCTTGCCGAGGAGCTGATCGATCTCGGAGCGGTGGAGGAGGAGCTTGCGGTCGCGTTTCGGCTCGTGGTTGTCGCGAACGCTCGACGTCGACCAGGGAGCGATGTGGGCCCCGACGAGCCAGGCCTCGCCACGCTCGATTCGGGCGTAGGCATCTGACAGGTTGGCCTTGCCGGCCCGGAGGGCCTTGATCTCGGTCCCGGACAGGACGATGCCGGCCTCGATCGTGTCCTCGATCGAGAACTCGTGGCGGGCCCTCCGGTTGAGGGCGACGGTCTTCTCCTCGCCCATGGCAGCGGTGTCCTGTCAATTGCCCCGGGCGTGCCTGCGGTAGGCCCTCTGAGGTCGGAGGCCGATTCCCGGGAGGCCATCCGACCGAGGATCACGCACGAACGCCGGCCCTCTCGGACCGGCGTTCGTCTGCGGCTTCCCACCCGCTCGGAAGACCGGCTAGACGGTCATCTCCGGCGAGGTGGTGCAGCGACTGTGTTCTGACACTGCACATCACCTCCTTTCGTTCGCGGTGAACCCTACTGGATGCCGAGCGCTCTGGCAACCTGGCAACGGGCCTTCAGGCGGCCTTCGGGAGCGCGGCCCGGCCCGTCGATGCGTCCGTCAGGAACTCCACCGCCCGGTCGAGGACCGGATCCTCGCCGGCGGGCGTGTCGGCCGGCCGCTCCACGACGATGTCCGGGACGATCCCTTCGTTGTGAACCCAGTGCTTGTCGGGGGTGAGCCACTTCGCGACGGTGAGCTTCAGCCCGCCGTTGTCGTTCTCGAGGTCGATCCACTGCTGGACGGTGCCCTTGCCGTACGAGGTCGCGCCGATGAGCGTTGCCCGGCCGCTGTCCTGCATGGCCCCGGCGACGATCTCGCTCGCCGAGGCGCTGCCACGGTCGATGAGGACCACGACGTCGATGTCGGCGTCGATCGCGGTGACCTCCTCGTCCGGCTTCGTCTCGGTCAGCTTGCCGTCGGCATCCTCCTCCCAGAAGATCGGGCCCGAGGCGATGAACTTGCTGGCCACCGTCCGAGCCGCGGTCACGAACCCGCCGGGGTTGCCGCGGAGGTCGATGATCAGCTTCGTCTGGCCACCATCGATTGCCGCGTCGACCGCCTCGACGAACTTCGCGGCGCCGTTGTCCGAGAAGCCGGTCAGCCGGATGTAGCCGACTTCGTCGTCGGCCAGCGACTCGGTGATGACCTCGCGCTGGTGGATCGTGTCGCGGGTGATCGAGACCTCGAACGGGTCCCGGCCCTCGCGCTGGATGAGGAGGACGACGGTCGTCCCCTTCTCGCCCCGGATCCGGTCGCGGGCCTCGTCGGGGGTCAGGCCGTCGAGGGTCGAGCCATCGACCTGGGCGACGACGTCGCCCGGCTCGAGGCCGGCCTTCTCGGCCGGCGAGCCCTCGAGCGGTGCGATGATGACGAGTCGACAGTCCGGCCCGAACTCGGCGCAGTCGACCGTCTCCCCGGCGGCGTTGACCGTGCCGATCTCGGCGCCGATGCCCTCGAACTCGCCGTTGATGTCCTGGAGGGTCTGCCGGAAGTCCTCGGACGAGAGGTAGGTCGAGTACGGATCGCCGATCGCCTCGACCATCCCCCGGATGGCGCCCTCGATGATCGTCTTTCGGTCGACGGGCTCGAGGGCGTAGCGATCGCGGATCGCGCGGTAGGCATCCCAGAACGGCTGGAACGCTTCCGCCTCCGAACCCGGGGTGCCAGGCTGGTTCTCGGTCCGCTGGCCGAGGACGAAGCCCGACATGAACAGCGCGCCGCCGCCGAGGACCGCGACGAGGGCGACCGCGAGCCCCAGGGTCCAGCCGCCGCGACGGCGCGCGGGCGTGGCCACCGGCAGGAGAACCGGCACGTCACCGGTCAGGAGGCCGGTCGGGCCGGGCTCCTGGGGCGTTGGTGTGGCCGGCGGAGCATCGGTCGGGCGATCAGGGTCTTCGGGGAGCATCGCGACGTGGTCCTCATCGATTGGTGGGCGTGCCCGGTGAGCGGTCGTGGTCCCCGGACATCGCACGCGGCGGCAAGCCTACACGGGCTCGCCGATCGTACGCGCCGGGCGCCGCCGATGGATCGAAGGTGGCGGAAACCGAAGCGAACCCTCGCCGGACCTTCACGCAGGGGGTGGATTCGAGCCCGTCGCCGCGCCCGGCGCCGGCTCAGCGGATGAGGTACGTCCGGACGGAGATCCAGGCGCCGGTTACGCCGAGCCCGAGCCCGGCGCCCAACACGAGCAGGCTGACATCGCGGGCGATCGCCCCGACGCGGATCGGGAGGACCCGGAAGAACTCGAACATGAAGGCCCCGAGGGGGTCGGCGAGGGCGGCGATCGTGGCCAATGTGATCGCCGCGCCGAGAAGGCCGACGAGCGCCCCCTCGAAGACGAACGGCCAGCGGATGAAGGCGTCCGATGCGCCAACGAGGCGCATGACCTCGATCTCCTCGGCCCGGCCCACGACCGCCAGGCGGATCGTGTTGATGATGATGAACAGGACGATCGCCCCGATGACGGCGAGGATCGCGAGGCCGGCCGTACGGAGGAAGTCGGTGACCGTGATGACCCGGTTGACGAGGTCGGTGATGTTCTTGACCCGCTCGACGGCGGGGTCGGCCCGGAGCGTGTCCATGACCGTCCCGAAGTCACTCGGGTCGCGGAGCTTCACCTCCAGGCTGGCATGGAGGGGGTTGGCGTCGAGGTAGCGGGTGAGGTCCTCCTCGCCCTGGGCCGCGCGCGCCTCCCGGAAGCGGCGGAGGGCCTCGTCCTTCGAGACGAAGGCGACCTCGCGGACTTCGGGCAGGGCCGTGATCCGGGCCTCGAGGGCGGTGACGTCGGTCTCGGAGGCGCTCGCCTTGAGGTCGGCCACGACTTCGACCTTCTGCTCCACGAAGGCAAGCCCGGCGAGGAGCCCGTTCTGGACGATGAAGAAGCCGGCCAGGAGCAGGAGCATGAGGGTCATCGTCGCGGTCGCGGCGAGGCTCATCGCCACGTTCCGCCAGAAGCCCTGCCAGGCCCGGGACACGCTGAACGCGAGGAACCCGATCATGAGCCGCACCCGGCGGTGGCCACGCCGCGCCCGGCGGCGGCCACGCCGCGTTCAACCACGCCGCGCCCGGCGGCGGCCACGCCGCGTTCAACCGCGCCGCGTTGAACCGCGCCGCGTTCAACCACGCCGGTGATACCCGCCGCCGAGCTCGTCGCGGATGATCCTGCCCTCCTCGAGGGCCACGACCCGCTTCCGGAGGGCGGTGACGACGTCGGCGTCATGAGTCGCCATGAGGACCGTCACGCCGAGCTCGTTGATGCGGAGGAGGAGCTGGATGATCTCCCAGCTGATGAGCGGGTCGAGGTTGCCGGTCGGCTCGTCGGCGATGACGAGCCGGGGGTCGTGGACGAGGGCCCGCGCGATCGCCGTCCGCTGCTGCTCGCCGCCCGACAGCTGGCGCGGGAACTGCTCCGCCTGCTGGGTGAGGCCGACGTGCCGGAGGGCCCGCGCCACGGCCGGCCCGATCCGGCCACGCGGCGTGCCGGTGACCTCGAGGGCGAAGGCGACGTTCTCGCGGACCGTCTTGGTCGGCAGGAGCTTGAAGTCCTGGAAGACCGTCCCGATCTTGCGCCGGACGTGGGGCACCTTTCGCCGGGGCAGCCTCGCGAGGTCCTCGCCGTCGAGGATGACCTCTCCGCTCGTCGCCAGCTCGTCCCGGATGATCAGCTTCATGAGGGTCGACTTCCCCGCCCCCGACGGGCCGACGAGGAACACGAAGTCACCCTCCGGGACCACCAGGTCGACGTCCCGGAGCGCCTCACGGCCGTTCGGGTAGCGCTTCGTGACGTCGTTCAGGACGAGCAGGTCGCGCCGCTTGATCGGGGTTGGCTGCCAGGCTCCGGACTCGGTCGGGCTCTCCGCCGAGCGCTCCTCGGTCGGGCGGTCGGTGACGGCGTCGAGGGTCAAGGTTGGCTCCGCGGCTCGAGCCGCCCCGGATCGCCGATCCGGATGCGGGGCTGGACTCCGACCGCGGGCACGGCGCTTGGAGCCATCGTCCCGCCGAGGCTACACCCGGCCGCCTCGACGCGCCAACCCGGGCCGGTGCGGCCGGCTCGCTCCCGAACGGTCGACCCCGACGACCAGCCTGGCTCATCAATCGAGCCCCGGCCACGCTCCGCCCTGCCCGACTTCGTCTCCAGATCGGCCGGCGCGGCGCTCGGCCACGCTCGCTTGGCGCCAATCCGATGAGCCAGGCTCATCACCGGCCGCCACCGGCTGGTTCGTACCGGTCCCTCAGAGCAGCCCGGGCGAGATGGGCAGGTAGCGGGCGAAGTCGGCGAACGGGCGGGACCAGCAGACGAGGACCGGGAAGCCCTCCATCCGCAACCCGGCCCGGACGAGCATCTGCATCGTTGCGCCAGCGGGACCGGGCACCCAGATCGCCGACGCGCCGCGGGGCACGACGGCGTCGATGAGGTCGGCCACGATCGGTGCATGGAGGTCCGGGTCGCGCGTCGCGATCGGCCCGATCCGCCCGACTTCGGACGTGTAGCCGTAGCCGAGGAGATCGCCCCGACCGTCGCGATAGGCGAAGCCGATCCGGCCCTGGCGGCGGACAAAGTCGTGATCGATGCCGTGGCGGAACCCGAGCGTCGTCTCGTCCAGCTCGTCGATCTCCATCTCCAGCGTCGGCCTGCCCACGCGTCGGCCGGCGCGGTCGGCGCCGTCCAGGGGAGCCGCGGTCACGCCCGGCG
>MGOD01000029.1 GCA_001795245.1 Chloroflexi bacterium RBG_16_70_13
GGGTACGTTGGCGCAGCGAGGGCCGATGGCGGCGTCGCGGCGACGGTGAGCAGCGCGGCGACAAGGGCGAGCGCGAACGGGCGAAGCGGGCGCATGCGGGCCTCCTCTCGCGTCCTCCAGACGGCCGCTTCCGGACCGCGCCAGCTTACCGGTCCTTGGCCCCAAAACAAGCCCCCAAGCCAGGCCTGCGCCTCCTCCAGCCTTCGGCCGTCCAAGGAATGTAGTCTCCGCAGCCCCTGGGGAAGGGCTACCAGCGCGGCAGCTTTGTTCCTGGGACGTAGCCACGGTGCGGTGCGACGGTGGCGGGCTGGGAGCGCAGCCCAAACCGAATCGCCTCGTGCGGCCACTCCGGGTCGTTCAGCGTCCAAGTGCGCGTGGTGTTGCCGTGCGCATCGAGGTGGTGGATCGAGCCATCGACATTGAGGACCAGCTTCCCGCCGTCCGCGAGTTCGAGTTCACGCCGCTTGAGGCGG
Organism: Chloroflexi bacterium RBG_16_70_13; assembly: GCA_001795245.1. GTDB lineage: Bacteria > Chloroflexota > Limnocylindria > Limnocylindrales > CSP1-4 > UBA5189. The sequence goes on from MGOD01000029.1 coordinate 474, forward strand.
CGGCGGGGCGAGGCGGGGCTGCGCGAGGGCTCCCGCCCGATGAGCTCGTCGGTCATCTGATGGTCTCCTGTGCAGCCCAGGCCACGGCGACGCAGGCCGAAAGTGTTCGCTGTCGAGCCCTACTCTACCCGCGCTGGCATTGCTCGCAAGAGCCGGCGACGGCCTGAGGCGAGTGCGTCACAACGCCCCATGGCCACCGGAGCCAGGTCAAACGCCTGGAGAAAGGCGCGCGATTGCGAGTTTCGAGTCGCGACAACCCGAGCAGTGAGACGCCGGAACTCGACGACATCCATGAAACCTCCCGCAGCGGACCGGATGGTTGGCGGGCCGGTCCTGCCTGACCCTTCGCTTCTGCGTGCCCGCGCCGCCTCCCGCGCGAGTGGCTGAGGGCCTGCCCCGTGGACGAGCCGCGCGGCGCGTTGGGTCCCTCGAACACCCCGCGGTCAGCGCGGCAGGTAGCGTTTGGCCGGCGATCCAGCGAAGGTGCGGATCCGGGCGAGCAACTGGCGCTCGGTGAGTGGGCCGCCCGTCTCGACCTCGATCCGTCGCTTGCGGCCGTGGCTGTCGTCATCGGTGCGGACCTGCTCGGCGAAGTGCTCGACCACCTCGCCGTCACCTACCAGCAGCAGATCATCGTCGACCGGCAGCGCCTGGGCGACCTGGACGAAGAAGGTCCGCATGTGCTCGTCGCGGTGGCCCTCGCCGGCCGGGTGCTTCTCGGTGGGTTGCCGTCCGGTCGAACGGTGCCGGCCGGGGACCGCGGAGTCGATGCGGTGGCGCACGGTGAGCTCAGGACTCCAACGCAACACCGTGGCCGAGTTGGCCGAAATCCAGACACCGGTGGTGCGGGGACCGGTCATCGCAGTCCCTCCTTTCCCTGGGCGGTCGTCGAGTCCGCGACCTCCCGCTTCCACTCCAGGCCGCGCGGCGCCACAGGTTGTCAATCGGGCTCCTCTCGCTCGGTCCGGGGCTACGCGCAGCTCGTGCTCGAACGCATGTCCTCTACGCGACGGGCTTCTTCGGCGGCTTCGGCTTCTTGGGTTTCGGCGGCCTCTTCGGCGTCTTGTCGCCCACGTGACACCTCCGCTCGCAAGCATAGGACGGCCGACCGCGTGGCTGCTGGCATGGACGGCCGGCGGCTGTGGCCTGCGCAACCCGCGAGAGCACGGCGGCGAGAGAATGACCCGACGCCCTGGTGAGGTCCGGCGATGTGGAACTGCAACGGCAGCGCCTCGCCGGCATGCCGGGAGCGCCGGGTCTTCCCCATTGTGACTCTGTGGGCGGCCGCTGACGAGATGGGCGCGACGGTCTCTGGCCTCGTATTGGGTGGGGGCACATCAAGGGCGGCACGTCTGACGCCCTCGAGGTCGTGCTTGCGACGGGAGCCACGCGGCAGCTGCCGCCAATGACCGTGAAGAGAGAGTCCGACCGCGGTATCTCGGTTGGACGGCACCGTCAGCGGGGACGGACGGTCTTGAGAACACGACGACCGCTGAGGTGTTCGGGCCGACGAGCCCGCCGTAGGTGTCGCTGTACGCCAGCATCCCCAGCCACGAGGCGACGCGCCTCCAGCACGTGACCAGTGGGCACGAAGTCTGCAACGCGTCGGGTGGCCCAACACCCCGCGGGTCGACCCACACCGTGTCCGGGATCGTGTGAGCTGACCCCGGTCGCCGGCGGTCTCGCTGTCACGACCGAGCCCCTGCGCGGAGCCGGGGTGGGCGTAGAGTGAGGGGCGGCGATCAGCTGGGAGTGGTCGGGAGGGACGGGATCACGAGACAATTGCTGGGCCTCAGAGCAGGGTCGCTCCCCGGGGTCAAGTTTGCCAGCGCCCGGCCAACCCGCCGTCGTGCCGCGCGTGCCAGCGCCGTCGCGGTCCCTGCCGCCGATAAGGACGACCAGGCCGATCTCGACCTGCCCAAGGCGCCCGCCGACGCGGTAGTCATCGGTGTCGAGGTGGTCGACGAGGACGAGACCGAGCCGCGCGCGCTCGCCGCCGATGCTCCCGCCAAACTCGATGCGAAGGAGCGCGAGCAGCCGACGCCGGAGGAGCTCGAGGCGCTCTCCGCGGACATGATCGGGATTGACGACCCGGTCCGGATGTACCTCCGGGAGATCGGCAAGGTCGCCCTGCTGACGGCCGAGGAGGAGGTCGTCCTGGCCAAGGCGATCGAGCTCGGCGAGCAGCTGGTGGAGGCGCCCGGCAAGGGCATCGTCTCGCTCCACGAGTGGACGACCCACGACACCGAGCGCAAGACCCGGACCGCCAAGCCGCAGCACCGCCTGCCGCTGGGCCCCGAGGCGCACGCGATGGTCCGCGACGCCATCGCCGACGAGGCGGCCGGTCACCTGCTCGTGGCCTCGCCCGACTTCCACTTCGTCAAGGCCGCCAAGGATGCCCAGTCCGATGGGACCAAGGCGCTCCTCAAGGAGGCTCGCCACCTCGTCACGGCCTACAACCCGTCGCGCACGCCCGAGGCCTTCCTGACGGTGCTGGATTTCGCCTACCTCGCGGTCCACAACGGCGATCTCGACTCGCGCGACAACATCGGCCTACGCGCCCTCTACGACTGGACCCGCGATGAGGTCGCATTCCCGGCCCTCGAGCGCTGGATCCTCTCCGGGCACGACGCGGATCTGCTCAAGCGGATGGGCTACGACCCCGCCGTGCCGCCCGGCACCAAGCTCCGCGAGCGCCGCGGCGTGCTGGTGCGCATGGGCCGTGACGCCCGTGAGCAGCTGACGTCGGCCAACCTGCGCCTCGTCGTGTCGGTCGCGAAGAAGTACATCGGCCGCGGGATGAGTTTCCTCGACCTCCTGCAGGAGGGCAACATCGGCCTCATCCGGGCGGTCGAGAAGTTCGACTACGAGCGAGGCTTCAAGTTCTCCACCTATGCCCACTGGTGGATCCGCCAGGCCATCACGCGCGCGATCGCCGACCAGGCCCGCACGATCCGGGTCCCCGTCCACATGATCGAGACGATCAACCGCCTGATGCGGGTCTCGCGCAACCTCCTCCCGGAGCTGGGTCGCGAGCCGACGGTCGAGGAGATCGCCGAGGCGATGTCGCGGGGCCAGGAGGTGGTGGTCACCCCGGAGAAGGTCCGCGAGATCATCAAGGCCTCCCAGCGGGCGCTCTCCCTCGAGACGCCGATCGGCGAGGAGGAGGACTCCCACCTCGGCGACTTCATCGAGGACCGCGCCGCGCTGGCCCCGGCCGAGGCCGCGGCGCACCAGCTGCTCAAGGAGCAGGTGGCGGCCGTGCTCGGCTCGTTGACCGGCCGCGAGAGACGGGTCCTGCAGCTCCGCTTCGGGCTGGAGGACGGCCGCGCCCGGACGCTCGAGGAGGTCGGCAAGGAGTTCAACGTGACGCGCGAGCGCATCCGCCAGATCGAGGCGGAGGCGCTGCGTAAGCTGCGCCACCCGAGCCGTTCGCGCAAGCTGCGGGGCTACCTGGAGTAGGCCGGCAGCCGGGCCGCAGCGGCCATGCTGCCGCGCGCAGGCGCACCCGTGCCACAGAGAGGGAGCGCCGTCGACGCAGTCGCGACCGTGATCGCCTGCAAGGAAACCCGTCGCTTGAATGGGCGGCCTCGCGAGGCGGGCGTCCGCGCAGATGCCGGCCTCGGCGGGCTTGTCCTGCATCGTGGTGCGCTCCGCTCGCGGGCTACCCGACCTCGAACCAGACGTCGGGGGTCGCGTGGCCCCGGATCCTCCGCTGCGCGCGGTGCCCGAAGACGCGGACGAGGGCGCGTTCGAGGTCGTCGACGTCGGCGATGCGGGAAACGGCGTGCTCCAGGCTGGCCCGCCGTCCCTCGCTGATCTCACCCCAGGTGAGCAGGTGGAGGCGCCGCCCTCTCGACCACGCGATGACCGTCTCGACCCGCCCCGGCGCGTCACCTGCCACCATCGCACCCCCGCAGTGCCCGCGCCCCAGGCGCCCGATCGAGAAGAACGCCGGCCGCAGCGCGACGGCCACCCCGACGTGCACGGGAAGCAACCGCCCCGATCTCCAACGCCGCCTTCCTTCTCGAAGCCGCTCCAGTATGCCCCCTGCACGGGCCCGACCGAGCGCGGGTCGGCCCAACGACGGCGCGTCACCCGGGTTGCTCGACACCCACCCCGATCTCGGCCCGACCCGGCCCAGCGCCCATCACCCGCTTGTCGGCGAAGCGGGCTGCGGCAGGTCGGGCTAGAGGCTGGGTGTGGCCCTGCCGCAGTGGCTCGAGCTGGCCGCGGTGAGGCCGACACCTTCCTGCCTGAGCGATGATGGTCGCGGGAGGTCGCGATGGACGCCAGGCTCATCTCATTCGGGCTGATCGAGATCGGCGGGCACCGGTTCGAGCACGATGTCGTGCTCGAAGGCGGCGTGGTGCGGCGCCGCAAGAAGGGGGCGTCGAAGGCCTACCGGGACCGGTACGGCCACACGCCGCTCTCGCCCGACGAGGCGATCCCGTGGTCAGCACGGCGGCTGATCATCGGGACGGGAGTCTCCGGTCAGCTGCCGATCATGCCCGAGCTGTACGAGGAGGCCCGCCGGCGCGGGGTGGAGATCGTCGCCGAGCCGACGGAGGTGGCCTGCCGGTTGCTCCAGGCGGCCGATCCGAGGGACGTGGCGGCCGTCCTTCACGTCACCTGTTGATGCGGCCGGTGACCACGATCTCGCTGCCGGAGCCAGAGTGGGCCACCCGGCCCGTGCCTTCCTGCCCCAGGACGCCGCACACTGCACGCGGGCGGCCAAGCCGAGAGCGGAGGGACAGATGAGCGGGGACCCGAACGTCCTCTACGACGGGAACCACCTCGAGGTGCTGCGCAGACACGTCCGCGATGAGTCGATCGACCCCGTCTACGGCGTCAGCTCGGATCCGTGGTGGCAGGAGGTGATGGAGCGGGCCTTCGGCTCGTTCCTGGGCGACAACGACCTGGGGATGCCGCTGGCCGATCCCGACGACGGTTCGTGTCGTGACGGCCTGGGGCCGGACGGCGTGAACGGCAACATGGGCGCCGAATCGACGCTTGCCCGGCCGGTCGCGGTCGAACGGATGCGCGCCCTCCACAACGAGGCCTCGGCACAACCCGCCGAGCTGATGGCCGACGGGCGCAGGCAGTGTTGGGTCCGGGTCGGGTCGAACCCGGGTCACCCGGCTGGGCGCCCGATAGCGACCAGCAGGTAGGCCTCGATGCGGGTGGGTGTGATCAGCCCGATCGCCTGGCGCACCCCGCCGCGTGCGTACGGGCCCTGGGAGCAGGTCGCCTCGAATGTCGCCGAAGGGCTGGTGGCACGGGGTCACGAGGTCACCCTCTTCGCCACGGCCGATTCACTGACCGCCGGTCATCTCGAGGCGGTCGCCCCGGCCGGCTACGAGGAGGACGC
>MGOD01000030.1:0-218 GCA_001795245.1 Chloroflexi bacterium RBG_16_70_13
GAGGGCGAGCGCGGCCGAGTCGGCCGGATCAAACCGAATTGGACCGGGATCTACCGGACGGTCGCGACGACGTGATCCCACGAATGGCCGCCCGCCGCGTCAGATGACGTCACACGGCGCCGCAGGCGAGCCGCATCCGGCGCCGCCCTACTTCTGGCGCCGCAGGAAGGAGGGGATCTCGAGGTCGTCCGTGTTGTAGGCGATCCGCTTCACCGGGA
>MGOD01000030.1:359-910 GCA_001795245.1 Chloroflexi bacterium RBG_16_70_13
TGCCATCCACCGGGACGCCGGACATCACCCCGCCGGAGGCGCGACCGACCGTTCGACGGCCGTCGAAGCCGGTCGCGATGACCGTGATCTGGACCTCGTCGCCGAGGCGCTCATTGAAGCTCGTCCCGAAGATGATGTTGGCCTCCGGGTCCGCCGCCGCGCGGATCTCCTCGGCCGCCTCCGTAACCTCGTAGAGCGACAGGCTCGACGAGCCCGTGACGTTGAACAGGATGCCCTGCGCACCGTTGATGTTGACCTCGAGGAGGGGCGACGAGATCGCCTGGCGGGCGGCCTCCACGGCGCGGTTCTCGCCGCTCGCCCGACCGATCCCCATGAGCGCCGACCCAGCGTCCTTCATGATCGCCCGGACGTCGGCGAAATCGAGGTTGATGAGGCCGGGCACGGTGATGATGTCGCTGATGCCCTGGACCCCCTGGCGGAGGACGTCGTCCACGACCCGGAAGGCATCGAGGATGCTGGTGTTCTTCTGGACGACGTCCCGGAGCCGGTCGTTGGGGATCGTGATGAGGGTGTCGACCTTGCCCTTCAGG
>MGOD01000030.1:957-1076 GCA_001795245.1 Chloroflexi bacterium RBG_16_70_13
GGTGAACGGCTTCGTGACCACGCCGATGGTGAGGGCGCCGGCGGCCTTGGCGACCTCGGCAACGATCGGGGCGGCCCCGGAGCCAGTCCCACCACCGAGGCCGGCCGTGATGAAGACCA
>MGOD01000030.1:1088-3283 GCA_001795245.1 Chloroflexi bacterium RBG_16_70_13
CCGACGCGATCTTGTCGGCATCCTCCTCGGCCGCCCGCTGGCCGATCGAGGCATCGCCGCCGGCGCCGAGGCCGCGGGTGATCTTGTCGCCGATCCGGATCTTGTGGGGCGCGTCCGACTGGAGGAGGGCCTGGGCGTCCGTGTTCAGAGCGATGAACTCCACGCCCATCATCTCGGCTCGGATCATCCGGTTGACGGCGTTGCTGCCCCCGCCGCCGACGCCGATGACGCGGATGAGCGCGAAGTTCTCCGAATCGGACCGCAGGGCCACCGTACTCCTCCATGGCCTTCCCGGGGCCGATGCTGAACCGTCTGATCGGGACCCGGAGCCGCCCTGGAGGGCACTCACCGCGCGCTCGGGGTCGTTCGCCGGAGTCTATCATCGGCGCCTCCCAGCCGCGCCCCGAAGTTGGCCGCAGGTCGTGGAAAAGGCGGCCGCCGGCGGCCCGAGATATCCACGCCCGGTGCGTCGACGCACCGGTCGGGCGGCCGTCCGGGAGAACGGTCACGCGGCCGCGACGGCTTCCGGCCGACCTACGGGAAGATGCTCCGGAAGGCATCCCGGATCCGGCCGAGAATCCCGAAAGCGGGTGCCGATTCGTAGCGCGCCGGCTCGCCGTCGGCGAGGGATCGGGCGCCCCAGTGGAGGAGGCCGATCGACGTGGCGTAGGCCGGGGTGAGGATCGAGTCGGTGAGGCCGCCAACGCCCGACGGGGCGACGACCCGGACGGGCATCTGGAGGACCTCCCGGCCCAGCTCGGCGATGCCCGACAGCTGGGCCGCCCCGCCCGTCAGGATCAGGCCCGCCGGCAGCATGCCGGCCCCGGCCGAGCGCATCTCGGCCCCGACGAGCTCGAACGTCTCACGCATCCGGGCCTCGATGACCTGGCACAGCTCGAGCCGGCTGACGTTCCGGCCGGCCTCCTCACCGAGGACCGAGACGCTGATCTCCTCGTCCTCGGCGATGCCCCGCAGGTCGCATGTGCCGTGCCGGATCTTGAGCTCCTCGGCGACCGGCAGCGACGTCTTGATCCCGATCGCGACGTCGTTCGTGACGAAGTTGCCACCCACCGGCAGGACGCTGGTGTGGAAGGGCGAGCCCTCGTTGAACATGGCCAGGTCGATCGTCCCGGCCCCGATGTCGGCGATCGCGACCCCCAGCTCCTTCTCCGTCTCGGACGCGACCGCGTCGGCGGCGGCGAGGGCGTTCGCGACCCGCTCGTCGATCTTGACCCCGGCCGCGGCGACGCACTTCGTCAGGTTCTGGACGGCCGTCGCGGGGGCGGTGACGATGTGGGTCTCGACCTCGAGGCGGAGGGCGCTCATCCCGAGCGGGTCCTTCACCCCTTCCTGGCCGTCGACGATGAAGCCCCGTCGCTCGACGTGAAGGACCTCGCGGTTCGAGGGGATCGCGACGGCCCGGGCGACCTCGATCGCCCGCAGGATGTCCTCGCGGCTGATCTCCCGGTCGTGGGCCGTGACCGCGACCTGGCCGGTCGAGTTGAGGCTCTCGACCTGGGCCCCACCGACGCCCACGAAGGCCTTGTCGATCTTCCAGCCCGAGAGGCGCTCGGCCTTCTCGACCGCATCCGCGATCGAGCGGACGGTCTGGTCGATGTTGACGACCGCGCCCTTCTTGAGGCCCGAGGACGGCACCGTCCCGTGCCCGATGACCGTGACTCTGCCGTCGCCGCTCACCTCGCCGATGAGCGCGCAGACCTTGCTCGTGCCGACGTCGATCCCGACGAGGACCCCTTCCACCACGGTTCTTGCCTGCTCCCTCCCGGCTTCCCGGGTCAGATGAAGTGCCGCCGGATCAGGGCGACGTTATTGAAGATCCGGAACCCGAAGTTGATGAGCGCCACCAGGTACAGGTCGAGGCTGAGGCGATCGCCGACGAAGGTGAGGATGACGGCGACGACCGCGTTCGTGACGAAGCCCGAGATGAAGATCCGATTGTCGTAGACGCCATCGAGCTCCGCCCGCACCGCCCCGAGCACCGAATCCAACGCTGCAAGGATCGCCACGGCCGAGTAGCGGCTGAGATCGAAGCTGACGTTGACATTGAGGACGAGCCCGAGCAGGACGCCCACCAGCAGGCCTGCCAGGGGAAGAAACACAGAGGGTCGCCCTCGCTGCGGTGCGTTTCGGCAAGGCTACTCGACCCGCAACGGGCCGGGCAAATCGATGCGCGG
>MGOD01000030.1:3377-3844 GCA_001795245.1 Chloroflexi bacterium RBG_16_70_13
CCTCCCGCCCGGCGAGGAGGCTGCGCAGGAGGCGGACCTGGGCGGGGACGATCGATGGCGGTCGAGCGCTCGGCGTGTACAGGCCGAAGATCGCGATCCAGGAGTCCGGCGAGGTCCCGACGACGAAGCCCGTGGCATCGTTGACCGTCACGAGGAGGCGCGCGGCGCTGCTCCCGACGTCGCCCGGGACGAGGGCCCCCAGGCGCCGTGCCGCGTCGAGGGTGACCGGGTCCAGGCGGTCCCCGACCGCGAACGCCGCCGCCTCGGCACGCGCGTCGTCGATGACCGGCAGGCCGGCCAGCGCGACCGCCGAGGGCTCGCTCGCGGCGAACAGGACGCCATCGATGTCGACGAGGAACCGGGCGTCGCCGACGGCCCAGGCGACGATCGCCTCGCGCTCGACGACCTCGACGACGAGGGTGTCGGGCAGCGACACCGCGACCCGGGCCTCGGCGACCCCGGGCAGG
>MGOD01000030.1:3954-9593 GCA_001795245.1 Chloroflexi bacterium RBG_16_70_13
TCGGCCCTTGCATACGTGAACGCGGTCGTGGCGGCGAGGCCGTAGATGGCCCCGAGCGAGGCGATGATCCCGAGCAGGGACCCGGCCCGGGCCGGCGTGAAGCGCGGCAGCCGAGTCGGCCGCGGCAGCCGGATCCGGGGAAGGGCCCGCCCGCTCGAGGCGATGCCGCGGCCGGGATGGGGCCTGCCGGCCCGGTCCGAGCGAGTCGCGTCGGGCCGGTGGTCCGGCGAGGCGGACTCGGTGACGCGGCGCACGCCTGACGGGCGCGGTCCGGGGCGGGGTCGGGGGAGCCTCATCGGAGCGGCCTCATCGGAGCGGCCTCATCGGAGCAGGTCGCTCGGGCGGATGGGACCAGGCGGGCGGTCGGCGTGGCGCTCGAGGGCGAGCTCGATGAGCCGCCGGCAGACCGTGGCGAAGTCGAGGCCGCCCTCCGCCGGCATCGTCGGGAAGAGGCTGATCGGGGTGAAGCCCGGGATCGTGTTGATCTCGGACAGGAACGGCTCGTCTCCCCGGACCAGGAAGTCGACCCGGGCGAAGCCCTCGGCCCCGACCGACCTGTAGGCGTCCCGGGCGAGCTTGCGGATCGTTGCTCGGAGCTGTTCGGTGACCTCGGCCCGGGTCGAGGTCTCGGACAGGCCAGGGGTGTACTTCGCCTCGAAGTCGTAGAACTCGTGGCCGGCGACGATCTCGCCAGGGCCGTAGATCCCCAGCGGCGGTTCCGTGCCGATGATCGAGACCTCGAGGTCGCGAGCGCCGGCGAGATACGTCTCGGCGAGGGCCAGGCTGTCGAACCGGAAGGCCACCTCGAGGGCTGCGGCCCGCTCGCCCGGCCCGTGCGCGAGGGTCATCCCGACCGAGCTCCCGAGCCGGGCCGGCTTGATCATGAGCCGCGGCTCCCCGGCCCCGGCGGCGAAGGCCTCGAGCTCGTCGAGGACGGCGTCGCGCTCGGCGCGCCAGCGGGCGATGCGGACCTCGCGCCAGTCGACGACCGGCAGCCCCAGCCCTCGCCAGATCCGCTTCTGCATCCCCTTGTCCATGCCGATCGCCGAGCCCAGGACCCCCGAGCCCGTGTAGGCCACGCCGGCCACGTCGAGGAGGGCCTGGACCGTACCGTCCTCGCCGAACGGGCCGTGGAGGGCGATGAAGATGACCGGCGGCGGCGCGGCAGCCGCGAGGCGGTCGATCGCGGCGCCGACTCGGACCGGCCCCTCCGCGCCGAGCGACGGCGGGTCGTCGTACGTGGCCCCTGGTCGACCGCCACGCTCGTGGTCGGCCGGCAGCCACCACCAGCGGCCTTCGAGATCGATGAGGACCTGGGAGACCTCGAAGCCGTCCGCGCGGAGGGCGTCCGCGATCGCCGTGCCGGACACGATCGAGACGTCGTGCTCGGCTGACGGACCGCCAAGGAGGACGACGATCGGCGGGCGGGCGTCGAGAGGACTGGTCACGTGACGCCTCCGGGCTCGTCGGCCGGCCACGGCCAGCCGGTCCAGTCGCCGACGAACTCGACCTCGAAGCGGAGATCGATCCCGTCGGTCGCCCGAATCGTCGCACGGACGTGATCGGCGAGCCTTCGGACGTCGGCCGCCAGGCTGCCCTTCTCGCTGATGATGAAGTTGGCGTGCTTCTCGCTGACGCTCGCGCCGCCGATCCGGAACCCCTTCAGGCCCGCCCGGTCGATGAGGAGGCCGGCGGCGGGGCCATCGTCCGGGTTCCGGAAGACGCTGCCCGCCGAGGGCAGGCCGAGCGGCTGATGCGCCTGGCGCCATCGACGGATGTCGTCGAGCCGCTCGCGGATGACGTCGGCCGGCTCGGGGGTCAGCCGGAACGTCGCGCCGGCGACGACCTCTCTGAAAGCGGCGTCCGCCTGATGCTTGAAGCGGCTGTCGCGATAGGCCAGGCCGAGCTCCGCCGCCGGGACCCGGGCCTCGGTGCCGTCGGCCAGGAGGACGTCGGCGCTCTCCAGGACCGCAGCGACGTCGCTGCCGTGGGCGCCGGCGTTGGCCCAGACGGCGCCGCCGACCGTGCCCGGGATGGCCAGGCCGAATTCGAGCCCGGACAGGCCGGCCTTCTGGGCCTCGGTGGCCGCCCGGGCCATCGGGACACCGGCCGCCGCGATGTACCGGTCGCCGTCGACGCGGGACTGCTCGGCCCGGACGTGGACGACGAGGCCCCGGAGGCCGCGGTCGGAGACGACGACGTTGCTCCCCCGGCCGAGGATGAAGAGCGGGATCCCGCGGCTCCGGGCGAAGCGGACGAGGCCCCGCAGCTCGAACCCGTTCCGCGCGGTCGCAAGGAGGTCTGCGCGCCCGCCGACGCGCATCGTCGTGAGGTTGGCCAGCGGCGCGTCGCGGTCGGCCCTCACCCCGAGGCGGCGGGCGAGCTCCGCCTGCAGCGCGAGCGTGTCGTGGGCGGGCGTCGTCATGTCATCGTCACCCGCCCATCCCTTCGCCCCGCGCGATCCGCGCGACGGTCCCGGCGTCGGGCAGCGGCCGACGCTCGGCCAGGGCCACGAGGAGGGTCGCGACCGCGTCGGCTGCGGCCGGCCGGCCGAGCCCCCGGGCGGCCGCCGACATCGCCGCATGCGTGGCCGGGTCGTCGAGGATGGCAGCCGCGGCCAGGAGGGCCGGCCCGTCGAGGTCCTCGTCCTCGATGAGGCGCGCCGCTCCGGCCTCGACGAGGCGAACGGCATTGGCCCGCTGATGACCCGCCGCATGGGGATAGGGCACGACGATCATCGGCAACCCGAGCGCGGTCACCTCGGCGAGCGTCGACGAGCCGGCTCGGCCGAGGACGAGATCCGCCGCCGCGAGCGCCGCGAGCATCTCATCGCGCAGGTAGGGCTCGGGCCGGTAGCGGGCCTGGACGTCAGCCGGGAGCCGTCCCCGGGCCGCGAGGGCCGCCGCGTACCCCTCGTCGCCCGTCACGTGGATGAGGTGGATTCGCTCGACGAGGCGAGGCAGGGCCTCGGCAACCGCGGCGTTGAACCGCCTGACCGCCTGGGAGCCGCCGAACACGAGGAGGACGCGGCCGCCCGCCGGGATGCCGAGCCGCTCACGGGCCGCGAGGCGGTCGACCCCGCGGGTGTCCCGGATCGGGGTGCCCGTCTCGAAGCACGGCCGGCCGCCGCCGAGCGCGGCGCAGGTCTCGGGGAAGGAGACCGCGATCGCGCTCGCCAGCCCGGCGGTGACCCGGACGCTCCGCCCGGGGATCACGTTGCCCTCCCACAGGAGGACCGGGATCCGGAGGATCGCCGCCGCCAGGAGGACCGGGATCGCGACGTAGCCGCCGGTCGTGAAGATCGCCGCGGGCCGGCGGCGCGCGAGGAGAACGAGCGCCTGCGGGACGGACAGCGCCAGACGGGCGGGATCCAGGACGAGGTGGATGTCGCGCTCGACGGTCCGGAGCGAGCGGAGGGCGAGCCGGCGCAGGGGGATGCCGGCCCCTCGGACGATCCGGTCCTCCAGGCCTCGGTGCCCTCAGAGCCAGGCGAGATCAGGCGGGCTCGGTCGGCGTCGGAGGGAGTCCGCGACGGCGAGAGCCGGGTAGATGTGGCCGCCCGTTCCCCCGCCCGCGATCAGCAGGCGCATCGGTCTCCTGGTTGGTCCGCTCCACCGTCTCGCGCGAGATCGACAGCAGGATCCCGGCCGCGGCGAAGCTGATGATGAGCGACGAGCCGCCCGCGCTGATGAACGGGAGGGTGATCCCGGTCACCGGCAGGAGCGCCACGACGACCCCGATGTTGATGAATGCCTGGATGCAGATCCAGGCCGTGATCCCGAGGGCGAGCAGCGCCCCAAACGTGTCGGGCGCCCGGAGCGCCGTCCGGATGCCCGCATACGCGAGGAGCAGGAAGAGGACGACGACGAGCCCCGCCCCGACGAACCCGAACTCCTCGCCGATGATCGCGAAGATGAAGTCGTTCCAGGCGTTCGGGAGGTAGAGGCCGCCGGCGAGCTTGCTCTCGCCGAGCCCGGCGCCGAAGACCCCACCGAGCCCCAGGGCGAGGAGCCCCTGGATCGTGTGGAAGCCGGTTCCCAGCGGATCCTGCCACGGGTCGAGGAACGTCCGGATTCGCTGAAGCTGGTACTCGCGCAGGCCCACGACGAGGGCCGCGACGACGCCCAGCACGGCCATCGCCCCGAACTGCCAGAGCCGCGCCCCGGAGACGAAGAACATGGCGAAGGCGGTCGCCGCGATCACCGTCGTCGTGCCGAGGTCCGGCTCCCGGAAGACGAGCCCGACGACGGGCAGGGTGATGAGCAGGAACGGGATCGTGCCGCTCCGGAAGCCCGCGATCCGGGTCCCGCGCGAGGCCAACCAATGGGCGAGGTAGACGACGAGCGCGAGCTTTGCGATCTCGGCGGGATGGATCGCCGGCAACGGCCCGATGACCAGCCAGCGGGCCGATCCGCCGACGACCCGGCCGAGGCCCGGAACGAAGACGAGGACGAGGAGCACGACCGCGGCCAGGTAGGCGACGAGCGACACGAGCCGGAGGTAGCGATAGTCCAGCCGCATGACCACGAGCATCGTCAGCACGCCGAGCGCGCCCCACAGGATCTGGGGGCCGACGATCGCGAGCGTATCGTCCTGCTGGACGTAGGCCCGCATCGCCGACGATGAGTAGACCATCAGGATCCCGATCGCCGAGAGCGCGACGACGGCGATGAGGATCGACCAGTCCGGCTGGTGATGCTCGCGTCGCAGGATGAGGTCCGGCTTCGCCGCCGCGGCGCGGGGCATGCCGGGTCGACGGCCGATCGCCGGGGCATGGTCCCTGACGCCCTGACCAGCGCGGTCTGGCTGGCCGGCCCTTGCCGTCCCGGGCGAGCCGTGGTTGCCGCCGCACCGTCGCGGGAGCGGCACCGCCCGCGGCGCGGGTGTCGCCGAGGCGGACGTCCGGAGGCCGGGCAACGAGCGGCGCATGAGGCCCATCAGCCGGCCCTGGCGGCGATGAGCCGCCGGACGGCGACCCGGAAGGCCCGGCCGCGGGCCTCGTAGTCGACGAACATGTCGAAGCTCGCCGCGGCCGGCGACAGGAGCACGGTCGCGAGCCGCTCCGCCGCTCCCCCACCCTCGGCAGGGGCGTCGGCGAGGGCCTTGCGGGCGATCGCGGTGGCGGTCGCGACGGCCGCGTCGAGCGTCGCCGCGCGCTCGATCCTCGCGAGCCCGGCGCCGGCGAACAGGCCGGCCAATGCCTCCGCCGATTCGCCGATCAGGACCGCGGCGCTCGCCCGCTCGGCGACAACGACGGCGAGATCGGACAGGTCGACGCCCTTGTCCCGGCCGCCGGCGATGAGGACGACCGGCGCGGGGAACGCCCTGAGCGCCGCAATGACCGCATCGGGCTGGGTCCCCTGCGAGTCGTTGACATACCGGACCCCGCCGGCCACGGCCACCGTCTCGAGCCGATGCTCCACCCCGCTGAAGCCCGCCGCGGCCCGGCGGATCGCGTCCGGCGCGACGCCGAGGAGGAGCGCCACGCTCACCGCGGCGAGGGCATTCGAGACGTTATGGGCGCCCGGGATCGCCAGCTCGTCTACGGGCATGATCCGGCCGCCTGGCCCGACCGCCGCCGGGCCCCCGCCTGCCAGCGGCAGGCGCTCGACGCCGGCCCCGACGATCCAGCCATCGAC
>MGOD01000030.1:9638-11902 GCA_001795245.1 Chloroflexi bacterium RBG_16_70_13
AGCACGGTCGGGGCGGTCCCGAGCCCGGCATAGGCGCTGACCACCGGATCCTCGGCGTTGAGGACGAGCGCCCCCTCCGGGTCCACGAGCTCGGCCAGCCGCCGCTTCACGCGCCGGTACTCGCCCGTGGCGCCGTGCCGGTCGAGGTGGTCGGCGGTGACGTTCGTATAGACCGCGACCGTGGTGCCGCGGGACAGGGTCGGCAGCTGCAGCTCGGACAGCTCGATGACGACCCGGTGGGCCGGCGTCAGCTCCGGTAAGCGCTCCACGAGCGGGATGCCGATGTTGCCGCCGAGGACGGCCGGGTGGGCAGAGTCGCCCGCGAGGAGCGCCGCGGCCAGGGCTGCCGTGGTCGTCTTGCCCTTCGTCCCGGTGACCCCGATCGTCGGCGCGGGACAGAGGCGGAGGAAGAGGTCCGGCTCGCTGACGATCGCCGGGGCGTCCGGATCTCCGGCCAGCCGCGCCGCCCGGAGGGCCGCCAGCGCCGCGCGAAGGCGGGGCTCGGTCGTCGGATAGTCGGGGTTGATCGAGGGTGAGGTCACGACGAGGGCCGCCCCGCGCCACGTCGCCACCGGGTCAACGTCGGGGCCCAGGCGCAGGGTTGCGTGGCGGCCCTCGAGGGCCGCGATCGCCGCCCGCAGCTCGGCCGCCGGCCGGCCGTCGTAGATCGTCACCCGGGCCCCGACATCGGCCAGGAAGCGAGCGACGGCGATCCCGCTGCGGGCGAAGCCGAGGACCGTGACCCGCCGGTCGCGGAGGCCTCCGGCGAGGACATCGGCCAGGGTGAGGCCGTCGGGATCGATCGTCCGGGCATCGGCGCGGTCCGTCATGAGGGCGCTCACTGCAGCCGATCGATCGAGGCCAGGAACAGCACGACCCCGAGCAGGCCCGACAGGATCCCGACGATCCAGAACCGGAGCGTGATCTTCTCCTCGTCCCAGCCCGAGAGCTCGAAGTGGTGGTGGATCGGCGACATCTTGAAGATCCGCTTGCCGTGGCTCAGCTTGAAGTACGCGATCTGGAGGACCACGGAGCCGGTCTCGATGACGAAGATGAGGCCGATGAGCGGCAGGACGAGGATCTGGCCGGTGATGAGGGCGGTCACGGCCAGCGTCGCCCCGAGCGCCAGGGAGCCCGAGTCGCCCATGATCACCTGGGCCGGGTGGACGTTGAACCACAGGAAGCCGAGCAGCGTGCCGATGATCAGGGCGCACAGGAGGGCGAGGTTCGGCTGGGTCGGCTCGTTGAGGAGCGCGATGAGCAGGAACGCCACGAAGGCGAAGATGAGCGTCCCACCGGCCAGGCCGTCGAGTCCGTCGGTGATGTTCACCCCGTTCGAGGCGGCGACGATGGCGAACGCGGCAAAGGCGATGAAGACCCACGGGTCGATGGCCACTGCACCGACGAACGGGACGGCGATCTCGTCGATCTGGTAGGTCGACTGGATCGAGTAGGCGGCGACGCCCGCGACCACGACGAGCCAGAGCAGCTTCTGGCGGGCCCGGATGCCCTCCCCGGTCCGGACGTTGAGGTAGTCGTCGAAGGCCCCCAGGATCCCGACGAGGACGAGCGTCGCAAGCGGAGCGATGATCCCGCGCTCGGGCGGGCCGACGAAGACGTAGTAGAGGGCGACCACGATGACGATCACGAGGAGGCCGCCCATCGTCGGCACGCCCTCCTTCGCGAGGTGGCTCTCCGGGCCTTCGGGCCTGATCCGCTTGCCGAACCCGAGGGCCCGGAGGAGCCGGATGTAGAAGGGCATGAGGATGACGACCAGGGCGAAGGCGAGGAGGAGGCCCTGGATGAGCTCCACGGTCATCCCCGGCCACCCCCGGCCGTCGTCCCGCCGAGGCCGGCGACGAGCGAGTCGACGAGAACCTCGAGGGCGACGCCGCGCGACGCCTTCACGAGGACGACGTCGCCCGGTCGCAGGGTCGCCGCGAGGCGCTCCGCCGCGGCCTCGCGATCCTCGGCCATGAGGAGGCGGTCTTCGGCCAGCCCGGCCTCCCGGGCGCCGGCGGCGACGGCCGCGGGCCCGGCGCCCGTGCCGACGACGCACAGCAGGTCGCAGCTGGAGGCGGCGGCCCGGCCGACCGCCCGATGCCCGGAATCCGAGGCCCTGCCGAGCTCGAGCATCTCGCCGAGGACGGCGATCCGGCGGCCGGGCAGGCCGGCGAGGAGCTCGAGGGCCGCGAGGACCGAGGCCGGCGACGCGTTGTAGGCGTCATCGACGATCGTGACGCCGCCGGCCCGGATGAGCTCGG
>MGOD01000030.1:11976-15426 GCA_001795245.1 Chloroflexi bacterium RBG_16_70_13
ACGGCCGCGCCGGCGAGGGCGTTGTGGACCGAGAGCCGGCCGAGGACGGGGATCGTGACGGGAACACGAGCGGCCGGCGGCAGGCGAAGCGTGAACCGCATCCCGTCGAGCCCGGCCGAGGTGACGTCCTCGGCCCCGACCACCGCGTCCTCGGTGAAGCCGTAGCTCACGACCCGGGCGGAGGTCCGGCCGGCCATCCGCCGGACCCGCGGATCGTCGGCATTCAGGACCGCCACCCCGTCCGCCGGCAGCGCCTCGACGAGCTCGGCCTTGGCCGCCTCGACGGCGTCGATCGTGCCGATCCGGCTGAGGTGGACGCCGAGGACCGCCGTCACGACCCCGATCCGGGGGCGGGCGATCCGGGCGAGCTCGCGGATCTCGCCGCCGACGTACATCCCCATTTCCAGCACGGCGGCCTCGTCCTCCGGCCCGAGCCGCAGGATCGTCAGCGGCAGGCCGATCTCGTTGTTCTGGTTGCCCTCGCTCCGGAGGGTCCGGCGATCCGCCGCCAGCACTGTCGCGACGGCCTCCTTGGTGGACGTCTTGGCGATGCTGCCCGTGACTCCCACGACGAGTGGGTCGAATCGCGCGCGCCAGCCGGCGGCGATGGCGTGGAGCGCCCGGAGGCCGTCCGGGACCCGGATGACCGTGACGTCACCGAGGCGTTCCAGCTCATCCGCGGGCACGGGCTCCGAGACCAGGAGCGCGGCGGCTCCGGCCCGGGCGGCCTCGGCCAGGAAGCGATGGCCGTCAGTCCGCTCCCCGCGGAGGGCCGCGAAGAGCTCCCCCGGCCGCACCAGCCGGGAATCGACGGCGCCCCCCCGGATCGGTCGACCGGATGCCCGGATGAGCTCGCCGCCGGTGAGGGTGGCGAGGTCGACCGCGGTGAGCGCCGGGCTCGCCGGGGTGGCGCTCCTCTCCCCGGACACCGGCCGGTCGTCGGTCACGTCCGAGAGTGTCGCACAGGCCCGCCCGGCCATGGCCATCATCGGTCGGGGTGCGGGATTGGCACGATCGGTGCCGGCCGGTCGGGCAGGAGCCCGGGAATGCTGACGGCATCGGTCGCGATCCGCCGGAAGAGCTCGAACGACATGACCGGCATCTCCAGCTGGCCGACCCGCCGGACGTCCGGGTGACCCTCGTTGATCCGGACGGCGATGACGAGGTCGGGATAACCGGGATCGCGGCCGACGTAGCCTACGAACGAGAAGTTGAAGACGCCGGTCTTCCAGTTGCCGATCTCGCTGTCCCAGATCTGGGCCGTACCGGTCTTGCCGCCGACGTAGTAGCCGGGGATGAGCGTCCGGTCGCGGTAGAACGGGACCGTGGCGACGACGTGGTGCATGAGAGCCGTCAGGGCCGGGCTGAGGCTGGGGTCGATCACCTGGCCGCCGGCGCCGAAGTCGACCGGCGTCCCATCGACGGCCCGCACGACGTGCGGCTTGACGAGCGTCCCGCCATTGACCATCGCCGAGAACGCCACCGCCAGCTGGATCGGGGTGACGGCGACGCCCTGTCCGAAGGCGCCGTTGGCGAGATCGATCTCGCGCCAGGCGGTCGCGGCCGGATCATGAACGAGGCCACCGACCTCGCCGGCGACATCGATGCCGGTCCGGCTGCCGAAGCCGAGGCGGAGCCAGACCTCGTGGAGCACGCTCGAGGCCGCGTCGAGGGACGGGGCCAGGCCCAGGGCCACCTTGGCCGCGACGACGTTGCGGGAGAAGGCGATCGCGTCCTCGAAGGTCATGACCCCCATCGCCCTGCGATCGGCATCGTCGATCTTGGTGCGGCCGCCGTCGAGGTGGAGCGTCCCGACATCGTCGATCTTCGTGCTCATCGTCACGGTCTCCGTCTCGAGTCCGGCGATGACCGTGAGCATCTTGAAGACCGAGCCCGGCTCGTAGACCTCCGAGACCACCGGGTCGACGAACCGGCCGGGATCGCTCGACGCGATCGCCGCATAGTCGTTGGCGTCGTACGACGGGTACGTCGCCTCGGCCAGGACCTCGCCCGTGTAGGGGTCGAGGACGACCGCCGACACGCTCTTCGCCCGATCGGCCACCCAGGCCGACATGACCTCCTGCTCGAGGGCCAGCTGGAGGCCGGCATCGATGGTCAGGCTGAGATCGACACCCGGCGTACCGGCGTCGACGGTGTGTTGCGTCTCGATGACCGGCTTGCCGTTGGCATCGCGGTCCGATTCGACGATCGCCGGCGTCCCGGCGAGGTCCTCCTGGTAGAACTGCTCGATGCCGTACTGGCCGGCGCCGTCGCGGTTCACGAAGCCGAGGAGGTGGGCGGCCAGCGACGTCTTCGGCCCGCCGCCCGACTGAGGATGGGCGCGCACCGATTCGACCTCGAACGAGATCCCAGGCAGCCGGGCCTCCAGGATCCTGGCCCGGATGGCATCCGAGGCATCGGGGGTCAGGTCACGGACGACGACCACGTAGGCGCGGCCAGAGACCAGGCGTTCCCCGACGGACGCCGTCGCGGCCTCGTCGAGGCCGAGGACGTCCGAGAGGATCCGGGTGAGGGCGTCCCGGTCGGCGGCGTCGAGGCGCGTCGTGTCGGCGATCAGCCGGTCGCGGGTGACGGTCTCGGCGAGGATGATCGTGCCGCTTCGGTCATAGATCGTGCCGCGCTGGGCCGGGACCTCGACGCGGAGATAGATCTGGCGATGGGCGGCCTCGGCCAGGTCAGGCTGGCGGGCGATCTGCCACCAGCCGAGGCGCCCGACGATGGCCCCGGCGGCGAGCCCGAAGGCGAGCAGCAGGAACAGCAGCCGACCGCGCGAATCCGTCCGACCCAGCATCTCGATGGCGCCGCCGACCGGTCAGCGGGCCGGGACGATGAGGGGCGCGTCGAGCTGGCCGAGCCCGCTCTCGAGGCCCAGCTTCCGGATCGCCGGCTCCGCGCCGAGCCGGTTGAGATCGGAGCGGAGGTCCTGGCGGCGGGCGTCCAGGCGCTCGTACTCGGACGACAGCCGGACGATGTCGTAGCTCGTCGCCGCGACCCGGACGCTCTGCGAGAGCGACAGGAAGGCCAGGGTGAACGCGACGAGGATGGCAGCGAGGATCGCCCCGACCCGGGTGGGTCGGCCGGACCGGACGAGCGATCCGGTGGCCCGCCGGGCCCGGCGTCCGAGCAGCGGCGGGCCGTCGAGATCGAGCGTCGGCCGCGGGAGCTCGAACCCGCGCCGCCGGGCGCCCTGGTAGACGGCCATCAGTCGGCGAAGCCGAACCGCAGGCGCGGCGACCGCGGATCGAGGAAGGAGAGCGGATCGGCCTGGGCGTCCACCGACTCGGCCCAGTTCGCCTCGGGCCGGCCGCGCTCGACGCGGCGCTCGTGGCGCTCGTGGACCTCGTGCTGGCGGCGGCCGTAGGCGCGTCGGCGGCTGGCCTGGTGGCGCTTGCTCATGCGGGTCCTCCTCCCTGCTGTCCGTCCGGCGGC
>MGOD01000031.1:0-233 GCA_001795245.1 Chloroflexi bacterium RBG_16_70_13
TGAGACGTTCACCGGCATCACGGTCGCCGGCACCAGCCACACCGACATCGGCCTGACCAATGGCACAACCTACTTCTACAAGGTCACCGCGGTCAGTGCCGTTGGTGAGGGTAGCCCGTCAAACGAGGCCCTGGCGACGCCGAGCGCTCCTGTGGCGACCCCACCGGGTGCGCCGACCGGGCTCGTCGTGGTTGCCGGCAATGGCCAGGTCGCCCTGAGCTGGACCGCCCCGG
>MGOD01000031.1:293-643 GCA_001795245.1 Chloroflexi bacterium RBG_16_70_13
ACGGGCACCACCGTGACCGGCACCTCGTACACGAACACTGGCCTGACGAATGGCACGACCTATTTCTTCAAGGTGAGCGCGGTCAATGCCGTCGGCGAGGGCAGTCTCTCGAACGAGGCCTCCGCGACCCCGGCGACGGTGCCCTCGGCGCCACGATCGCTAGCGGCCACCCAGGCCAAGGGGAAGGGCATCGTCCTGACCTGGGCCGCCCCGACGTCGACAGGAGGCCTGGCCGTCTCCGGCTATCGCATCTACCGGAGCACCGCGGCTGGTTCCGAAGTCTTCCTCGTCTCCGTCGGCAGCGTCCTGACATACAAGGACACGACGACGACGAAGGGCATCCGCTACTA
>MGOD01000031.1:658-3112 GCA_001795245.1 Chloroflexi bacterium RBG_16_70_13
CCGCGGTGAACTCGCTGGGTGAGGGCCTGCCTTCAAACGAGGCAACCGCGGTCGCCAAGTAGGTCGGGGTCGGCCCGGGTCATTCGACGTAGGCTCAGCCCCGTATCCTCCGCACGATGACGACAAACCTCTACGGACTTCGGCGGCTGTCGGATCCTCAGCTGCGCCGGCTGGTCCTCATCCTCGTCGCGGCGATCCTCGTCGGCTTTCGGGTCCTCCAGTTCGTCCTCTTCGCGACCCAGATCCAATGGGGCTACGACTTCTCGGCCTACTGGCTGGCCGGGGGCAACCTCCTCGACGGCCAGCCGATCTACCAGGCCCACCAGCTCGCCGGGCCGTACGCGCCGCAGGAGCAGTTCCTCTATCTCTACCCGCCACCGCTGGCGGCATTTGCGATGCTCTTCCACCAGCCGTGGAGCGTCTGGAACCTCCTCGCGCCGGGCGACTACCGGGCCGCCGCCTGGGGCTGGACGGCGCTCGGTGCGATCGTTCTCCTGACGACGGTCATGGCTATCGCCCGGGCGGAGGGCCTGGCGGATCGGATCCGAGGGGCCACGGGTCTGGGGCCCTGGATCCTCGTCGCGGCGGCGCTCGGCTTCCCCCCGGTCGTTGGCGAGCTCGTCCTCGGCAACGTCCACCTCCTCCTCCTCGGCCTCCTCGGCCTCGCCTGGCTCGGGATCCGCGGCGGGACGGTGCGCGGGGAGCGGATCGCCGGGGTCGCGATCGGCGTGGCCGCGGTGATCAAGGTCTTCCCCGGGATCCTCCTCCTCTGGCTCCTCCTGACCCGCCGCTGGCAGGGCGCGGCGTTCGTCGTCGTCGGCGTCGTCGCGACGACGCTCGTGACGCTGCCGTTTACAGGCCTCCAGCCGTGGCTCGACTACCCGACGGTCCTCGCCAACCTCTCGGCGCCGTCGGACACCCGCGATACCCTCGCGCCCACGGTCTGGCTGGCCGAGTGGATCGGCTTCCTGCCGGCCCGGCTCATCGTCGGCGGCCTCGGGATCGCAATCCTCGCCTGGTCGGCACTCCGGTCAACGACCCGGATGAGCTTCACGGTCGCCGTCCTCGTCTCGATCCTCGTGGCGCCCGCGCTCTACCACCACTACCTGGCGATCCTGGTCCTGCCCTTCCTGCTCCTCCTCGCCGAGGGCCGCCCGCTCGGCTGGCTGGGCCTCGCCTACCTCCTCATGTCGGGCGGCACCCAGACCGTCCTCGGCGACTGGAGCTGGGTCGTGAATCGCGGCTTCCCGACCGCCGGTGCGCTGCTGCTGCTCGCGCTCGCGCTGGATCGGCGCCCGTCACGCATCGAGAAGCCCGACCAGGGACTGGCTGGGTGATCCGGCAGGCATTCGTCGGGGCCGACCTCGTCCTCCTGCCCGTGTGGGCGGACTACCTGACGGCGTGGCGGAACGCGGGCTCTTCCTGGCCCTCGCTCGGCCACTCGCCGACCGACGTCTTCAGCGTCTCGATCCCGATCGTCGTCTGGCTGGCGAGATCGCCGGGTCGCTCAGAGGGCGCTTGGCGGCCTGTCGGAGGGCGCTTGGCGGCCTTGACACGGCGACCGCCGGATGCGCTACTACGGGTTGGGTCCGCGACACGGGCACGCGGCGGGCCGGAAGAGACTCCACCGCCGCCGCACGAGAGGTTGACCGACTTGTCCGGATTGCACATCCCCGGCCGCAAGATCCCCACGATCCGGGACATACTCGACGTCCTCCACCTGCGGCGACGCCGTCGCCCGACAGCCGCCGAGCTGATGCGGATGGACCGGTTTGAGTTCCGCGCCTTCATCAGGACGACCGGTCTCGAGGCCCGGATCACAAGGGCACTGAGCGACTCGAACCACGACGCCCCCTGAGCGGCGTCCTACGCGCGATTACGAGGCAGAGCGTGAGGCGCTGCCCGAACACCTTCGACTCGCCCTGGGTTGATCGAAGAGGCAATCCTGGCCGATCCGCTCGGAACCGGACTCCGTCAGGAGGGCCCCAACGGGACCGTCATCGACTTGTCCGGCTGCGACGAGTTTGGGCTCCTCGTCGCGTTCAGGCTCCCCCCGGGCGCCGTCGAGTTCGTCGCACTCGCCATCTGGGGCTAGCCATCGACGTCCGAGATTGAACGGATACACCTGTCAGACGACGGTAACCGTTCAATCTCCGCACGAGATTGATCGCTTGCGTCGGTGAGCGTCGCCCCGTGTGACCTCGACCCGGGACGATCGGGTGGTCGCCGGGTGTGGCGGCGCGGCTAGACTGGCCGCTCAATGGCGCCGAGATCGACCAAGCGCTCCACCGCGCCCGCCGCGACCGCGACGGGCGCCGTCGCGTCAGTCGCCCCTGCCCCCGCGAGGGCCCCCGCGTTCGAGCGGCTGACGCTCGTCCTGCCCGCCTACAACGAGGCGGCCCGGATCGGACCGGCCCTCGACGAGCTGTTCGCCTGGCTCGACGGGTCGGCGGG
>MGOD01000031.1:3131-3421 GCA_001795245.1 Chloroflexi bacterium RBG_16_70_13
CCACTGCCGCCCCGAATCCGCGTCCTCGTGGTCGATGACGGGAGCACCGACCGGCCCGCGCATCACGTCCTCGATCGGCCCGAGGCCGCCGTCCCCGAGGATGCGCCGCTCCGCCTCGAGCTCCTCCGCGTGCCGCACGGCGGCAAGGGCGCCGCGGTCCGGGCCGGCATGCTCGCCGGCGACGGCGACGTCCTCGTCTTCGCCGACGCCGACATGGCCACGCCGCCGACCCAGATCCCGAAGCTTCTCGCCGCGCTCGCGGGCGACGACTCGACCCCTGGGGCGGACGT
>MGOD01000031.1:3514-4319 GCA_001795245.1 Chloroflexi bacterium RBG_16_70_13
GCTCGCATCGATCTGGGTCGTCGGGCCGGTCCAGGACACCCAGTGCGGCTTCAAGGGTTTCCGGCGCGCCGCGGCGCGCGAGATCTTCGGCCGCCAGCGGATCACCTCGATCGTCTTCGACGTCGAGCTCGTCCACCTCGCCCGCCGGCTCGGTTGCCGGCTCGCGATCGTGCCCGTCGAGTGGTCGGACGTCCACGGCTCGCGGTTGCGGCCGCGGCTGGGCCTGGCCCTCCGGGTCGCCTGGGACCTCTTCCGGATCCCGCTCCTCCACCGCGGCGTCCGGGGGTGAGCGCCGGCTCGCCGGTGGCACGCATGGACCGCGATCGACTCCTCGCCGCCGCCCTGCCCACCGTAGCGATCCTGGCGCTGGTGGTGGTCACCGGGTCGGCGGCGATCGCGTCGGCGCTGGCCGGGACACTCGGCTTCGACTTCCTGTCCTACGACCTCGCCGTCCGGCGCTTCTTCGACGGCGGGATCCTGTACGACCAGTCGTTCGACTACACCGGCGCCTTCGGGCTCTTCTACTACCCGCCGCCGTTCGTGCTCCTCGCCGCGCCGCTGTCCGTCCTCGACCCCGCCGCCGCGGCCTGGATCTTCACCGCGATCCTGGGGGCCACGTTTGCCCTGGCCGTGGCGATCCTGCCGGTGTCGCGGAACATCCGCTGGGTCGTCCTGCTCCTGGGCGGTCTATCGTGGCCGCTCGTCTACGCCATCAAGCTCGGCCAGGTGGGCCCCATCCTGCTGTTCACGTTCGCCGTGGGCTGGCGCTGGATGGACCGGCCGTGGCGGCTCGGGGCGGCGACGG
>MGOD01000031.1:4354-10072 GCA_001795245.1 Chloroflexi bacterium RBG_16_70_13
CTCTTCGGCTGGGCGATCCTCACCGGCCGCCGCCGGGCGGTAGCCCTGGGGCTGGGCGTGCTGGCCGTCCTGGCGCTGGCGGCGACGCTCGTTGCCGGGCCCTCCTCCTGGGTCGACCAGGCGACGCTCCTCGCCCGCGTCTCCAAGCCCATCGACACGCCCCACAACTTCACGCCCGGCCGGGTGGCCTTCGAGGCCGGCGCCCCGGTGGCCCTCGCCTGGGCGGTGCAGATCGCGAACTGGGCGGCGGTGGCGGTGGTCGTGGTCTGGGCCACGCTCCGATGCGCCCCGGTGGCCTCGTACCTGGCGGTCGTCGTCGCTTCCCAGCTGATCTCGCCGATCCTGTGGGACCACTACGCGCTCATGCTGCTCCTGCCGGTGGCCTGGCTCGCGTCGATGGGGCATCGCTGGGCGTTGCTGGTCCCGCTGGCGACGGCGGTCCCTTTCGTGAACCTGATCCCGCCGGTCACCTATGCGATCGCGTACTGGGTCACACTCCTCGCCGTCGTGATCGAGGGCCGCCGGATGGTTGCCGCCGGATCCAGTGCCTCGCGACCCTTCACCGAAGGCGTCGCGGGAGGCTGAGCCGTGCGCCGTTCCGAGCGTTTCATGTCGGCCCTGCGCGATCTCACGGCGCGGCGCGGGACGCTCACCTGGCGGGTCCTGGTCGGCGCGGGCGTCGCGCTCGCGGTCATGTACTGGTGGCAGCTCACCCAGACGGGCGGGTCGCCCGTTGACGCGCGCTGGTACTGGTCCGCCGACCCCGCAAACCTCTACCCCCACCCGGAGCTCGGCGAGCGCAACGGCTACAACTACAGCCCGGCCTTCGAGCTCGTCGTCGGGTGGGGCCGCCTCCTGCCGTTCGAGGTATTCACCGCAATCTGGCGGGCCTTCCTTCTCGCCACCGTCGTCTACCTGGCGGGACCGTTCACGGTGCTGGTCCTCCTTTGGTATCCGGTCGCCTCCGAGATCAATGCCGGCAACATCCAGCTTCTCCTCGCGCTTGCAATCGTGCTGGGCTTCCGTTGGCCGGTGACCTGGGCGTTCGTCCTGCTTACGAAGGTCACGCCCGGCCTCGGGCTAGTGTGGTTCCTCCTTCGGCGGCGCTGGCGGGACCTCGCGATCGCCCTCGGGCTTACCATGGCCGTCGCCCTCGTCACGTTCGCGCTTTGGCCGGACCGCTGGGCCGCCTACGTCAAGCTCATCACGGGTGGGCCAGCACCCGCGGTGGCGCCCTGGGACCTCACCCTCTGGGATCGGCTGCCCTGGGCCATCGCGGCGGTGGTCGTCGGGGCCTGGCGGGGCTGGCGCTGGACCGTCATCGTGGCGGCCACCCTCGCCCTGCCGGTCTTCTACTGGATCAGCCCGTCGCTCCTCGTCGGCACCCTGCCGTTCGTCCGCGCCGAGATCGGGCGGCGGCTCGAGCGCCGAGCCGTTCCACCCACCGGGCCGTCTGCCCCAGAACAGTTGCCTCGGCAACCAGTCCCCGGACCCAGTGCTATCCTCGATCCGTGACCTCGCCCGCCCTCGACGCGGAGCCTGCCTGTCAGGAGGTTCCGAAGGACGAATATCGCGCTCCACGCCCCCAGCCCCCGGTCGTCCCGCCCCTGGCTGCCGGGTCCGTGCGCATCGAATCCCGTGACCTGGCCTCGATCCCGCGCGCCGCGTGGGACCGCCTCGCGGCGGCGAATCCGTGGGCGACGCCCTTTTCGGCCTGGGCCTTCCA
Organism: Chloroflexi bacterium RBG_16_70_13; assembly: GCA_001795245.1. Taxonomy (GTDB): domain Bacteria; phylum Chloroflexota; class Limnocylindria; order Limnocylindrales; family CSP1-4; genus UBA5189. The sequence continues at coordinate 6,081 of MGOD01000031.1, forward strand.
GCGGGCCTGGTGGGACGCCTACGGCGACAATGCCCACGAGCAGACGCTGGTCCTCGTCGCGGCCGACGCGCCGCGCGCCCGTGCCGGCGCCATGGGCCTGGAGCGGGACGGCAGCCTCCGGCCCGGCCCGGACGGCGACGACATCCTCGCGATCGTCCCGCTCATGCATCGCCACGCGGTGGAGCCGGGCGACGCCGAGCGCCACACGACGCTCCGCCACGATCACGGCGCCGACCTGACACCCGTCCCGGCGAGTTCGAAGGCGATCTACTTCGGCGCCTCGTACCACGCCGACTACGCGACGATCCTGGCCCGCCCGGTCGATCTCCCCGCCGTTGCAGAAGCCCTCGTCGAGCATCTCTGCGAGGCCTGCCGGCCTGGCGCCCCGGAGCAGCCCTGGGACGTCGTGGACCTTCGCCGGATCCGCTGCGCCGACCCGACGGGCGATGCTCTCGCCGAGGCCTTCCGCCGGCGCGAGATCGCCGAGGGCTGGACGCTCGACCTGGAGCGCGAGGACGCCTGCCCGGTCGTCAGCCTTCCGGTCGGCAGCACGATGGACGGCTTCCTCGCCACGCTCGACGGGAAGGTCCGCCACGAGATTCGGCGCAAGGTCCGCCGGGCCGAGGCCGCCGGCGCCGTAGAGCTCGCGGAATCGGTCGACCCGCTTGCCGACCTCGAGGCCTTCATCGAGCTCCATCAGCGGCGCTGGGGCGACGAAGGCCTCTTTCCGCCCACGATCGGCGGCCTCCAGAGCCGCGTCTTCGTCCGCCGCCTGTTCGAGCTGTTCCGTCCGGACGGGGCCGTGCGGCTGAGCTTCCTGGCCGTGGGCGGCCGGCGGATCGCCGCCGGGCTGACGTTCGAGACCCCCGACGTCGTGCTCTATTACAACGCCGGCATCGATCCCGACGCGCGCGAGCTGTCGCCGGGTGTCGTCCTTGTCGAGCGACTCATCCGCCGCGCCCTCGAGCGCGGCCAGCGCCGCTTCGACTTCCTGCGCGGCGACGAGGGCTACAAGTACGAGTGGGGCGGCACCGACGAGCCGATCCAGCGCCTCCTCGTCCGTCGCAGGGTCGTCGCATGACGACGTCGAGCGTATCCTCGCGAGCTGCGGGCGCAACCCTGCGAGCTGCGGGCGCAACCGTGGGAGCTGCGGCGAGCGCGATGACCTCGCCCTTCGGCGACGATCCGTGCTTCCGGCCGGTGACCCGGCTGCCGCTGCCGGGCGGCCGCGACCGGATCCGGGTCGTGGAGCTCCTGGCGACCGGCACGAACGGCGGCGCCCAGGAGCACGTCCTCAACCTCGTGACCCGCATCGACCGGGAGCGCTACGACGTCTCCGTCTGCTCGCTGTCCGCGGGCAGCGCCGTGCGACGCCTGGAGCGGGCCGGCTTCCCGGTCTGCGTCATCGAGGCGGCCGACGACGATGCCGCGATCGAGGCCGTCGCGGCGCACCTCGCGGCGATCCGGGCCGACGTCGTCCACAACCACATGTACCGGGCCGAGATCGTCGGGACGCGGGCTGGCTGGCGGGTCGCCGACGCGGGCCTGCCCCGGCCGTACGTCGTGGGGACGGTCCATTCGTCGCGAATCCGCTCGGACGAAGACCGCGACCTGATTCGCCGCCTGACGCCGCGGATGGACCACCTCATCGCGGTCTCCTCGTCGATCGTCCGCAAGATCGCGGACGAGGCCCGCGTCGGTGCGCCGGTCACGCTCATCTACAACGGCATCGACCTCGAGCGGTACGACCAGCAGCTGCCGTGCTGCACCCTCCGCGAGGAGTACGACCTGCCACCCGAAGGCCCGATGGTCGGGGTGGTGGCCCGGCTCGAGCCGGAGAAGGGGCACCCGACGCTCCTCGACGCCTGGCCCTCGGTCCTCGCCGAGTTTCCCAACGCCTCCCTGCTGATCATCGGCGAGGGCTCGCGCCGGGAGGCGCTCGAGGCCCAGGTCGAGGGGTTGCGTCTTGCCGGCTCCGTGATCCTCACCGGGCGTCGCGATGACGTGCCGGCCGTGACGAAGGCCCTCGATGTGGCGGTCCTGCCCTCGTACCGCGAAGCCCAGGGCCTGACGGTCCTGGAGGCGATGGCCCTATCGCGGCCGGTCGTGGCCTCGAACGTCGGGGGCGTCCCGGAGATGATCGAGGACGGCGTCACGGGGCTGCTCGTGCCACCGCACGAGCCCGTGGCGCTCGCCGACGCGATCCTCCGCCTGCTCCGCGACCACCCGCTCGCCGACACGCTCGGCCGGGCCGGCCACGATCTCGTCCACGAGCGCTTCTGTGTCCAGCTCATGGCCCGCGCCGTCGAGACGATCTACGACGAATCGGTCCTTGCGGGAGCGCGCCTCGCAGGGTAGCGCCGCCGCTCGCCAGGTCGCCGGCTTCACCCGGCCGCCAGGTCAACCGCTTATGACCAGATTCTGGCGTCGACGTCTCGTTCAACGTCCGTATGACCATCGGCGTCATACTCCGCCCGGGATCTTTTGAATCATCGACCGGGGACGGACGTGCTGGCGATTGCTCCCACGGCCTCGGCGGCGGTCCAGCCGGGAACAGGTAGTCGGATCGGGTCTCGAGCTGTCCCACGATCCGACCGAGCGTCCGGAGTCGCAATCCCTGGATCGTCCCGGTCTCGAGGCGCGAGATCGCCGATTGCGACACGCCCACGAGCCAGCCGAGCTGCTGCTGTGTGAGGTGCGAGCGCCGGCGGCCGGTCCGGATGCCGTTGCCGATGATCGCCATCCCCAGCGCGAAGGCGGAGTCGTTGTCGTCGGCAGTCGCCCATGGAGCCATGGACCGAGTATGTCGGCACGCGCATACCCGCTGACCACCGGCCGGTTCGCCCCGAATCATCGCGGACTCATCGCGGGCTCACCGCGTCCCGTTGGAAATGAACCCGGAACGGCCGCGCCGGTGCCGAGCCCACGGACGCTCTACGCCAACCAGCGCCGGCGCCGCACCCGTGTCGCGATGGGCTCCGCCTAGCCCGGCTCTCGACATGACGCCGACGGTCATGCGATGAAGAAGCGGGCTCGGAGAGCCTGATTCCGGTCATCTCGACCCAGGGGCTTGCCCATCAGCTCCCCGCGGAACCGAAGGGGCCCAGGCGTCCACCCGCCGCGCGCCGCCCGGCGGGCCTCCCTTCCTCCCAGGACCTTCGGGCCCGTGCGGGTCCTCGCACTGACACCCTAGGATGGCCGCGTGACCGCCGGGGTCCTGCCCATCCGAGTCTCCAGGCTCCGCCCGATGCGGGACGGTGCGATCGTGGCTTGCCTCGTGCTCGCCCTGGGCCACGCGCTGGGGCTCCTGCAGACCGGGGTCGACGCCCACGCCTACTGGGCAGCCGATCCCTTCGACCCCTACGGCGGCACCCGGCCGATGGAGCAGGATGCGTATTTCTATGCGCCGCCGTTCGCCCAGCTCCTCGGCCCGCTCCATTTCGTCCCGTGGCCGTGGTTCATCGCCATCTGGACGCTGTTGCTCACGGCGGCCTTCGTCTGGCAGGCATGGCTTTGGGCAGGTTTCCTCGTCCTGGCGGTGCCGGTCTTCGCCGAGCTCACGGTCGGCAACATCCACCTGCTCTTGGGCGCTGCGATCGTGGCCGGGTTTCGCTGGCCGTGGCTCTGGGCGTTGCCGCTGCTTACGAAGGTGACACCGGGTGTTGGGCTCCTGTGGTTCGCCCTCCGTCGCGAGTGGCGCAATCTGGCGATCGCGCTCGGGGCGACCGCAGCAATCTCGGCCGCCTCGTTCCTGCTGGCCCCCGGCCTGTGGTTCCGCTGGCTCGAGGTTCTCGGCGCCGCTACCGCAGCCAATGACTTCGAATTCGTCATCGTGATCCCGTTCTGGATCCGAGCGATCGCCGCCGTAGCGCTGGTGAGCTGGGGCGCCCTGACCGATCGGCGCTGGACCGTGCCGGTCGCGTCGATGCTCGCCCTGCCGATTCTCTGGGTGAACGGCCTGTCGATGCTCGTCGCGGTCCTGCCCCTCGTGC
>MGOD01000031.1:10277-10667 GCA_001795245.1 Chloroflexi bacterium RBG_16_70_13
CGACCGTCGACCTTGCCTACCAGCTCCGCGCCGGCGACGACATCCTCGCCGGCCGCGGCATCCCGTCGGTCGACACCTGGACGTTCACGGCCGCCGGGGTCGCCTGGCTGGATCAGCAGTGGGGAGCCCAGGTCATCCTGGCCGGCGCTTTCAACGCGGCAGGCTGGACCGGCCTGGCCATCCTCCGGGCGGCCCTCGTGGGCCTGGTGTTCGGGCTTGTGCTCCTCGCGGTGCGGCAGCGCCAGCCGGGGCTCGGCACCCGCGCGGCGGCCTGGCTGGCGCTCGGCGCCTTCATCGTTGCGGCGCCGGCCCTGGCCCTCCGGCCGCAGCTCCTCGCGCTCGCCTGCTTCGCGGGGATGCTCGCCCTCCTCGCCGGCCGCCATCGGCGGC
>MGOD01000031.1:10677-15944 GCA_001795245.1 Chloroflexi bacterium RBG_16_70_13
CGGTCTGTGGCTCGTCCCGATCGCCACGATCCTGTGGGCGAACCTGCACGGCAGCTTCGTCCTCGCGCCGGTCATCGTCGCGCTGGCGGCGCTCGAGGACATTGTCGGCCGCGCACCGCAGGCCCCCCGCACCGTGCTGGCCGCCGTCGTCGTGCCCGTTGCGACCCTCGTCACGCCCTTCGGCCTCGAGGCCTGGCGCTATGCGGCCGGCCTGGCCATCGACGCCGAGGTCCGCTCGCGGGTCTCGGAGTGGCAGCCCACGCTCCCGACGGACGTCCCGGGGCTGCTCTTCTGGGCCAGCGTCGTCGGGGTCGCGGTCCTCGTCGCCGTCCTGGTTCGGCGTGGGCAGTCGTTGCCGTGGCCGACCGCCGTCACCCTCCTCGCGTTCGCGGCGCTCGGGGCGGTCACGGGGCGCGGGATCGCCTGGTGGCCGGCCGTGGCGGCCGTGGCGGTTGCCGGTCTCGCCGTGGCACCCGCTCTCGCCGTGGCACCCGGTCTCGCTGTGGCACCCGTTCTCGCCGTGGCACCTGCGCTCGCCGGAGCACGCGGGCCCGCGACGCCATCGGCGCAGCCGGTCGTCCCCGGCCGCCGCGCCCCAGCAGGCAGCCTCCTCAACTCCGGGCTCGCCGTCGCGCTCATCGTCGCGGCGGCCGCCGCGCTGCCCGCCTGGCGACCCATTGATCCTGGCACGGGGGCACCGACCGGCCTCCTCTCGTATGCCCCACCGGGCATCACGTCCGCGCTGCGCGCCGCTACCACCGAGACTGACCGCGTCTGGAACCCCCAGGTCTTGGGCTCCTGGCTCGAGCTGGCCGTTCCCGCCCCGCGCTACGCCTTCGATTCGCGGATCGAGCTTATTCCGTCCGCGGCCTGGGCCGATGGCGACATCGTCTCCGCCGCCGCCCCCGGCTGGGAGGCGATCCTCGAGGCCTACGGCGCCACGGTCGTCGTCGTCGACGGGTCGGCGACCGACGAGCCCCTCGCGGTTGCGCTCGAAGGGGCCGGCTGGACCCGGACCTACGGCGACGAAGACGGCTCCATCTGGTCGCGACCGGCGTCGCCGCCCGTCGCCGCCCGGCTATCCTCTCGACCGTGAGCGGACGCGACGCGACGGGCGAGCTCGATGTCGTGGTCCTCGGGGGCGGGGGCCACGTTGGCCTGCCGCTGTCGCTCGTCCTCGCCCGGGCGGGTGCCCGGGTCGGCATCTTCGACATCGACGGCGCGAAGCTCGAGAGCCTCCGGCAGGGCGAGATGCCGTTCCTGGAGACCGGCGCCGGCGAGATCCTGGCCGAGGTCCTGCCCACGGGACGGCTGGCGTTGTCCACGGATCCCGCGATGTGTGCCCGGACGGACGTCGTCATCGTCGTCGTGGGGACGCCCGTCGACGAGTTCCTCGGCCCGTCGATGACGCCCTTCGAGCAGGCCGTGGACGAGATCGCGCCGCACCTCCGCCCTGGCGCCCTGATCATCCTTCGGAGCACCGTCTATCCGGGTACTACCGCGTACGTCAAGGAGCGCCTCCGCGAACGCGGGGCGGCCGTTCAGGTCGCGTTCTGCCCGGAGCGCATCGCCGAGGGTCGGGCCATCGAGGAGCTCGTCTCACTGCCCCAGATCATCGGCGCGGACGATGAGACGGCCGGCGACCGGGCCCAGGCGGTCTTCGCCCGCTTCGCGAGCCACTTCATCCGGACCTCGACCCGCGAGGCCGAGCTGGCGAAGCTCTTCACCAATACGTGGCGGTACATGAAGTTCGCCATCGCCAACCAGTTCCTGATGATCGCCGAGGAGGCCGGGGTCGACTACTCGAACGTCCTTCGCGCCGTCCGCGAGGACTACCCGCGCGCCGCCGACCTGCCCGGTCCCGGCTTCGCCGCCGGGCCGTGCCTGTTCAAGGACACGATGCAGCTCGCCTCGTTCACCACTGACCACTTTCCCCTCGGCCAGGCGGCCGTCCAGGTCAACGAGGGCCTGCCGGGGTTCGTCGTGGACCGGCTCCTGCGCCGCTACGGCGATCTCGCCGGCCGCCGGATCGGCATCCTCGGGATGGCCTTCAAGGCCGAATCCGACGATCCGCGGGCCTCGCTTTCGTACAAGCTCCGGAAGCTCCTGATCTGGGCCGGGGCCACCGTCCTGGCCACGGATCCGTATGTTCGCGACGAGCGCCTCGTTCCGCTCGAGGAGGTCCTCGCGGGGAGCGAGATCCTCGTGCTCGGCGCGCCCCATCAGGCGTACCGTTCGCTCGAGGTCGGCGGTCGAGACGTCGTCGACATCTGGGGGGCGATGGGCGGAGGGATCCGGCTGTGAAGGTCCTCGTCACCGGCGCCGCCGGCTTCATCAACGGCTACCTCATTCCGGAGCTGCTCGCGGCCGGCCACGAGGTCGTCGGCATCGACGACTACTCGAAGTACGGGCCGCTGACCCGGTCGTACGACGGCGATCCCGCCTACCGCTTCGTCCAGGGCGACGCGAAGGACGTCCGGCTCCTCGGGGAGCTGGCGAAGGACTGCCAACAGGTCGTGGCAGCCGCGGCGATGATCGGCGGGATCTCGTACTTCCACCGCTTCGCCTACGAGCTCCTCGCCGAGAACGAGCGGATCCTCGCCTCGACCTTCGACGCGGCGATCGACGCATGGCTGGCCGGGTCCCTCGAGCGCATCGTCGTCGTGAGCTCGTCGATGGTCTACGAATCCGCGACCGTTTTCCCGACCCCCGAGGGTGCCCAGGCAACCTCGCCGCCCCCGGTGTCGACGTACGGCTTCCAGAAGCTCGCCTCGGAGTACTTCGCGAAGGGCGCCCAGCAGCAGTACGGGCTGCCGTACTCGATCGTCCGTCCGTTCAACTGCGTGGGCATCGGGGAGCGCCGGGCGAGCCGCGATTCGGATGTCATGTCGGGCAACGTCAAGCTGGCCCTCAGCCACGTCGTCCCCGATCTCGCCCTCAAGACCCTCAAGGGCCAGGACCCGCTCCACATCCTGGGCGAGGGCTCCCAGGTCCGGCACTACACGTACGGCGGTGACCTCGCCCGGGGGATCCGGATGGTCATGGAATCGCCGAAGGCGGTGAACGAGGACTTCAACCTCTCGACGGCGACATCGACCACCGTGCTCGAGCTCGCCGAGCTCATCTGGCGCACGGTTCACGGCCCGGACCGGCCCTTCAACTGGATCTCCGACGAGCCCTTCGAGCACGACGTTCAGCGCCGGGTGCCCGACGTCCGCAAGGCCCGCGACGTCCTCGGCTTCGAGGCCACGACCTCGCTCGAGACGATGCTCGAGGAGGTCGTCCCGTGGATCCGGGCCGAGGTGGAAGCGGGGCGCCTGTGACCGAGGCTCGAGGCCCGTCGCCGGCTCAGGCGGACGTCGAGCCCGGCGGACCCGAGCTCTCGATCGTCATCCCGGTCTACAACGAGGGCGAGCGCGTGGAACCGGTCCTTCGCGCCCTCCACGAGGGCGTCGCGACCGCGAAGGAGCTCATCGTCGTCTGGGACTTCGACGGCGACACGACGCGGCCCGTCGTCGAGCGGCTGGCCAGGGAGCTGCCCGGACTGCGGGGCCATCGCAACGACCTCGGGCGGGGAGTGCTCAACGCCATGCGCGCGGGAATCGCCACCGCGCGCGGGTCCCTCGTCCTGGTCTCGATGGCCGATGGCTCCGACGAGCCGCACGTCGTCGACTCGATGGTCACGCTGGGACGGGGGGGCGCGGCCGTGGTGGCGGCCTCGCGGTACATGCGAGGCGGCCGGCAGGTCGGCGGGCCGCCGCTCAAGCGGCTCCTCAGCCGGACCGCGGGCCTGACTCTCCACTGGTTCGGCGGCGTGGCGACCCACGATCCGACCAACAACTTCAAACTCTACAGGCGTGACTTCCTCGAGTCGGTCACGATCGAGAGCCGGGCCGGCTTCGAGCTCGCCCTCGAGCTCACCGTCAAAGCCACCCTTGCGGGCCGCCGCGTTGCCGAGGTGCCGACGACCTGGCGCGATCGAACCGCCGGCACGAGCAACTTCAAGCTCCGGAAGTGGCTTCCGCAGTACCTCCGCTGGTACTTCGTCGCCCTCCGCGGGCGGCTCAGGGGTGGGCCGGGACGGCGTTGACGGGCGGAGCCTCGTCGCTGCCCGCTCGATGTCGAAGGCCCCACAGCGTCGCTGCCAGGCCGGTTGTCATCGCCACGGAGCCGACGATCCCGACGGGGCCGCCGACCGGGATCAGCGAGCCCGGTTCGCCCGTCGGCGGCACCGCGGCGATCATGTTCAGGACGACGGTCACCGAGACCACCGCCCACGTCCAAACGGCCAGGCGGTCCGGCCAGCACAGGATCAGGAAGACGACCGCCGGGTACGCGTAGCGCTCGTGCATCGCCGTCAACCCCACGAAGGCCGCGAGCGAAGCGGCCGCCAGGCCCCAGGCGAGGCCCGTGGCGGTCGGCCGTCGCCAGACCCAGGCGAACACCGCCAGCTCGAGGAGGCCGACGATCGCGAAGCCGATCCAGCGCAGGGTCACGGGGCCCACGATCGGGACGTCGTCAGCGACCAGCCGGCCGCCGCTCGCAAGGTCCTGGAGGATCCACCAGGGGTTCCAGGCCCGGAGCGAGAGGACCGAGAAGAGCGAGGTGTAGTCGGCCAGGTTGCGGACGTAGTTGCCGAGGCCGCCGGCGGCCACGAACGGGACCCAGAGCGCCGCGCCCGTGGCGATCGCCACGGCACCCGCCCGGAGCGACCCGCCGATCCCGAAGCACCGGAGGTAGTACGCCGCGAACGGGATCGCCAAAGGCAGCGCCTGCGGCTTCGTCATGAGCCCGACCGCGATCGCCACGGCCGCCCACGCCGGCCGGCCGCGGATCAGGAGTGCCCAGGCGACGAGCATCGGCAGGACGTACAGCGACTCGAACTGAGCCCACCAGGCCGAGACGTACCAGACGGCCGGGTGGAGGAGCACGGCGAGCGCCCCCGCGACGGCCCAGCCCGGCCGCGCCCGCAACGACCACCCCACGATCGCCGCGAGGCCGAGGTCGGCGAGCGTGGCCGGGAGCTTGACGAGGGCGAGGGCGGCGGGATCGTCCGGCGTCGGGCTCAGGAGGGCCGGAGCCACGCTTCCGATCGCCCACCACAGCCAGGGCAGGACCGGCGGGAACGAGACCGGCTCGTCGTACGCGCGCCCGAGCCCGTGCTCACCGATGGCCCTGGCCCAGGCCAGGAAATCGTCGACGTCACCGGCGAGCCCGGGCTGTGGGAGCAGGATCGCCCGGATCGCGAGGGCCACGACGAGGCCGGC
>MGOD01000031.1:15986-16335 GCA_001795245.1 Chloroflexi bacterium RBG_16_70_13
TGGCGCGCTCAGGCCCGGAGCGTGTGCCAGTACCGTTCTGCGGCGCCCCCGCGCCCGCCGAGCTCGGCCGTCTTCGTCCCGTGGGCCCGGACCGCGGCGGCCATCTCCCGCTCGCCGCCGAAGAGCCGGTCCAACTGGCTCTCGTAGAGGGCGACGCCGCGGATCTTGCGCTCGACCTGATCGCTGATGTCGGCGTAGTGCGGGGTGAGGAGGACGCCCGGGCCGAGCCCGTCGAGCGCGCCGTCCGGCAGCTGCTCGAGGCGATCGAACCCATGCCACCAGGCATACGGGAAGTCCTCGTAGAAGACGACGTTGCCGGCCCATGTCGGACCCGGCATCACCCACGCCC
>MGOD01000031.1:16367-17882 GCA_001795245.1 Chloroflexi bacterium RBG_16_70_13
GAGCTGGTGGTCGACGTGGTTGCCGACCCCCAGGGGCACATAGACCGTCTGTGGCTCGAGGCGGGCGATCTCGCTGCGGATCCGGGCCACCGGGGGGTCGTCGTCGATCCGGGGCGACCCGAGCAGCTCGTCATCGCCCTCGTAGCCGCGGAAGACCGCGTCGGGCAGGTCGAGGAACACGATGGACGCCTCGGCGAAGTAGGCGAATCGCTCATCCTCGAGCCGGCGCTGGGCCATGACCTCGCCGGCGGCGGCCGCCGCCACGAGCTCGTCGGTCATCACCGCGCCCTGCGTGGGGATCTCGTCGATGAGCGCCTGGCCGGCGAGGGGCGTGTTGCGGATGCTCGCCCGGCGGTACCACGACGAACGCTGCCAGAAGCGCTTCGCGGCGGCGTCGGCATCCTCCTGCGTCGCATCCAGGCGGTCCGATTCGGCGGCCCATGGCGGCGCTGCGTCCGAGCTGCCGTCGTCGGGGTAGTCCGCCCGGATCGCGGCCCGGTTGAAGGCCTCGGTGTTCGGCCAGAGGGCCTTCGAGCCGAAGCCGAGCGCCTCGCGCTGGTAGCTCGTCAGGCCCTCGCCCGACCCGCCCGCGTTCGATCCGCTGCCCGAGTAGACCGTCACGATCGCGACGTTCTGGCCGAGCTCTCGGAGCGAGGCGATGAGGCCGCCACACGAGAGGGCGACGTCGTCCGGGTGGGGGGCGATGAAGACGTGCGACATGCCGGCCGAGTATACCGATCGAGCTCGCCCGTCCGTGGCCGCGATGTCGGTCCTGCGCCAGCCGTTTGATCCGGCGCCGTCGCGGTCAGGCGCGGTCCTCAGGCGCGACCTCGGGCATCAGGATCGGCGTAGCCCTGCTCGCCGACGAGCGGCACGAACACGACCGACCCGCCCGAGGTCTCCGACCAGTCGGCCGGTCCTCGCCGTTCGATGACCAGCAGCTGCTGATCCCACCGCCCTCCGACCGGGATGACCAGCCGGGCGCCGATCGCCAGCTGCTCCCGAAGCGACGCCGGGACCGCCGGCGCCGCGGCCGTGACGATGATCCCGTCCCACGGCGCCCCGACCGGGTCGCCGCCGCTGCCGTCGGCGACGCGAATCTCCACGCCCATGATTCCCAGGCCGCCGAGCCGCTCGCGAGCTGCCTCGGCGAGGGCCGGGAAGCGCTCGATCGAGGTCACCCGCGCGCCGAGCCCCGCCAGCACCGCGGCCTGGTAGCCCGAGCCGGTCCCGATCTCGAGGACCCGGTCGCCCGGGGCGACCCGCAGCAGCTCGGTCATGAGGGCCACGATGTAGGGCTGGCTGATCGTCTGGCCCTCGTCGATCGGAGCCGCCGCGTCGGCGTAGGCGAGGTCCTCGTAGCGGGCGGGGAGGAAGCGTTCCCGCGGCAGGTCACCCATGACCTCGAGGACGCGCTCGTCGGCGATCCCACGGCGACGCAGCTGGTCGGCGACCATCCGGCTGCGCGCCCGGCCCTCGGAATCGTGAGCCTGCGGCACGAGCCGAGGATACGCC
>MGOD01000032.1:0-2860 GCA_001795245.1 Chloroflexi bacterium RBG_16_70_13
CACAGCCTCGAGGACGCCTACGACACCCTCACCGACCGGGAGCACGAGGTCCTCCTCCTGGCCGCCGTCGGGCACACCAACCGCGAGATCGCGCGGGCCCTCCACCTGAGCGAGCAGACCGTCCACAACTACCGGGCCACGGTCATGGAGAAGCTCGGCTTCCACGACCGGGTCGAGCTCCTGAAGTTCGCCATCCGACGGGGCGTCCTGAACGTCGCGGATCTCTAGAAGTCCGCGACGCCCGGTCAGGCGCCGACCGCCGGACACCAAGGCACACCGTTCGCCGTTCGGCGGGTGACGACGCCCGACGAACACCGTGGTGATCTCTTGCTCGGGAGCGTGATACGGTGCCCCAGGATGGCGGTCATGCGACGGCACCTGCTCACGGCGATCGTGACGGTCGTGGCCGGCAGCACGGCCCTCGGGGGCTCAGCCATCGCGGCGCCGACGGGGATCGTCGTCACGCCTGTCGTGGCCTCGACCGGCGCGTCGGTGACGGTCTCAGGGGGCGGCTGCACAGCGGACGTCCACGTGACCGCCACCGGCTTTCTCTTTCCCGGCTCGCCGTCGGTCGTCGCCGACCAGACAGTCGCTCCGGCGCTCGACGGCGCCTGGGATGTCACGTTCCCGATGCCGCCTGCACCGAGCTATGTCCTGGCGGAGTGCGACGGGACGACCTCCGCCCCGGTCGTGATCGCGCCCAGGGACATCCCCGCCGGCTACCTCTCCCCGCAGTCGGTCACCGCCACTGACGTAGTCATCAGCACGTCACCGCTCGTCAACGGCAGCACGTTCGCCGTCTTCGACTTCGCCGGCACATTGGTCGCCAGCGACACCGTGGCCTCCGGGGTGGGGACCGTCGTCGTCCCTCGATCGCTCGGGGAGCCGTCGCTCCTCGCGCTCGCCCTCCGCCAGCAGGATCCCGGCATCCAGCTGCCCTACGTTCCCCTGGCGCTGCGGGTCGAGATGCCGCTGGCGTCGGCGTCGACGATCGACGTCAGCCCGCCGGTCGCGGAGTCAGGTGAGGTCGTCGTCGTGTCGGGCACCTGCAGCGCGGCGCCCCGGCTCGTTGTCTCGGGGCGCGTCCTGGGTTGGTACGATCCAGCGCCGATCTACCTCGACGTGGTGCCGTCCCTCGACTCGACGGGCGCCTGGAGCACGATCCTGCCGATGCCGGTCCTGCCCTCGATCGCAAGGCTCACCTGCACGGGCGCGAGGGTGGCGGATGTCGTGGCAATGCAGATCTCGCCGTCCGCCGGGGACCTGCCGTCGGTGACGCCCACTGTGTCCGGTGACCTGATCACCGTGGCGGTGCCCTCGACCGCGTTCCCGTACACCCTGCGGGCGTACACGTCAGAGGGCGAGGGCATCGCCCTGTCCATCACGAACGAGGCGGGCGGGTTGGTCGGGCGGATGGAATCCGCGGCGCGGCCCGTCCGGATCCTCCTGATCGGGACGGAGTCGCTGGGCGAGAACGCAGAGGCCTTCCAGAACACCCGCGTCCAGGCGTGGACAGTCGACGTGGCGGGGACCCCGCCCGTGCCAACGGACACGTTTGCACCCTCGTCGCCGCCCCTCCCGGACACCGCCGCGAGCGAGTCAGCGCAGGGCGCGGCTGGGAGCTGGCTCGCGGCACTGGCGTTGCCCATCCTCCTCGCCGGCCTGCTCGCCGCTGCGGTCCGCGCACACTGGCGCTCATGACCGAACGTCCCCGGCTCCCGTGTCGCAGCGATCCTGGGGCGGATCAACCCCTGGCCGACGGACCCTCAGCGGCCGGCGGCGGTCCGTCCACGACGGTCAGCTGCCCGCCGTACATGCCCATCGAGCACATGTACTGGACCCGGCCCGCCTGGAGTGCCGGCAGGTCGATGACGTTCTCGCCGGGCCGGAGGGTCACCGCGATCCCGAGCGATGGCACCTGGAGGAAGACGGCGCACGAGCCGCCGTCCCGCGAGTCGATGACCCAGCGGGTTGGCACACCCGCGTAGATCGAGACATTTGCCGGCACGTAGCCGTCGCTCACCTGAGCGGTGCGAAGCGTCTGGACGCCGCCTGACACGGTCACGCTGGGTGCGGCCGCGGCCGCAATCCCGAAGTCCGGCATGAGACCGGCCAGGCGCAGGCCGGCCACTCCGTTGAGGACCGCGAAGCCGATGACGATGACGCCGATCGTCTGCAGGAGGGCCGGCCGGGAGGCCTTCGGCAGGAGCGACGGCAAGCCGCCGAGGGTGAGCAGACCCGGCACCGTCCCGATCGCGAACGCGGCCATGATCCCGCCCGCGACGAGGGGTGAGCCGGTCGAGAGCGCGTAGATCTGGACCGCCTGGGTAAACCCGCAGGGCAGGAAGAACGAGGCGACGCCGAGTGCGCCGGCCCGGACGTCCGAGTACGCCGTGACCTCGCCCCCGCCGATCAGCGTACCCAGCCCACCCGGGAGGGTCGGCGACCAGGCGGCGATCCGCGGCGACAGGCCCGTCAGGCGAACACCGAGGATCGTCATGAGGATGGCCACGACGATCATCAGGACGGCGATCGCGAGCGGCGGCAGGACGACCCGCGAGCCGACCGCGCCGAGGGCCGCACCGAGCAGGGCGAAGCCGGCCACCCGGCCGGTCAGGAAGACCGCGATCGGCCGGAGGCGGGTGGCGATCGAGGGGTCGGGTCCGTCGGTCCGGTCGGCGGCCGCGGCGGCCGAGAGGGCGAGGACGAGCCCACCGGTAAGGGCGATGCAGGTGGAGACCCCGGCAGCGAGGCCCAGGAGCCCCGCCACGAGCAGGCCGCCCTCGCGGATGTCGCCCAGGCCGGCGGTGAAGCCGGTGAACCCGAGGAGCTCGGCCAGGATGGCGATCGAGACGATGAG
>MGOD01000032.1:2905-8650 GCA_001795245.1 Chloroflexi bacterium RBG_16_70_13
CTCAGCCAGGGCGTCCGCCCGATCTCGTAGCCGGCGGCCTCGATCGCCTCGGCGAGGTCGACGCCCGAGACCGGCCCGCTCGTCATGACCTCGACGCGGGCGTGCGATGCGGACGCGGTCGCGCGTTCGACGTTGGGAATCCGGCGAACCTGCCGCTCGATGCGGCGCTCGCATGACCGGCAGGTCATGCCCGCGATCGGGACCACGATGACTCCGCCGGCGGGCGCCAGTGCCTGCGCCCGGGTGCGCGCCGTGCGGGGGACGCTCGCCTTCATGACCGGAGTGTGGCCATCGAAACGGCGGCCGCGTCAGGGACGTTCGGCCCGTGGCCGCCGGCCCGTTCGGCCCGAGTCATCGGGACTCGTGGCGGGGGCCCGGTAACGATGGGCCGCCAAGCGCGTCCATCAACCGTGAAGCACGCCATCTCGGGTCCGACCCGCTCCCTCAGGGTCGTGGCTGTCGCGCTTGCTGCCGTCGTCACCACGGTCATCGTGGCCGCCTGCGGCGGTGGCGCTGCCAGCCCGACGCCGCCACCGGGCGCCACCAACTTCGAGGAGTTCCGAACCGCGAACTGCGCCGCCTGGGAATCGATGTTCCTGGCCGTTGGCAACCCCGACACGGGGTCTGGATCCGACCGCAGCCACGCCTTCGAAGACGCCATTGCCGGTCGCGACCTCGCGACGGCCGACCTGGAGGCGGCCGCGATCCGCGACGAGCTCGAGACGGGGCGCGCCCACGTCGCCGTGGCAGCGTCGTGGCCACCGGGCGCCGAGCCGATGGCCCAGCTTGACCGGGTCCTCGTTGCCTTCGAGGCATACGTCGAGGCCGAGCGGGCGGCCGCCGGCAAGGGCCTGTCCGCGGCGAAGCAGGAGGCCCAGGCCGCGTTCGAGGCGACTGGAGCGCTGGAGGCGTGGAGCCTCCTCCTGACACCGGACACCTGGGCGGAGGTCAACGCCGCGCGTCCGGCCGGCGTCCAGCCAGAGCGCTGCGGCGATCTGCCGATCTCGTTCTGAGGAGGCGGCCCGCGCGGTGCCGCTCGGCCGCGTCGCGACTCGGGAGGTTCAGACTCGCCTGTCCGTCAGGAATCGACCGCCCGTCGTCGGGCGCGGAGGAGGCCGGTTCGCGGGCCGAGCGCCAGCGCCAGCAGGAAGGCCGCCGTCTCGACGAGGACGATGAGCGCGCTACTGGCCGTGTTCGTCCAGAAGCTCAGGTAGAGGCCGCCGACGGGGGCGACCGCCCCGATCACGACCGCGATCGCCATGAGCCGCGAGAAGCGGTCGGCGAGGAGCTGGGCCGTCGCTGCCGGCGTCACCAGCATCGCCACGACGAGGATGATCCCGACCGCCTGGAGGCTGATCACGATCGTCAGGGCGATGAGGCCGAGGAAGAGGTACTCGAGCGCCGCCACCGGCAGGCCCGAGGCTGCCGCGGCCAGCGGATCGAACGTCGAGTAGAGGAGCTCTTTCCACAGGAGCGTCACGACCCCGAGCACGACGATGCTCAGGACGGCCAGGGCCACGAGGTCCGCGCCGCTGATCCCGAGGACCTCGCCGAACAGGAACCCGAACAGGTCGCCCACGTAGTTCGGGATCGTGCTGAACAGGAAGACCCCGAGGGCGAACATGCCCGCGAAGAGAACGCCGATCGTCGTGTCGCCCCGGAGCCGGCCGCGCCGGGTGATCCACCCGATCGCGAGGGCCGTGCCCACGGCCGCGATCGTGGCCCCGAGGTAGAACGGCGCCTTCAGGAGGTAGGCGGCGACGACCCCGGGGAACGCCGCATGGCTGAGGGCGTCGCCCATGAAGGCCAGGCCGCGCAGGACCATGTAGGTGCCGATGACGGCGCAGACCAGCCCGACGAGGACCGAGGCCGCGAGGGCGCGGACGAAGAACTCGTAGGCGAGCGGCTCGGTGAGAGCGGTCATGGGCGACGGGCCCCCCGCCCCGGGGTGCCCTCGTGATGGTGGACCTCGCCCGCCGGCGCCTCGTCGTGGTGATGGGCGTCGTCGAGGAGCATCGCCCGCTCGCCGACGAACAGGAGGTGCCCGCCGTACGTCCGCAGCAGGACGTCGGAATTGAGGACGAGGCTCGCGTCGCCCTGGGCGACGACTGTCCCGTTGACTGCCACGATCGACCGGAAGTGCTGGGCCGCCGAGGCCAGGTCGTGGGTGCTGGCGATGACCGTCTTGCCGCTGCGGGCCTCGGCATCGAGGACGGCCATGAGGTCCTCCTGGGTGGCGTTGTCGACCCCGGTCACCGGCTCGTCGAGGAGGTAGAGGTCGGGCTGGGAGGCGAGCGCCCGGGCGAGGAAGACCCGGCGCCGCTGGCCGCCCGAGAGCGCCCCGATCTGGCGGCGGGCGTGGGCCGTCATCCCGACGAGCTCGAGGGCGTTGGCGACGGCTGCATGGTCGCGCGCCCCGGGGCGTCGCAGCGGCCCGAGCCGAGGGTAGCGACCCATCATCACCACGTCGCCCGCGGCGACTGGAAAGCTCCAGTCGACCGCCTCGGCCTGGGGAACGTACGCGATCGCCCGGGCATGCTCGCCGGGCCGCCCGCCGAGGACGGAGATCGTGCCGCCCCACGGCTCGAGGAGGCCGGCGATGAGCTTGAGGAGGGTGCTCTTGCCGCCGCCGTTGGGGCCGACGACCGCGGTCAGCGAGCCGGCCGGCAGCCGGAGGTCGACGTCCTCGAGGACGGGCCGATCCTCGTAGCCGACAGAGACGTCGACGAGCCAGATGCTGAGCGGCGGTCCGCCGCCGTGGCCGGCATGGTGCTGGTGCGAGGGCGCCGGCGGCGCTACCGGCTCGCCGCCGTGGCCGACGAGCCGCACGGGCTCGGGGTGCTGATCCGGGGCCGGGCGGGGGGACGTCATCGCCACGGGATGCCCGGCGGGTTCGTCACCTGAGCGCCTCGACCAGCTTCTCGACGTCCCAGTGGATCACGGACTCATACGACGTGACTGGGGGGTCACCGAGTGAATCATCGTAGAGGTCCGCCACGACCGTCGCGCCGGTTTCGCGGGCGATCTGATCGATGAGGGCGGTCGGGAACTGGTCCTCAGAGAAGATCGCCTTGACGCCGCTCATCCGGATGGCGTCGATGAGCGCGGCGATCTCGCCGGCGCTCGGGTCCTGGCCGGGCGCCTCGACCGCGACGCCGACGATCTCGAGCCCGTAGGCCCGGGCGAAGTACGGCAGGGCATCGTGGAACGTCACGAGCTTGCGATTCTCGACCGGGATCGTCGAGATCTGCTCGCGGACCCAGCCGTCGAGCTCGCTGATCGCGGCGCGGTAAGCCTCGCTCGAGCGTCCGATGTCGGCGGCCTTCGCCGGCGCCGCCGCGACGAGCGCGGTCTCGATCCGCTCGACGTACTGGATCGCGTAGCTGACGTCCATCCAGAGATGGGGGTTGCGGGTATCCGGCTCTTCACCCGGGAGAAGCTCGTAGTCGACGCCGTCCTCCGCGAGCCGGACGATCGGGACCCGACTCTGCGGTCCACCGGACACGCTCTCGATCATGTCGGCGAGCCAGTCGTCCAGGCCGAGGCCGTTCATGATGACGAGATCGGCCTCGGCCAGGTCCTGGAGGTCGGCCGGGGTCGCCTGGTAGGTGTGGACGTCAACGCCGGGTGGGACGAGGCTGGTGACCGCGACCTGGTCGCCCCCCGTCTGGTGGACGAGGTCCCCGAAGACGGTCGAGGTCGTGACGACGCGGATCGGGGCCGCGGGGTCGCTCGAGGGGGACGCCGACGGCGCGCAGCCGGCCGCCACGAGGAGCATGGCGAGGAGCGCGGCGGGGATGGCGCGCTGGGCGTTCACGGCGTCGATATTGAGACTCAGTCGCAGTTCGTGTCAACCGCGGGCTCCCACTGCATCCTGTCGATTCCGGCCCGCGTGTTCGTCGTGGAGATGACGGGAGGTCCGGCGGGCGCCGGGTCCGGACGTCGACCAGGAAGGGGTTCCGGCAGATGGCTGCACACGTGATCCATGTCGAGGTCGTCGGGAAGGATGGCCCGGCGCTCCAGAAGTTCTACGGCGACGTCTTCGGCTGGCAGCTCGACACCAACAATCCCGGCGGCTACGGGATGTTCCGTGACGAGGCGCTGACGGCCGGCCTCGGCCAGTCGCAGGACGGCGGGCCGGGCCACGTCACCTTTTACGTCCACGCGGACGATCCGGCGGCGACCCTCCGTCGCGTCGAGGAGCTCGGCGGTCGGGTGATCATGCCGCTCACCGAGGTGGCGCCCGAGACGACGGTCGCCCTGTTCGCCGATCCCGAAGGTCACATCGTCGGGCTGATGTAAGCCCCGGCGACTCCTCGCGACGTGCCGGCCGGGACCATCCCGGCCGGCAGTTCTCGTCTGGGGCCTCCCGGCCGGGCCCGGGCGGGCTACGATCTGTGGATGGGCGCGTTCCGTTCCTCCGATCCGCCGGCCGCGCAGGCACCGCTCGCACCACCGGCATCGCCGGTCCTCACGGGCGAGCAGATCGCGGCGATCAGCCGCTTCCCGGACCAGAATCCCAACCCCGTCCTGCGAATGACGGCCGACGGGCGGCTCCACTACGCGAACGACGCGAGCGCCGGCGTCATCGCGGCGATGGGGGCTACTCTCGGCGAGCCCCTCGCCGGCGAGTGGCGATCGAGGATCGAGTCGGCCACGGCATCGGGCCAGCCGTTCGAGGTCCGGGTCGGGTCAGCCACGTTCGAGCTCCTTGCCGTCGAGGTCCCGGAGTTCGCGTTCGTGAACCTGTACGGGACAGACGTGACGGCCCGCAAGGCCGTCGCCCGCTTCCCCGACCAGAACCCGAACCCGGTCTTCCGGCTCGACTGGGACGGCCGGATCGTCTACGCCAACGACGCCAGCGGAGACCTGATCGAGGGGATCGGCTGCCGGATTGGCGGCACGATCGAGGGCGAGCTGTGGGATCGCCTGAAAGCCCGGGCCTCGGCGGGCGATCGGGTGGTCGTCGAGGTCCAGAGCGGCGGTCGGACATACGCCCTCCTGCCGGTGGACGTCCCGGAGTTCGGCTTCATCAACGTCTACGGCACCGACGTCACCGCCGCGAAGGAGCTCGAGCGGCTGCACCGCGAGAACGAGCGCCTCCTGCTGAACATCCTGCCCGAGCCGATCGCCGACCGCCTCCGGCGAGGCGAGCGTTTGATCGCCGACCGCTTCGACGACGTGACGCTCCTCTTCGCCGACATCGTCGGCTTCACCGAACTGTCAAGCTCGATGCGTGCCGACGAGCTCGTCGGCGTCCTCAACGACGTCTTCACGGTCTTCGACGACCTCGTCGAGGAGCACGGCCTCGAGAAGGTCAAGACGATCGGCGACGCATACATGGTCGTCGGCGGCCTGACCGACCCGAGCCCGGACCACTCCGAGCGGGTGGCGAGGATGGCGATCGCCCTCGCCGCGCGGATCGCCGAGATCGAGGCCGCGAGCCTCTTCGGGATCCGGTTCCGGGTCGGCATCAACTGCGGGCCGGTCGTTGCCGGGGTCATCGGCACGAAGAAGTTCATCTACGACATCTGGGGCGACACCGTGAACCTCGCCAGCCGCATGGAATCGACCGGCGTGCCGGGGCGCGTCCAGGTCTCGGCCGCGCTCGAGGAGCGGCTCCGCGGACGCTTCCGGCTGGCGCCCCGCGGGCTCGTCGAGGTCAAGGGCAAAGGCTTCCTGCCGACCTGGTTCCTCGAGGGTGAGGTCGCTCAGGCACCCCGGTCGCGATCGTCGCACCAGGCC
>MGOD01000033.1:0-2095 GCA_001795245.1 Chloroflexi bacterium RBG_16_70_13
GCCGCCACGAACGAGACTCGGGCCATCCGGCCCGCCGGGGCGGTGCCCGTTCGGCCCTCGCCCGGAAGCTGGCCCGGGGACAGGCTGCCGCCATGGTTGCGGCGTCCTCACCGCGCGCTCCCGACACCTGGGCCGCCGCTTCGGCGGCGCCGAGGCCCGACCTGCGCCGCGCCGCAGCGATCCTGCTGGTCGCGCGCCGGGACATTGCAGACGGTCGCTCCGCGCTCATCGAGCCCGACGGGCTCGAACTGCTCGATGCCCTCGGGATCGCGACGCCGCGCCGGGTCGTCCTCGATGCCGGGACGGCGGTGGCCGAGGAGCACCTGGCCGGCCTGGGCGGTGGCGTTCGCTGTGTAGTGAAGCTCGTCGCCGCGGGCGTCGCCCACAAGTCCGATGTCGGTGGCGTCGCCGTCGTCGAGGCGACTGTCCCGGCGGTGACCGCCGCGATTGCTGCGATGGGTGCGCGGTCGGCGGCCGGCTCGGTGTCCGGGTACCTCGTCGAGGCGTTCGTCGACCACGAGACCGGCCTCGGCGGCGAGCTCCTCGTCTCCCTCCGCTGGACGGATGACTTCGGGCCGGTCATTGCCGCCGGCATCGGCGGGGTCCACGCCGAGCTCCTCGCCCGGGACCTGCGGCCGGGCCGCGGGCTCGCGATCGTCGCTCCGGGGCTGACGCCTGTTGCGGAGCTGTCCCGGGCGCTTCGGGCCGCGACGGCCGTCCGCATCGCCACCGAGCCGCAGCGCGGCCGGCCGGCGGTCCTGCCGATCGGAGAGCTTGTCGACGTCGTCGAGCGGCTCGCCGCGCTCGCGCCAGGCTGCGGACCCGGCGGCATCCTCGAGCTCGAGGTCAACCCGCTCGCCGTCACGCCGGGCGGACCGGTCGCCCTCGATGTCCTCGTCACGCTCGACGCCGGCACGGCGAGGTCCTCATCCCGCGGCGCAGAGGCCGTGGCCGCGCTCGAGCGGCCGGTCTGGAAGCTGCCCCGCCTCCTGGAGCCGGCGTCGATCGCGATCGCCGGCGTCTCGAGCGGCGACAATCCCGGCCGGACGATCCTCCGGAACCTCATCCGCGACGGCTTCGAGCCGGCACGGATCACGGTGGTGAAGCCCGGCCTTGCCACGCTCGACGGGTGTCGCTGCGTCCCGGACGTGGCGTCGCTCCCGGCGAAGGTCGACCTGTTCGTCGTGGCGGTCGCTGCGACGAGCGCGGCCGCGCTCGTCGCCGAGGTCGCGAAGCGTGACGCTGCCGAGTCGATCATCGTCATCCCCGGCGGCCTCGAGGAGACGGCCGGTGGCCGGGAACGGGCGGCCCGGATGCGCGCGGCGCTGGACGCAGCGCGGCTGCGGCCTGGCGGCGGCCCGATCGTCAACGGCGGCAACTGCCTCGGGATCAGGTCGCGGCCCGGTCGCTACGACACGTTCTTCATCCCCGAGGCGAAGCTCGCTCCGCCGAGCGGCCACCCGGCGCCGCTGGCGATCGTGGCCCAGAGCGGCGCCTTCGCGCTCTCGCGGATGAGCCGGCTGCACGAGCTCGACCCGAAGTACGTCATCACCGTCGGCAACCAGATGGACCTCACGAGCGGCGACCACCTGGAGCATCTCGCGACCGACGCGGAGATCCGCGTCATCGGCGTCTATGTCGAGGGCTTCGCCCCGCTCGACGGCCGTCGGTTCGTGGCCGCGGCCCGGGCGATCGCCGCCCGCGGCGGGGTCGTCATCCTCTACCGGGCCGGGCGGACCGTCGCCGGCGCCCGGGCCAGTGCCAGCCACACGGCCGCCATCGCCGGCGACGCCCTCGTCAGCGACCAGCTCGCGC
This sequence comes from Chloroflexi bacterium RBG_16_70_13, assembly GCA_001795245.1. Taxonomy (GTDB): domain Bacteria; phylum Chloroflexota; class Limnocylindria; order Limnocylindrales; family CSP1-4; genus UBA5189. Next base: position 1,816 of record MGOD01000033.1, read on the forward strand.
GGGGCGCCGGGGTCGTCATGGCCGAGAGCCTCGAGGCATTCGACGACCTCCTGCGGACGTTCGTCCGTCTCGATGGTCGGACGGTCGGCGGGCGGCGCCTGGCGGCGATCTCGAACGCGGGCTTCGAGTGCGTCGCGATCGCCGACAACCTCGGCAGCCTCCGGCCGGCGAAGCTCGATGCGGCGACGGAGCGACGGCTGGCGGCGATTCTGGGCGAAGCCGGGCTCGCCGAGGTCGTCGACGTCCACAACCCGTTCGACATCACACCGATGGGCGACGA
>MGOD01000033.1:2130-3949 GCA_001795245.1 Chloroflexi bacterium RBG_16_70_13
GACGATCCTGGCCGACGATGGCGTGGATGTCGGGCTCGTCGGCGACGTGCCGTTCACGGCGGCCCTCCGGACGCTCCCCGCCGGGACGGCCGGCGCGCCGGGCGGCGAGAATCTCGCCGCGCCGGGAGCGATCGCTTCGCGGCTCGTCGACCTGTGGCGGCGGACGACGAAGACCTGGGTCACGGTCGTCGACGCGGGCCCCCGCTACGACCCGCTGGCAGGGGCGCTCGAGGCCGGCGGGCTGCCCGTCTTCCGGACGGCTGATGCCGCGCTCCGGGCGCTCGGCGCCGTCGTCGAGCGGTCCCTGGCCATGATCGAGCGCAGCGAGGCTGCCGAGCGTAGCTGAAGGGCTCGGCCGCCAACCGCAGGGGAAGGCTCGACGCCTTCGACGGCATCGACCGGCGGGCCGGGCCGGCGTGGGATCGCCGCCGAGGCACGGAATGTCGAGACGCGCCTCAGCCAGCGCGGGGCAGGCTCAGCCCAGCTTCAGCTGGGGCAGAACGTCGCGGCCGAAGACCTCGATCCACTCGGCCTGGTTCCGGCCGACGTGGTGGAGGTGAATCTCGTCGAATCCCAGGTCGAGGTAGTGCTGAATGTTGGCCGTATGCCGCTCGAGGTCGGAGCTGATGAGCATCCTGTTGACGAAGCTCTCGGGCCGGACGAGCTTGGCCATGGCGGCGAAGTCCTCGGGGTTTCGGATGTCCTGCTTGGGGAAGGCCATCCCGCCGTTCGGCCATTCGCGGACGGCGATCTCGGCCGCTTCGTCGTCGGTCTTCGCCCAGCTGAGGTGGAGCTGGAGGATCTTCGGCATCGTCGAGGGGTCCTTGCCGGCCTCCCGCGCGCCGATGTCGTTGTTCTCCCAGAGCTCCTTGAGCTTTGCGTCGGCGGCACCGACCGTGATCATCCCGTCGGCCAGCCGGCCGGTCCGCTTGGCGTTCAGCGGCCCGGCCGTCGCGACGTAGATCGGGACGCGCTCAGTTGGCAGGGTGTAGAGGCGGGCGCTCTCGAGGGTGAAGTGCGTGCCGCGATGCCGGACCACCTCGCCGGTGAAGAGCTTGTTGATGATCTCGATCGCCTCGAACATCATCGCCGAGCGGACCCCGACCTCGGGCCACTGGCCGCCGATGATGTGCTCGTTGAGGGCCTCACCGGCACCGAGCCCCAGCCAGAAACGGCCGGGGAACATCGCCCCCAGGGTCGCCGCCGCCTGGGCGACGACGGCCGGGTGGTAGCGGAAGGTCGGGCACGTCACGCCGGTCCCGAACCGCAGCGACGTTCGCAGCCCCAGGGCGCCCATGAAGGTCCAGGCGAACGCGCTCTGGCCCTGCTGCGGCGTCCATGGGTGGAAGTGCTCGCTGACCATGAAGCCGGCACCGAAGCCGGCGTCCTCGGCCTGGGCGCACCAGTCCAGCAGGTCCGTCGGGTGGAACTGTTCAAGCATTGCCGCGTAGCCGATCTTGGCCATCGCGCCCAATGGTACGAGGCCGCACGATCCGGGGCGGTGTCGGTGAGCGAAGCGTGCGACGATGATCGGCGTCATGGATCTCGAGCTGTTCACGACGAAGGGCCTCGGTGACGCCTCGTACCTCATCGCCAGCGACGGCGAGGCGGCGTTGGTTGACCCGCAGCGCGACGCGTGGCGCTTCCTTGCCGCGGCCGAGCGGCGGGGCCTGCGGGTGACCCGCGTCCTCGAGACCCACGTCCACAACGACTACCTGTCCGGCGCCCTCGAGGTCCAGGCCGCGACGGGCGCCGAGATCGTGGCTCCAGCGCGCGGCGGCTACGCCTTCGCCCACCGCGGAGCCGACGAGGGCACGAC
>MGOD01000033.1:4054-4351 GCA_001795245.1 Chloroflexi bacterium RBG_16_70_13
GATCTTCAGCGGCGGCTCGCTCCTCGTCGGGACCGCTGGGCGGACCGACCTTCTCGGCGAGGCGAAGACGGCCGAGCTGACCGAGCTCCAGGCGACGAGCCTGCGCCGGCTCGCCGCGCTGCCGCTAACCGTCCGGATCCTGCCGACGCACGGCGCGGGCAGCTTCTGCAGCGCCGGGCCGGCGGCGCCCTCGCGGACGACCTCGATCGGCGCGGAGCTGGCACGGAACCCGGTCCTCGTGGCGATGGCCGGCGGCGACTTCCGCGACGCGCTCCTCGGCGGGCTCGGGCGATTCCC
>MGOD01000033.1:4443-5016 GCA_001795245.1 Chloroflexi bacterium RBG_16_70_13
GCCGCGCAGGCCGGCGTCAGGATCGTCGACGGACGACCGAGGTCGGCGTTCGCGGCGGCCCACATCCCGGGCACCCTGAACATCGAGCTCGACGACACGTTCGCCGCCTACGTCGGCTGGCTCCTGCCATTCGATGCGCCCATCGCGCTCGTCCTGCCGGAGCCGCCGGCCGGCGCGGTCGAGGAGGCGGTCACCCAGCTCATGCGGATCGGCTACGAGCACGTCGCCGGGGCGCTCAGCGGGGGTATCGATGCCTGGCGCGCCGACGGCCGATCGATCTCGAGCTACCCGACTGCCTCGATGGACGACGTCTACGCCGAAGCGGCCTCAGGCAGGATGACGCCGCTCCTCGATGTCCGCCAACCGATCGAATGGCGGGACGACGGCGTCATCCCCGGCGCTCGGACGATTTTCGTCGCGGACCTCGCCGGCCGGCTCGACGAACTGCCCCGGGACCGACCGATCACCGTCGCCTGCAAGGCCGGCGGTCGGGCGGCGATCGCGGCCAGCCTCCTCGACGCGGCCGGGTTCGAGGTCCGCCTTGTCGCCGAGGGCGGCCAGATCGGCTGGCCG
>MGOD01000033.1:5026-15151 GCA_001795245.1 Chloroflexi bacterium RBG_16_70_13
CCTCGCCGCCGGCGCCGTGGGTCCCACGAGCGAGGCTGCGGAGAGGTAGGTCGGCGGTCGATCAGGCCTCGCTGGCGCGGACGACCGCATCGTCGTCCTCCAGGAGGATCCCGTAGCGGCCGGCGGCCCGGATGATCCGATGGGCAGCCGCCTTCTTCGCCGACTCGTCCTCGAAATCGGTCTGGCTGAAGCGCGCGATCGCGTTCCGTACGTGGGCCTCGTCGTGGATCGGGAGCTTCCGCTCGCCGGATGAATCCATAGAGGCGAAGTCGTCGTTCTCGAGGCGGTCGCGGCGCTCCTCGGTAAGCTGCATGGCGTGCACCTCCGGCGACCATGGTGGGCCGCTGGAGGTCGCACGCGCGCCGCCCGGAACGGGCCTCGCCTTACGGCGACGTTGCCGGGGGGTGAGCCTGTGGCGGCACGCTCCGGCAACGCGATCTTGTGACCCGCCCGACGCCACGCGGATGCGGTAGCGTGGCTCGCCATGGACCAGCTGCGGCCGCGGATCTTGGGGTGAGCTTCGATCGGTCTGCCTCGAGCGACGGCGGGACGCGGGCCCGGGTGCTCTGGGCGAGGTTCATCGACGAACCCGCGTACCCGGCCTCGGCCGGCGACCGGCGGACGTTCCGCCTCGTGGGGCTGGAGCTGCCTTTGCGGGCGACGACGGCGCTCGTGGTCGCGACGCTCGTCCTCCTCTTCGACTTCACCCGGACGGCGATCCCGCGCGAGGTCCAGGACATCGGCCGGGCGGCCGAGGCGCTCCGCTACCAGGCGCTCGAGCGGACGATCCTCTTCGGCCTGGTACCGGCGCTCGTCGTCGTCCTGGCGTTCCGCGATCGCCTGACGGGGTACGGCCTGGGCGTCGGCGACTGGCGCTGGGGCGCGGGGCTGGCCGTCGCCGGCTGCGCGGTCATGACCCCGATCGTCGTCGCCCTTGGCTCGGACCCCCTGTTCAGCGCTTACTACGGGATCTCCGGGGCACCCGTCGACTACCTCCTCGTCACGCACCTCCTCGACCTCATCCCGGCCGAGTTCCTCTTTCGCGGCTTCCTCATGTTCACCCTCATCCGGGCGATCGGGCCGGTCGGCGTCGTGGTGGCCCTCCTGCCGTTCGTCTTCGCCCACCTCGGCAAGCCCGAGATCGAGCTCTTCTCGACCCTCGCCGGCGGCACCGTCTTCGGCTGGCTCAACTGGCGCACCCGCTCGATCTGGTGGAGCGCGCTCGGCCACGTCTACATCCTGACCCTCGTCGTCGCGGTGGCAGGGGCGGCGCGGTAACCGGGCCCCCGGGGCGACGGTCTGGCCGCGGGCACGGCGCGAGCGCTGCGGGTATCCTTCACGCGGCCCCGGATCAGGCAGCGCGGCGACGCGGAGGGCGGCGTCGAGCCGGCACGGCGGCGGCCCACGCATGACGTTCGTTGCCCAGACATCAGGTGGTGCCCATGAAGATCGGAGTCGCCAGGGAGACCGCGCCCGGAGAGCGGCGCGTGGCCCTGGTCCCCGAGGCGCTCGGCAAGCTGACGGCGGCCGGGCTCGAGATCCTCGTCGAGGCCGGCGCCGGCGTCGGCGCCCTCATCCCCGACTCGGCGTACTCCGACGCCGGGGCGCGGGTCCTCCCGACCGACGAGCTGTACCGTGAAGCCGACGTCATCCTCCGGGTCCAGAAGCCCAACGCCGCGGAGGCGGTTCGACTCCGTTCCGGCCAGGCGGTCATCGGGCTCCTGCAGCCGCTCCTCGACCCGCAGCTCATGGCGGCGCTCGCGGCGGCCGGGGTCACTGCGATCAGCCTGGACGCGATCCCGCGGACCCTCAGCCGGGCCCAGACGATGGACGCCCTCTCGTCGCAGGCCAACGTCGGCGGCTACAAGGCGGTCCTCATCGCCGCGGACACGTTCGGGCGCTACTTCCCGCTCCTGACGACCGCCGCGGGCACGGCCAAGCCGGCCAACGTCCTCATCCTCGGCATTGGCGTCGCCGGCCTCCAGGCGATCGGCACGGCCCGCCGCCTCGGCGGGGTCGTCAAGGCCTACGACGTCCGGCCTGAGACCCGTGAGCAGGCTGAGTCGCTCGGCGCCAGCTTCGTGACCCTCAAGACCCGGATCGATGCCACCGGCGCGGGGGGTTACGCCCGCGAGCTGACGGCCGAGGAGCGCGCCGCCCAGCAGGCCGAGCTCAACGAGGTCATCGGCGGCATGGACATCGTCATCACCACGGCCCAGGTCCCGGGCCGCAAGCCACCGGTCCTCGTCACCGCGGCGGCCGTGGCGCTCATGAAGCCCGGCTCGGTCATCGTCGACATGGCCGCCTCTGCGCTCGGCGGCAACTGCGAGCTCTCGAAGGCCGGCGAGGACGTCGTGACCGACAACCTCGTCACGATCATCGCACCCGAGAACCTGCCGGCCACGATGCCGGTCGGCGCGTCGGCGTTCTACGCCCGCAACCTGTCGGCCTTGCTCCTTCAGCTCGTCAAGGACGGGGCCCTCGCCCTCGACCCGGCCGACGAGATCGCCGGGCCGGTAACGATCACCCACGGCGGCGAGATCCGCTCCGAGGCCGTGAAGAAGCTGCTCCAGCCGGGCGGAGGTGCCGCATGAACGCCGAGCTCCTGACCGCCCTGACGATCTTCGTCCTAGCGATCCTGTGCGGCTTCGCCGTGATCAGCAAGGTCCCGGCGACCCTCCACACGCCGTTGATGTCAGGCGCCAACTCCATCCACGGGATCGTCGTCGTGGGCGCGATGTTCATCGCCATCGAGGCGGACGAGCCGATCGCCTACCTGCTCTCGTTCATCGCCGTCGCCTTCGGGACGATGAACGTGGTCGGTGGCTACGTCGTCACCGACCGGATGCTCCAGATGTTCCGGCGCAAGCCGGTAGCGCCCGCGGCAGCGAAGGCCGAGAAGGCGGAGGCCTGACCGTGGAACTCTCCGTCCTCGAGACCCTCGTCCGCGTCGCCTGGGTGGCCGGCGCGGTGGCCTTCGTCATCGGCCTCATCCGGATGAACTCGCCGGCCACGGCCCGGAACGGCAACCTCCTGTCGGCCGGCGGGATGACCGTCGCGATCGTCGCGACCGCGGTCTTCCTCGCCCTCGAGCGTGGCGGAGAGGCGTTCAACGTCACCGGCTGGATCATCGTCATCGCCGGCATCGCCCTTGGCGGCGGCCTCGGGCTGTACACGGCCCGGACCGTGAAGATGACCGCGATGCCGCAGCTGGTGTCGCTGTTCAACGCCGTCGGCGGTGGCGCGGCCGCCCTCATCGCGATCGACGACTACCTCCACCTGAGTGCGACATCGACGCTCCCGACGCTCCAGGTGAATGTCGCGACCGTCCTCGACATCGTCATCGGCTCGGTCACGTTCACCGGCTCGCTCATCGCCTCGGGCAAGCTCATGGGCCTCCGGATCACGCCGTCGAGGCCCGTGAAGATCCCCGGCGGCCAGCTCGTCACCGCAGCCCTCGCGCTCATCGTCGTCGCCGGCGCGGCCTTCCTCTGGATCCCGAACCTGAGCGTCCCGGTGATGCTCCTCATCCTCGCCGCGGCCCTCGTCTTCGGGGTCACCATGACCCTCCCGATCGGCGGCGCCGACATGCCCGTGGTCATCAGCCTCCTGAACAGCTTCACCGGCACGGCCGTGGCGATGGCCGGCTTCGTCCTCGACAACCCGGTCCTCATCATCGCCGGGGCCCTCGTGGGTGCCTCGGGCGCGATCCTGACCAAGCTCATGGCCGATGCCATGAACCGCTCCGTGATCAACATCATGGTCGGCGGCTTCGGCGGCGGCGAGGGCACCGTGGGGTCGGTCGGCGGGGCGGGCCACTCGGTCCGTGAGCTCGGGATGGACGACGCGGCGATCCAGCTCGCCTACGCCAGCTCCGTGATCGTCGTCCCCGGCTACGGCCTCGCCGTCGCCCAGGCCCAGCACGCCCTGCGCGAGCTGGCCGAGCTCCTCGAGGCCCGCGGCGTCGACGTCAAGTACGCGATCCACCCGGTCGCGGGCCGGATGCCGGGGCACATGAACGTCCTCCTGGCTGAGGCCAACGTCCCGTATCCCCAGCTCCGCGAGATGGAGGAGATCAACCCCGAGTTCGACCGGGCCGACGTCGCCCTCGTCGTCGGCGCCAACGACGTCACCAACCCGGCCGCGCGCAAGCCCGGCTCGCCAGTCTCGGGGATGCCGATCCTCGACGTGGACCACGCCAGGGCGATCATCGTCATCAAGCGCAGCATGGGGCGCGGCTACGCCGGGATCGACAACGAGCTGTACGGCAACCCCAAGACGGGGATGCTGTTCGCCGACGCGAAGGCCGGCCTGACCGAGCTGGTCAGCGCGGTCAAGGCGCTCTAGGGTGGCCGACGAAGCCGCTCGCCAGGGCGCCTCGGGCGAGAAGGGCGACCCCGCGAAGGGCGCAGCCTCGACCTCGACCGCGACCGAGGCGACCAGGGCGGCCGACCCGACCGACGACCTCGTCGAGCGAAAGCACAGCCTGACGATCGGCCGGAAGAAGCTCGCCTACACGACCTCGACGGGTCGGATCGTGCTCCGCGAGGAGGTCATCGAGGACGGCAAGTTCGCCGGCTTCAAGCCCAGGGCCACCGTCTTCATCAGTGCCTACACCCTCGACGGCGTGCCCAGCCGGGAGCGGCCGGTGACGTTCGCCTTCAACGGCGGGCCGGGCTCATCGAGCGTCTGGCTCCACCTGGGACTGCTGGGTCCGCGGCGCGTCCGCTCGGGCGACGTCGACGACCACGTGCCGCCACCATACGACGTCGTCGACAACCTCGAGACGCTCCTCGTCCACACCGACCTCGTCTTCATCGATCCCGTCGCGACGGGATTCTCGCGGGCGGTCGACGGCGTCAAGCCGGCCGACTACCACGGCTTCACCCGGGACATCGAGTCGGTCGGCGAGGTCATCCGTCTGTGGGCCTCGCGCAACGGCCGCTGGCTGTCGCCGAAGTTCCTGACCGGCGAGTCGTACGGGACGCTCCGCGCCGCGGGGCTGGCCGCGTACCTCCAGACCCGCCACGGGATGTACCTCAACGGGATCGCCCTCGTGTCGTCCGTGCTCGACATCGGGACGATCCAGTTCAGCGAGGGCAACGACGTCCCCTACGTCCTGTTCCTGCCGACGTACGCGGCCGTCGCCCACTACCACGGCAAGCATCCTGGGCGAGCCCTGCCGGACGTGGTTGCCGAGGCCGAGGCGTACGCGGCCGGTGACTACCCGCGGATCCTGGCCCGGGGCTCGCGGTTGTCGGCCACCGAACGGCGGGCAGCCGCCGCGAAGCTGGCCCGCCTGACCGGGCTCCGTCGCGAGTACGTCGAGCGGGTCAACCTCCGGATCGAGCACCTCCGCTTCTTCGCCGAGCTGCTCCGTGACCGCGGTCTCGCCGTGGGCCGGCTGGACGCCCGGTTCACGACCCCCGAGCCGGACGGCGGGCGCGAGCACTTCAGCGCGGATCCCTCGTACTCGTTCATCCAGGGCCCGTACTCGGCCGCACTCAACCAGTACGTCCGCGAGGAGCTCGGCTACGAGAACGACCTGCCCTACGAGATCCTGTCGGGCGCGACCAACGAGGCCTGGTCCTACAAGGAGTTCGAGGGCCGCTCCATCTCCGTCGTGGAACAGCTCGGCGGGGCGATGCGCGCGAACCCCGACCTCCGTGTCCACGTCGCCTGCGGCTACTACGACGGGGCGACGCCCCACTACGCCGCCGAGTACGTCGCGGCCCACCTGCCGATCCCGCCGGAGCTGCAGCAGAACGTCGAGTTCGCCCACTACGAGGCGGGCCACATGATGTACGTCCACGAGCCGTCGCGGATCCGCCAGTCGGCCGACCTCGCCGACTTCATCCGGAGGTCCGTGCCGGGGGCCTAGCGTGGGCCAGGGGCGTCGCCGACCCGGGGTGCCGTCAGCCGCTCCGCCACGGCTCAACGCCGCCGCGTCTCAGACGGTCACCGGGGGACAGTCGGAACGTGAATCCGGTCCATCAGTGCCGTCGGCGGGCGCGGTCGGGCCGCTCGAGCGTCCAGCGCGGGCTGAACCGGGTGTCAGGCGCATCTCGGCGTCTGCACGATCCAACGTTCCGCGGGAGACCGTCTGACAGGAAACGTCCGGGGGACGCGGAGGTGCCCGACGCCGGGCCCGCGGGTCGGGCCGCATCGTCACGGGCGGGACCTCAGGCTGTGGCAGCCGGAGTCGTCAGGGTCGGCCCGAGTCGTCAGGGGTCGGCCCGAGTCGCCAGGCGGGGAGTCAGGCCGGCACGTCGGGAAGGGCCCTCAGGCCGGCTCATGGGCGTGGTCGTGGGTGTGCTCGTGGGCGTGGGCCTGGCCGGCGAGGGCCATCGCCCGGTCGGGGCGGAGGGGCGCCAGGGCGCCGAGTGATTCGGCCAGGACGAGGAGGTCGTCGTCGGCCTGCAGCCGGAAGTCGGCCGACGGGTTGACGAACGTCTGGTGCTCGCGGCTGACGGCGAGGAGCGTGGCCCGGTGCTCGCCCCGGAGCCGCGCGCTCACCTCGTCGATCGTCAGGCCGAGGTAGGTCGCGGGCAGCTCTACGCGGTAGAGCTCGGAGCCCTCGCCGCCGGAAACGATGTCCGTGACCAGGGAGGTGAGCCCCGGGTACAGCGCGGACCGGGCCAGCAGACGCGACGCCAGTCGCGACGTCACGAGGATCTCGTCGACGCGGGTCCGCTGGAAGTGCTCGACGTGACGCGGGTTGTTGACCTCGGCGACCGTCCGGACGCCGGGCGCGACGGCCTCGATCGCCATGACCGTGAGGATCGAGTGCATGTCCGCCTCGTTCGTGGGCTGGGACGGGAAGACGAGCGCGGCGGCCGCGTCCTCGATGCCCGCCCGGCGGAGGTCCTCGTCGGACGTCGTGTCACCCCGGACGAAATAGACGCCCTCACCGGCGGGGTTCTTGTCAACGTCGGCAAGCACCACGACCCTGGCCTTGTACTCGTCGCTCCTGAGCTCGGCGATGAGGTCGCGCGCGGTTGCGTTCCAGCCGCACACGACGATGTGGTCCCTGTATCCCGACGCGCCCAATCCCTGGCCCTCCTTGAGCAGGAAGTCGATGACGAGGGCGACGAGCGCCCCGGTGATGGTGCCCACGATGGCGACCCCGAAGAGCACGAGCGCCCAGCTGACGACGAAGCCACCGGCCGATACCACGTACCCGGAATCGCCCTGGCCGAGAATCGTGAAGATCGCCCAGTTGAACGACTTCCCGAACCACTCGATGGCCGAGCCGGGTCCCTCCGTCCAGGGCTTCTCGAGCAACGTCACGAGGAGCGCCGCAACGGCCACGAACGCGGCCGCCCCCTCTGCCAGGCTCAGGAAGAACCGCCGATCGACCGCGCCCGCGATCCGCCGCGTGTGCCACGCCACGCGCCGCATGAGCGGGTTGGCGAGGAGCACGACGAGGGGATTGAATCGACCCACGGATGACGGCCTCCCCGGTTGGACCTCGCGCCTGCGTTGATTCCGCTGCTCCGCGATCCTGCCATACCCGGACGCGATCCGGCGGCCTCAGCCGCGGCGTATGCCCCGGTATCCTTCCGGGGCGTCCCGTCCCGGCCGTCCCGCAGGCGAGGTCATCCTTGTCCCGTCGCGCCGCCCATCCCCACCGGAACGTGTTTCGCGCGATGATCGCCCTCCTCCTCGGCGCGCTCACGGCCGCGGCCTGCAGCGGGTCGACGACCAGCAGACAACCGGCCAGCCTGGCTCCCGGTCAGTCCGCCGGCCGGTCCGACGTGCCGACCTCCGCCGAACCGGTCGCGCTGCGCCTCCAGGTGAGCCTGACGCCCGAGGAGCTCGTGACGTTCCAGCCGGCGATCGAGGCCCTCGATGTCGCCCACCCCGAGTGGGAGGTCGAGCTCGAGACCGTGCCCCAGGGTTCCGAGGTCGAGAAGGTCGCGGCCGACCTCGCCGCCGGGACGCTCCCGGACGTCCTTCGTGTCCAGGGCCTGAACGTCCAGCAGTGGATCCGACGGTCGGCCTTCGTCGACCTCGACGACCTGATCGCGGTCGATCTCGAAGGCGCGGCCGACTTCTATCCCGGCCCGCTCGAGCAGTTCACCTGGGGGGGCAACGTCTGGGGTCTGCCCGACACGGCCAGCCCCGAGGTCGTCTTCTACAACACCGCGATGTTCGATGCCGCGGGCCTCGCCTACCCGAGCGAGGCCTGGACGTACGACGACATGCGGGCCGCGGCGATCACCCTGACGCTCGATGCCGCGTCCCGTCATCCGGGCGACGCGGGCTTCGACCCGGCGACGATCCGCCAGTGGGGCTGGAACGGCGGCCTCACCTACTTCTGGCAGAACGAGCTCGTCCGGGCCCTCGGCGGCGACCTGTGCCTCAACGACGACTGCACGACGATGTCCTTCACCGACCCGGCGACGGCCGCTGCGATCGAGTGGTGGGTCAGCCTCGTCCGCGACGATCACGCCGCCCTGTACGACCCCTACGGCGGCTCGCAGACCGGGGTCCCCGGCGATCCGTTCCTGGCCGGTGCGGCGGCGATGGGCTCGAACGGCTGGTTCGCGGTGGGCCAGCTGAACGCCGCGGGCACGATCCCGTACGACGTCGTGCCGCCGCTCCTCGGCGTCGACGGCGAGCGCCACACGCCGCTGAGCACGAACGGCTACGTCATCAGCGCGTCGAGCGCCCACCCGGCCGAGACCTGGGCGCTCGTCCGGGCGCTCGTCGCGCCGGGCTTCCTCGAGGCGACGTGGGGCCGGCCGGGCCATGCCGTGCCGGCCCGGATCTCGGTCGCCGGCTCGGCGATCGATGCGGGCCATCCCCCGGCGAACCAGGCGGCCGTCCTCGACGCGATGGCCGTAGGCCGGGTCTTCCGCCCGTACACCGCGTCGGCGTTCGCGGCCTTCGGGACGACGGTCGATCTCTTCACGAGGCTCAACACCGGGGAGCTGTCGCTCGAGGACGGCCTGGTCCGGCTCGAGACGGCCGCGAACGACGCCCTGGCCCCGGACCGCGGCCAGTGACGACCCGGGGCGCGCCACGCCGGCCGTGGCGACCGGCCATCCCGAGGCCCGGTCTACGCCCGCGCGAGCGCTGGTTCTACCTGCTCATCGGCCCGTGGCTCATCGGCCTCGTCGTCTTCCAGGCGGCGCCGGTCGCCGGGGCCGCGGCCCTGGCCTTCGCCGAGTGGTCGCCACCGCTCCCGATCCAGTGGGTCGGCACCGCCAACGTCGAGGCGATGCTCGCCGACCCGAGCTTCTGGCAGGCCCTCGGGAACACGCTCGTCTACGGGGTCGGGACGGTGGTTCCCGGGCTCGCCATCGGCCTGGGCCTGGCGATCCTGCTGCGCGGCCAGCGCCGTGGCGGGTCGATCCTGCGAGGGGCCGTGTTCCTGCCGGCGGTCGTCTCGGGCGTGGCCACGGCGCTCGTCTGGGGCTGGATCCTCAACCCGAGGTTCGGGCTCCTCAACGCACTCCTTGGGCTGGTTGGAATCCAGGGTCCGGCCTGGCTCCGGGACCCGGCCTGGGCGATGCCGGCCCTCATTGTCATGGGCCTCTGGAACGTCGGTATCAACGTCATCGTCTACCTCGCCGCCCTCAACGCCGTCCCACGCGAGCTCCACGAGGCCGCTGCTCTCGACGGCGCGGGGCGTGCCGGCCGGTTCCGCCACGTCGTCTGGCCGGCCCTCACGCCGGTCACCTTCTATCTCGCGATCGTGAACGCGATCGGCGCCTTCCAGGTCTTCACCCCGACGTACCTCCTGACCGGCGGGGGACCCGAGAGCTCGACCCTGACGCTCGCCCTGTACACCTACCAGAACGCCTTCGCCTACGGCCAGCTGGGCTACGCCTCGGCGCTCGCGCTCGCGCTCGTCGCCGGGCTGGTGGCCCTGACGGCCCTCCTGTTCCGGCTCGCGGGGCGGCGGGTCGCCTACGTGGGTGCGGAAGTGGGAGCGGACGGGTGAGCGAGGGGATCCTGCCCGTCGGCAAGCGCTTCGCGACGGGCGACCCGGCCACCCGCGAGGGCATCGATGCCGCGACGGACGAGCCGCTCCACCGCGGCGGTCGCCTCGGCGTAATCCGGACGGCGCTGGCCGTGGTTGCCGTGCTGCCGTTCGCCGTCCCGTTCCTGTGGCTC
>MGOD01000033.1:15163-16122 GCA_001795245.1 Chloroflexi bacterium RBG_16_70_13
CCCTCAAGCCGGTCAGCCAGTTCTACGCGTTCCCGCCGACGATCCTGCCCGACCCGCCCTCGCTGGAGAACCTGTCCGGGGCCGTGGCGCTCGTGGATGTCCCGCGCCTGCTCGCGAACTCGACCCTGATCGCCGTCCTGAGCGTCGCCGCGACGGTCGTCTCCGCCTCGCTCGTCGGGTTCGCCTTCGCGACCCTCCCGGCCCGGGGCCGGCGGCCCCTCTTCGCCGTCCTCATCGTCACGATCCTCGTCCCGCCCTCGGCGACGCTCGTGCCCCAGTTCATCCTCTTCAGCCGCCTCGGCTGGGTCGGCAGCTACCTGCCCCTCATCGTCCCCCACCTGTGCGGGAGCGCCTTCTACGTCTTCCTCTTCCGGCAGTGGTTCCGGAACCAGCCGGCGAACCTCTTCGAGACGGCCGAGCTCGACGGGGCGAACCCGCTCCAGGCCTGGTGGCACGTGGCCCTGCCGCTCGCCAGGCCGGCGATTGCCGCGGTTGCGGTCTTCGCCTTCGTCGGCTCGTGGAACGACTTCCTCGGCCCGCTCCTCTACCTCCGCTCGCCGGACTCGTTCACGATCAGCCTGGGCCTCGCGGCGTTCCAGGGGACGTACGCGAGCCAGCTCCACTTCAGCCTGGCCCTGTCGCTGGTGGCGCTCGTCCCGGTCGTCGTGGTCTTCGCGGTCGCCCAGCGCTGGATCGTCCAGGGCGTCGCCACGGGCGGCTGGCGAGGATGAGGCGAGGATGAGCCGATGAGCCATCGCATCCGGCGGGTGCAGCAGCTCCCGGTGGTGCCCGCCCCGCTCGTCGGGCGGTTTGGGCTGTTCGCCGAGCACCTCGAGGTCCGCACCAACGACGCTCGGATCCTCGCCGCGGCCGAGGCGTCCTTCGGGCGGTTCGCCGAGCCGGCCGCAGCCGGGGCGGCGCTTGCGGTCGCGTCCTCGAGCGGCCCCCTCGTCGTCCGG
>MGOD01000033.1:16192-16768 GCA_001795245.1 Chloroflexi bacterium RBG_16_70_13
GACCTCGTCCACGAGACGGCCGGGCACCTGCTGGCCATCGGGCTCGGGACGACGAGCCGGGCCGTCGTCGACATCGCCGGTGGCATCGCCACCGGGTGGGTCGCCGAATCGGTGGCCGCGGAGGCGGGCCTCCTCCGGTACGCCTTCGTCGAGGCGATGGCCCTGGCGATGCTGACCGGCGGGCGCGGGTATGTCCCGATCCACGCCTCGTGCGTGGTCCGCGACGGGGTCGGCGTGATCCTCCAGGCCCCCGCCGGGGTCGGCAAGTCGACGCTCGCCCTCGCCTGCGCTCGGCGAGGCTGGGGCCTCCTCGCCGAGGACGTCGTCTTCGCCCGCCCGATCGACGGGCACGGCGCCGAGGCGACGCTGGAGCTGTGGGGCATGCCCTGGACCCAGCGCCTCCTGCCCGACGCGCCCCGCTTCTTCCCGGAGCTGGCCTCGTCGGCGGCGCGCCTTCAGGCCAACGGCGAGCACAAGCTGGAGATCGATCTCGACGCGTACGCCCCGGGAACGGCGACCCCGAGGGCCGCCGCCGGCCCGATCGTCCTGCTCGTCCGGGACACCGGCGGCTCGACC
>MGOD01000033.1:16777-22445 GCA_001795245.1 Chloroflexi bacterium RBG_16_70_13
GAGTGGCTGGCGCCGAGCGACGACCCTGCCGAGGTCGAGGTCCTCTGGCCGTGGGAGGCCGGCTGGACCGCCGCCCACGAGCGGGTCGCGTCACGCCTCCTCGAGCTCGGCGTGCTCCGGCTTCACCTCAACGGCACGCCCGATGAGGCGGTCGATGCCCTCGACCGCGCCCTTGGGGCGCCGCTCAGCGCCGCGGGAACCGCAAGCCCAGCCGCCGCGTCCCATCCTCGCTGAGACGCCGCACGGGGCCCTCGATGCGCACGCCATTCGCGCTGCTCTCCGGACTCGCGATCGTCGCCCTCGTCGCCGCGGCATGCGGCGCCGGTAGCCCGGCGACATCTAGCCCGCCGTCGCCATCGCCGACGCCACCGGACGGCTCCACAGAACCGGCTGCCGGGTTCCGACTCCGGCTGACGACGGTCCAGGCCCTGCCGCCGCTCGAGGTCTTCACCTGGACCCCGCAGATCGTCATCACCGACGACCTCGTCGCGATCCAGGCGGGCGCGATCCCGCTCATCTTCCCGGGACCGCTCACGACGCCCCTCATCGGCACGCAGCTGACCGAGGAGGCGTGGGCGAAGCTGGTCTCCGAGGCGAAGGCCGCCGGACTCCTGTCGGGCAAGACCGACTTCACCGGCGGCGCGCTGCCTCCGGGGGCCGCGGCCGGCCGCCTCCAGCTCGTCATCGAGGGCCGCACTCACGACCTCTCCGGCGATCCCAGCCGCGTCGCCTTCTGCGGCGAGACGCTGTGCCGCGCCGAGCCGGCCACGCCCGAGGCGTTCGCGACCTTCGTGAGCCTCCTCGGCGACCTGCCTCGATGGCTCGGGGCCGGCGTGGGCGCCCAGGCACCCCGGACACCGAGCGGCTACGCCGTCCTCGTCGGGCCGCCGCCACCTGACGAGCAGGGCCTGGCGGTCGCACCGCGGCCGTGGCCCTTCGAGACCCGGGCGGCCGACTTCGGGCGACCCTTGACCGGCCAGCCCGAGCGCCGCTGCGGAATCGTCGCCGGGGCCGAGGCCGCAGCCTTTACGGTGACCCTCCGGAACGCCACCCAGCTCACGACCTGGCAGGACCCGGCCCTGGCGGATCCCGTCGGCCTGACGGTTCGTCCGCTCCTGCCCGGTGACGACGATCCCTGCGTCCCGCTCGTCGGCGGCTGAGATCCGCCGACGTCAGGCCTCGGCGGGTGTCTCTGGCTGAGTGACGTCTACGACCTCGGCGCCGAGGGCGGCGACGAGGCTGGCCGGCGCAAGGTGGAGGTTCACGCCGTGGGCACCGCCGCCGACGCTCACGAGGGCAAGGTCCCGGATCGAGGCGTCGGCGATGACCGGCCAGGGGCGGGTCGAGCCGAACGGCGTGATCGTGTAGCGGACATAACCCGTGACGTCGCGGGCCTCGTCGGCGTCGGGCAGCGACAGCCGGGAGACCCCAAGGTGGGCTCGCAGCTTCGGCCAGTCGAAGCGCCGGCCGGCCGGCACGAGCACGAACAGGTAGTCGTCGTCGCCGCGCCGGACGACGATCGTCCGGAGAAGGGCGCCGAGCGGAATGCCCTGGCGCTCGGCGGCCTCCTCGGCGCTCCGGGCCGGCTCGATCCGGACCTCGCGATAGGGAACGCCGGCCGCAGCGACGGCCAGCGTCGCCGGTGTGTCGTCGGGCGGGGGCGCCGGCTCCGAGGGTCGATCGGCGGGCATCGCGGCAGCCTAGCAGGGATCGGCGGGCCGCCGGATCGAGCTGCAGGTCGAGGCTCCGCCGAGCGGCTTGTTCTGAGCCGGGATCGCTCCTGCGGAAGCCTGCAGGCGCCTGCGACCCGGCCGGAGCCTTCGCGGCCCCGGCCGGTGGGCACCTCTCAAAGGTCGAGGGCGTCGGCGAAGGCGCGCGCGATCGCACCGTAGCCGGCCGCGTTGGCGTGGTTGTCGGGCCCCAACGGTGCCGGAGCACAGACCCAGGTCCACATGCAGATCCGGGCAACATTGATCGGGATTTGCCCGAACCCGATGTCGACGAGCGTCGTGAAGTCGTTCGACGAGAACGCCGTCTCGATGTCGGCCACGCCGACGCCGGACGCGACGTAGATGCCACTCAGCAGCGCGTTGACCGGTCCCAGCAGGTGGGTCGCGCTGTACTGGGCGTAGGCCTGGCCGTCCGGACCGAGGAGCCACGCCGCGAGGAACGGGTTGTAGATGGTCATGCCGATGATCGGGACGTCCGGTCCGGCGGCCTCGCGCAGGGCGGCGAGGATCCTCGGCAGGTTTGTCTGGATGGCGGCGACACCGGCCGGGATGCACTCCGCGTCATAGCACGGGAAGTCGTTGGCGCCGATGTCGATCGTGACGAACGCCACGAAGTCACGGTGCGCGTGGAGGAACGCCACAGCCTCGTCGAGCTGCGACCCATGCGGGTATGAGCAGATCCCGCCCTCGATCAGCGTCGTCGTCGTCTCGCCCGGGCAGCCAAGCTTGACCAGCGAGAGCTTCGGCGATTCGGTCTGGGCGATCGCGAGCAGCTGCTCTGCGTAGCCCTCGTCGGTTCGATACGCATCGGCGGGGTCGCCGATCGGCTGGACGCCGGCGGCGAGCGAATCGCCGACGGACACGTAGTAAACCCTGGCGTGCTCAGCACTTAACCCCCCCGCGGCGAGGACCGTGCCCGCCGTTGTGAGCACGAGCAGCGTGCCGGCCAGGATTGCCGAGAACCGTCTCATCGGAGCATTCCTCCCGAACAGACCCGCGACCGAATGCCGCGGTGTGTCACGTTCGTTTGGGAGGGGACGCGAGCCGGTCACCGTCGTTACGGGCGGCGGCGCGCCCCGGCCGGCGGCGGTGCAACACGCCGGCGCCCGGCGCGTCTCCCTGTTGCCCCCACCGGGCCCGATTGCTCAAGGAGGTCGCGTCATGTACCACCTGCGCCCCGGGCTGGCGACCCTAGCCGTCGCCGCCCTGGTCATCGCCGGCTGCTCTTCGGGCACCACGCCCCAGCCGACACTCGAACCCCGCGACGAGGTCGTCGCCGCACTCCAGTCGACGGCCGAGTTACAGACGGTCCATGCGCTCATCCGGATCGAGCTTCGCGACAGCAACGGCCAGGACTATCTCGTGACGATCGAAGGCGACGTCGATGTCGCGGCTCGTGAGCTCGACGTCAACGCGATGATCGACCCGGAGACTCTCGGCATCCGCGAGGCTCAGCTCGTGGTGGTCGACGGCTCGGTCTACAGCCGGCTGGGCAACGAATCCTGGTCGGTATCCGGCGGGACTGGGCAGGATCCACTCGAATCCGTGCCGACGACCGCCCGGATCGCCGCTGCGGTCGAGGAGGCGCTGCGCGATCCCGCCACGACGATCCGCCTGGAGGGCGCCGAGGACTGCGGTGATGCCCGATGCGACCGGATCCGGGTCGAGGTCCCGGCCGAGGTCGCCTGGCGCGCGGTCAACCGGATGGTCCAGCCGGTCGATCAGCCGGCGGCCTCCCTCCAGCCGCTGCCGTCGGGGTTCCCGGGTTTCGCGATCGATCTCTGGATCGAGCAGGGGACCCATCGGCTCCGGCAGGCGACGAACACGACGGTGGTCGACGGGAATAGGCTTTCGATCATCGTCGCCCTCTCCGCCCACGACGCGCCGGTCACCATCCGCCCGCCCGTCCAGCCATCGCCGAACGGCTGACGCCGCGCCGGGTCTCAGAACCCGGGAGGGACGCCGCCTAGGAGGCGCCGGCGGCGTCCTCGACGGCGATCCGGATGCGCTTATTGATCCGACCCTTCGACTCGTAGCCGGTGACCCGGATCCGGCCGACCTCGGCCGTGTTCGCGACGTGGGTCCCGCCGTCGGCCTGGAGGTCGAGGCCCACGATCTCGATCGTCCGAATCTCCTCGATCCCCTCCGGCAGGAGGTTGACCTTCGTCCGGATCAGGTCGGGGATGGCGAACGCCGCCGCCCGCGGCAGGACGGCGACGCGGACCTCGCGGGCCCTCGCCAGTTCGGCGTTGACCGTGGCCTCGATCTCGTCGACGAGATCGCCGCTCATCCGTTCGAACTCGAAGTCCATCCGGCCGGTGCCGGGCTCCATGTTGCCGCCGGTGACGAGGGCCCCGTAGTCGCGCCAGACGACGCCGCACAGGGCGTGGAGGGCGGTGTGGGTCCGCATGAGGGCGTGCCGCCGAGCCCAGTCGAGATCGACCCGGAGGCGGTCGCCGACGCGCGGCGATTCCATGTCGACCTCGAGCTCGTGGACGATCTCGCCGCCCGACCTCCGTGCCGCCCGGACGGTCCAGGTTCGCCCGTCCGACGATCGAAGGAGCGTTCCCCGATCCGACGGCTGGCCGCCGCCGCCGGGATAGAAGACGGTCGAATCGAGGACGACGAGCGGCGGCTCGCCCGCCTCGACGGCGACGACCCGGGCCTCGACCTCGCGGGCGTAGGCGTCCGAGTAGCAGAGCTGGAGGTTCATGGCTCGACCAGCGTACTTCGCACCTGCGGAGCCGTTTGGATCACGAAAGGGGGCCCGAATCGGTGCGGCGTGACACCACATAAGCCGCAGCTAAGCGCCGCCGGCTACCGTTCGCGGCGTCGACATGGGCTCGGGGCGGGGGGTGTCGGGTGGGCTGCGGTGCAGACCGGGACGCACGCGACCATCCGATGGTCCTGCCTCCACCCAGTACTACTGCCGGATTGAGGGCACGCCTCGGGGTTCTCAGGATGGGGTCCCCGGTGGAAAGACCGGACGGAATCATCCACACCCCCAGGAGTGCCCTCACATGAAGCTCAGGATCCAGCGGGCCTGGCAGCTTGTCCTGGCCGTTTCCCCGCTTGCGGCGATCGCGCTCGTCGAAGCGGCGATGAAGCGCTGGTAATCCCAGCGCCCCAAGCAGTCGCCTGATCCGGCGCCCTCCAGCCGGACGGTCACCAAGAACGAGACCCGGACCCTCCTCCGGGTCTCGTTTCATGATTCCCGGGGATCCAATCCGTCCCGTAACGCGGGCTACGCGCCGCGGCTCGGGAGGAGCTCGAGGCGGACCGCGACCATCGCGGCTTCGACCCTGCCCGACACGCCGAGCTTCGAGAGGATGTTCCCGACGTGGACGCCGACGGTCTTCTGGCTGATGAAGAGGCGCTCCCCGATCTCCCGGTTCGTCCGTCCCTGGACGATGAGCCCGAGCACCTCGCGCTCGCGGTTCGACAGGCCGAAGGCGGCCTCGGTGCGAGCCGCGGGCGGCCCGACGAAGGCCTCGGCGATGCCGCCGGCTGGCATGGCCGCAATCCTGGACGCTTCTGGCGAGCCGGCCCGTGCCCGGTGCTCTGGGACGCCTGACGCCGCGGCGACCGCGGTGCCCGCGGATGGGATCCCCGGGCCCGTCGCGACGAGGCGGCCTCCCTCCACCGTCCTCGCCCCAGCCGCCGCTCCTGCACCCGCAGCTGCCACCGTCCCTGATCCCTCGGCGAACGCGACCGCGCCCGGCTCCGCGTCACGAGCCGGGGTCTCGGGCTCCACGGCGGGGACCGGCGGCAACGTGATGAGCGCCCGGCCCGCGAGCTCCTCGAGCTGTCGGACGAGCGGCGCGGCACCGAGGTCGCGGGCGATCCGGACGGCCTCGAGAAGCGGCCCTCTCGCGGCCGCGCGGCCCTCCCTGGCATCACGCGCCGGGAGCGCTGCCTCGGCCTGGCGCCAGCGCGCT
>MGOD01000033.1:22603-23483 GCA_001795245.1 Chloroflexi bacterium RBG_16_70_13
CCGGGACGCCGCTCGAACCCAGGATCCGCTCCGCCTCGGCCAGCGTTCGCTGGGCCCGCTCGCGGGCAGCGGCCAGTTCGGGCAGGGGCCGCCGGTCGTGGGCGTCGGCGACGATCGTCGCCTGGACCTCGAGATAGGTCGCCGCCATCCGGGCGGCGAGGACCCAGTCTTCCGACTCGCGGACCATCGACCAGCCCAGTTCGGCGGCCCGGCCAGCGTCGCCGAGATCGCCGCGCCACAGGGCGAACGACGCCGCCGCGCGGCTGGCCGGCACGACCGACTGCGGGTCCGGCGCATTGCGGAGCTCCAGCAGTCGACGACCCAGGATCCGGGCGGCCTGCTCGCCCGAGGCCGATTCGACCTCGAGGACGGCCGACGTGACGGCGGCGTCGGCGAATGCGTCTGCCGCCGGGCTCCACTCGAGCGCCTTGCGAATGGCCTCCCGGGCCTCGGACCAGCGGCCGGTCAGGAAGAGGGCCTCGGCGACGTTGCCGCGCAGGGCGTTGCCGTAGACGGCCTCGACGCCGTCCCGTCGAGCCTGCTCGATCGCGTCCATCGTCACCGCGATCGCCTCCTCGCCCCGGTGGAGGAGGGTCAACGCGGTCGTCAGGTTGAGCGTCGCCCGGAACCAGTCGTCGGCGTCGCCGACCTCCGCGGCGATCTCGCGGGCCCGCTCGAGGAGGGCAATCGCCTCGGCCGGCGCCGCGCTCCAGGCGCGCGCGATCCCGAGCGTGCAGGTTGCATGGCCCTCGGCCGCGCGCGCCTCGGCTCCCACCGCGGTCGCGGCGGCGATCGCCTGGGATGCCACCGTCTCGGCCTCCGCGAAGCGCCCGAGGAGCATGAGCGTCTGGGCCAGCGACCCGAGGACCCGGGCCCGGAG
>MGOD01000034.1:0-366 GCA_001795245.1 Chloroflexi bacterium RBG_16_70_13
CGGATCCACCTCCTGCCGCCGGTCCCGCCCGGTGAGCTGCTGGCCTGGGTCGCAGGTGCCGATGTCGTCGTCGCGCCGATCCAGCCGACGACGCTCAACCACCGGCTCTCCTCGCCGAACAAGGTCTTCGAGGGAATCGCCGCCGGCGTGCCGGTCGTCGGCAGCGACCTGCCGGGCATCCGCGAGGTGATCCTCGCCGACCCGGACGCCCCGCTCGGGGCCGTCACCGACCCCGACGACCCGGCCGCGCTCGCGGCGGCCATCCGGTCGATCCTCGAGCTGCCGGCCGAGGCGGCCGCCGACCTCCGGGCGCGGTGTCTCGCCGCGGCCCATGACCGCTGGAACTGGGAGACCGAATCGGCGGGC
>MGOD01000034.1:405-1128 GCA_001795245.1 Chloroflexi bacterium RBG_16_70_13
GCGGCCGCCGGCGCGACCGAGCCGGCCCCCGCGGCCGCCGCTCCCCCAGTCCCGCAGGCGATCTGCTTCGTCCTCGCCTCGAGCGGCGAGTTCGATTCCCGAACGCGGCGCCTCGTCACGGACCTCGCGAAACGGGGCCACCGGATCACGATCGTCGCCCGGGCCGCCGAGGGCCTGCCCGACGAGGAGTCGCCGGATCCCGGGATCCGGCTCGTCCGCCTCCCGGCTGGTCGCCGCCACGGCCGCAGGCTCGGCGAGCGCCGCGCGACGGCGGCGGCACGGACCCGGACGGGCCCGCTGCGCCTTGTCTCGGAAGCGCGCCGGATCCTTGGCGTGATCGGCGAGGTCCGAGTCCAGGGACGATATGCAAGGGACCTCGCGATCGACGCAGATATCGTCCACGCGATGGGCTTCCTGGCCTACCCGGTGGCCGCCGGGCTGGCCCGCCGGACGGGCGCCCGGCTCGTCTACGACGCCCGCGACCTGTACGTCGAATCGAACAACATCGCCCGCCTGCCCGGAGCGCTGCGGGCGCTCTTCGCCTGGCGCGAGGGCCGCTGGGCGAGGCAGGCGGCGCGGGTGATCACCGTGAACGAGGCCTGCGCCGACTACCTGGAGCGGCGCTACCGGATCCGCCGGCCGGCCGTGGTGATGAACGGGCAGGTGCCGTGGGATCCGCCACGGCCGCGCCCGAATCGCCTTCGCGAGCGGCTGGCGCTGGCC
>MGOD01000034.1:1144-1898 GCA_001795245.1 Chloroflexi bacterium RBG_16_70_13
CCCTGTACCACGGCGGCCTCATGCCCGACCGCGGCGTCGACCGTCTCATCGAGGCGGCCAACGGGCCGGGCCTGGAGTCGACGGAGATCGTGATCATGGGCGGCGGGGTCATGGAGGCGCGCCTCCGGGAGCTCGCCGCCGCCTCGGCGGCCCGGGAGCGGATTCACTTCCTCCCCCCGGTGCCACCGGCCGAGGTCCTCGAGTGGGTGGCCTCGGCCGACGTCGGCGTCATGCCCAACCAGCCCACGACCCTCAACGAGCGCCTGTCAACGCCGAACAAGCTCTTCGAGTGCCTGGCCGCCGGGACCCCGGTCGTCTCGTCCGACTTCCCCGAACGGCGCCGGATCATCGATGGTGACCCCGATGGGCCGCTCGGGCGCGTCTGCGACCCCACCAGCCCGGCGTCCATCACCGCGGCGATCCGGGAGATCCTCGCGCTGGCCCCGAGGAAGGCGGCCGCGCTCCGGGCCCGCTGCCGTCGAGCCGCACGGGACCGCTTCGGCTGGCCCGTCCAGCTGGCACGGGTCCTCGAGGTCTACGGGGAGGTCACCGGCCGGCCATGGTGAAGCCCACCGCGACCGCCGCAGCGCCACCCGCGCCGGCCGCGGGACGGCCCTCGCGCCGTCCCGTCGTCCTCGTCAGCCACTCCTACTACGAGGAGGACCCGCGCGTCCGTCGCCAGGCCGAGGCGATCCTCGCCGCGGGCCGTCCGGTCGACGTCATCGCCCTCCGCCGGCCCGGCGACGACCCGGAA
>MGOD01000034.1:1908-4972 GCA_001795245.1 Chloroflexi bacterium RBG_16_70_13
CCGGCGTCCGCGTCCGCCGCCTCGACGTCCAGCGCCACCAGGGCGCCGGGCTGGGGACATATCTCGGCGAGTACCTCGACTTCTTCGTCCGGGTCGGGCTCGCGCTCGTCCGGGCCCAGCCGCGCCGGCGCTACGCCCTCGTCCAGGTGGCGACCCTGCCCGACTGGCTCGTCTTCGCGGCGCTGCCCCTCCGGCTCGTCGGCGTGCCGCTGATCCTGGACCTCCACGAATCGATGCCCGACTTCTTCCGGAGCCGCTTCCCCGGGGCCTCGAACCCGCTCGTCCATCAGGCCCTCCGGCTCGCCGAGCGAGCCTCCATTGCCGCCGCCAGCCATGCCCTGACCGTCAATGACGCGCTCCGCGAGCGCCTCCTCGGCCTCGGGCTGGCGGCGGGCCATGTCAGCGTCGTCCGGAACACCCCCTCGCTCGCGCGGTTCGACCCGGCGGCGCAGGCCGCCCGTCCGTTCATGGCCGACGGCGCGCTCCGGCTCGTCTACGCCGGCGCGCTCACCCCGACCTACGAGCTCGATGTCGCCGTCCGAGCCGTGGCCGGCCTGGCCGTCCGCCGCCCCGAACTCCCGGTCCACCTCGACCTCTACGGTCGCGGCGACTCGCAACCGGCCCTCGAGGCCCTCGGCCAGGAGCTCGGCATCGCCGACCGCCTGACCTTCCACGGCCGGATCCCGATCGAGGACGTCCCGGCCGCGATCGCCCGGGCCGACGTCGGCCTCGCGCCGACCCGCCGCGACCCGTTCACCGACGCCAGCCTCTCGACGAAGATCCTCGAATACGCCGCGATGCGGCGGCCCGCCGTCGCCTCCCGCCTGCCCCTCGTCGAGGCGACGTTCCCGGCGGGCACCATCGCGACGTACGCGCCAGGCGATGCCGACGACCTGGCGGCCGCGATCCTTGGGCTGGTCGACGATCCGGTCGCCCGCGACGAGGCGATCGATGCGGCCGCCGGGCTCGTGGCCACGATGTCGTGGGAACGGGACGCGCTCGATTACCTCGCGATCCTCGAGGGCCTCGCCCGGGATCGCTGAGGCGTTGGGGTACGATACCGGCCCCGTCCGCGCGCCGGCAGTCGCCCGCGCGCCCCGCCACCACCTGCAGGGAACCACCACCGCATGACGCTCCGTGCCAGGCCCGTCACCCGCGGATCCGGCCGCTCCGGCTGGAACTCCGGCGATCGGCGCACCACCCTCCTCAACGTCGGCTTCGTGATCGCGATCTCGATCTCGGTCCTCATCCTCGTCGGCTACGCCGCCTGGTCGTGGTACGACGATCACTTCGGCGCCGCGGCGACCGTGGACAGCACGACGATCACGAAGGACCAGCTCCGATCCCGCGCCCAGATCGAGAGCTTCCGGATCACCTACACCGGGAACAGGATCCGGACCCTCGCGAACATGGGGATCATCAGCGCCGCGAACGCCAAGAGCCAGCTCGACTTCCTCGACCAGCGCAAGGCGAGCCTCGAGTCGTTGACGCTGGCCCGGCTCATCGACGTCACGATCCAGGCCCGGCTCGCAAACGAGGCGGGCATCATCGTCACCGAGGCCGACATCGACGAGGAGTTCATCGTCGAGGCGACCACGAACGAGCAGCGGCGCAGCTGGGTCATCGAGGTCGAACCGGAAAACAACGCCGACACCGGCGAGCCGGGCGAGACCGAGAAGGCCGCAGCCAGGTCGAAGGCCAACGCAGCCCTCGCGGAGCTTCGGGCGGGCAAGTCCTGGGAGGACGTGGCGAAGACCGTCTCGACGGCCGTCTCGGCCGCGCAGGACGGCGACCTCGGCTGGCTGCCGCTCGAGAGCGGCTACGACAAGCCGATCATGACCGCCCTGTACGCGCTCGACCAGAACGGGATCACCGATGTCGTCGAGGGCGACGACGGGATCTTCCGCATCGGTCGGGTCACCGAGATCCTGGCCGAGACCGTCGACCCCCAGTTCCAGTTCCTGGTCGAGGAGGAGGGCATCAAGCTCGCGGACTATCGCGAGGCCATTCGCGCCGATGTCGTGCGGACCAAGCTCGAAGAGGCGATCGTGGCCGACCTGTCGACCCCGGCGCCCCAGCGTGACGTCCTCCAGATCTTCCTGGCCGAGGGCGCGACGAACCCGGACGGGGTGAAGGTCCGCCACATCCTCTTCTCGCCCAAGGACGATCCTCAGGGCGCTGCGGACGTCCCGGCCGACGATCCGGCCTGGGCGGCCGCCGAGGCGGAGGCGAAGGCCGTCTACGACGAGCTCGTCAAGGACCCCACGAAGTTCGACGGAATCGCCCGCTCCCAGTCGGACGAATCGAGCGCCAGGACGAGTGGCGGCAAGCTCGGCTACTTCGACTCGACGAGTGGGATCGACCCCGCCTTCGCGGCGGCGATCTTCGCCGAGGGCCTTGAGCCCGGCGACCTCATCCCGCCCTTCAAGAGCGCCTTCGGCTGGCACGTCGTCCAGTTCATGCGGCCCTACGGCGACGCCGAGCTCGCCTGGATGGACGGTCTGCGCGAGCAGGCGCTGGCCGGCGCCGATTTCGCCCAGCTCGCCACGGACCAGGGCGAGGGGCAGGAGGCAGCCGACGGCGGGGACATCGGCTGGATCGCCCACAGCGAGCTCAGCGACGAGCTCGAGACGGCGATCTTCGGCACGACGGTGGGCGGCGTGTCCGCGGTCGTCGAGATCCCCGGCGACGGCGTGTACCTGTTCAAGGTCCTCGCCGAGGAGGAGCGCGCGCCGACGAAGGAGCAGATCGCGATCTTCGAGGACAGCGGCTTCTCGAAGTGGTACGCGAAGAAGAAGGCCGACGTCAAGATCGTCGTCAACCCGTCGACGGCGACGACGACGGAGTAGGGCGAGCAGACGCGTGCTCGACCGGCTCGTCGGCGACGCGCGCCGCATCTGGGGCCTCGACCCGGCGGCCGGCGTCCAGGTCGTGGCGGCGGAGCGGCTCGTGGCGACGCCGATCGAGCCCTCGCGGCCGGTCCTCGTGGTGCCCCTCGCGATGCTCGTCGGGGCCGAGCCGGAGGATGGCGCCAACGGGGCGGCGTCGAAGGAGGGCGCCGTCG
>MGOD01000034.1:4999-10572 GCA_001795245.1 Chloroflexi bacterium RBG_16_70_13
CCGGGCCGCCACGGGCCGCGCGGGCGCGACCCCCTCGCGGTCCTGGCCAGGCTCTACCCGGCGGACCACGGGGTCGGGCGGTTCGGGGCCGGCGAGACGACGATCGAGGCGCTGACGCCGGCTGACCTCACGGTGGCGCTCTACCTGCCAGCCGTCGCCCCCGAGCTCGCCTCGGCGGGGCCCTGGTCGATGGCCTGGATCGCCGACCGTCTGCGACGCCCGGACGGCTGTCCCTGGGACCGCGAGCAGACCCACGAGTCGCTCCGGAAGCACCTCCTCGAGGAGACGTACGAGGTCTATGACGCCCTGGAGCGGGGTGCCACGCCGGCGCTCGCGGAGGAGCTCGGGGACCTCCTGCTCCAGGTCGTCCTCCACGCCCAGCTCGCCGCCGAGGCCGGCGTCTTCGATCTCGCCGACGTCCAGGCGTCGATCGCCCGGAAGATCGTCCGGCGCCACCCCCACGTCTTCAGCGACGCGGTCGCCGAGACCGCGAGCGACGTCAACCGCCAGTGGGAGCGGATCAAGGCCGTCGAGCGAGCCGAGGCGGCGACGCCGGCGGAGCCGGCCGCGCCTAGCGCGTCGGGCGCGCCGAGCGCGTCGGGCGCACCGGAGCCGGGCGCGTCGGAACCAATGTCCGTTTCTGATACCCGTGTACGCATCAGCCCCGAGGGCGAGGGCGACCCTGATGCGGGCACGGGCATCAGGAATGAAGGTGGTTCCGGACCGGGCGCTGGGCCGGCGAGCAATGAGAGCGCTGGGCCGGCGAGCAATGAGAGCGCCGGGCCGGCGAGCCGTGAGAACGCCGCGCTGAAAGGTGCCCTCGATGGCATCAGCCGCTCCCTGCCAGCCCTCGCCGCGAGCCAGGAGATGCAGGAGCGGGCCTCCGCCCTCGGCTACGACTGGCCGTCGGTCGAGGGCGTCCTCGACAAGGTCGCCGAGGAGCTTGCCGAGCTTGCTCGAGCGGAGACGGACCGGGACCGCCGCGAGGAGTTCGGCGACCTCCTGCTCGTCGTCGTGAATGTGGGCCGGAAGCTCGGCATCGAGACCGAGGGCGCCCTGCGGGCGGCCAACGACAAGTTCCGGAACCGGTTTCGTCGGATCGAGCGGATGGTCGCGGAGCGCGGCGTCGCCATCCGCGACCTCGACTTCGCTACCCTCGACTCGCTGTGGGACGCCGCGAAGGCTGAAGAGCGGGCCACCGTCGAGGAGCGGGCCTCTGCCAAGGAGCGGGCAACCACCGAGGACCGGGCAACCGCCGAGGAGAGAGCGACATGAGCATCGGGAATCGACCGCCGTCGGTCCGGGCCGACGGCCGGGGGCCGTCCGATCTTCGCCCGGTGACCCTGACCCTGGGCGTCCTGAAGTGGGCCGAGGGCTCGTGCCGGATCAAGGTCGGCGACACGGAGGTCCTCTGCGCGGCCACGATCGCCGATCGCGTCCCGCCCCACCTCCGGGGCAAGGGCACCGGCTGGGTGACGGCCGAGTACGCGATGCTGCCGCGGGCGACCGCCGAGCGGACCGAGCGCGAGAGCGTCAAGGGTCGCCTCGGCGGCCGGACCCACGAGATCCAACGCCTCGTCGGGCGCTCGCTCCGCGGCGTCGTGGACCTCACGAGGCTCGGCGAGCGGACGGTGACCGTCGACTGCGACGTCCTCCAGGCGGACGGCGGAACCCGCTGCGCCTCGATCACCGGCGGCTACGTCGCCCTCGCCGCCGCGCTCATGACCTACGGCATGGAGCGGCTCATCGTCGGCAAGGTCGCGGCCGTCTCGGTCGGCGTCATCGACGGCCTCGCGATGCTCGACCTCGACTACGGCGAGGACTCCCGGGCCGAGGTCGACTTCAACATCGTCGGCACCGATGCCGGGACGTACGTCGAGCTCCAGGGGACGGCCGAGGGCAAGCCCTTCGACCGGCCTCGGGTCGATGCTCTCCTCGACCTCGCGAACCTCGGCCTGGCCCGCATGTTCGAGGCCCAGGGCAACGCCCTCGCGACCGTCCGGCGCTGAGGTGCCAGGCGGGCACGCGACGCGGCCCGAGGCGGACCGCCCGCGCCTCGTCGTCGCGACCCGCTCGGAGCACAAGCTCCGCGAGCTCGGCGAGCTCCTCCACCTCGAGCGGGGCGTCCTGCTGTCCCTCGACGACCTGGGCGTCCCGGGCGAGTCCGTGGAGGACGGCCCGACGTTCGAGGCGAACGCCCGGATCAAGGCCCGCTTCGCGGTGGAGGCGACGGGGCTGCCGTCCCTGGCCGACGACTCCGGCATCGAGGTCGACGCCCTCGGCGGCGGCCCGGGTGTCCGGACGCGCCGCTACGCCGGCCCGAGCGCGACGGACGCGAGCAACAATGCGAAGCTCCTCGCCGCGCTCGACGGGTTGCCGCCGGACCGGCGCGGCGCCCGCTACGTCTGCGTCCTCGCCCTGGCCCTGCCCGAGCCGTGGGGGCCGTCGGAGCCGTGGGGGCCGGCGCGGTCGTCGCGAACTCGCGGGCCCATTGGCCGCCCCCGGCTGATCCTCCGCCGCGGGACGTGCCGCGGCCGGATCGCGAGCTCGCCCCGGGGCGACGGCGGCTTCGGCTACGACCCGATCTTCGAGCCGGCGTCGGAGCCGCCGGGCGGCCGCACCCTGGGCCTCTACTCACGCGAGGAGAAGCACGCGATCTCGCATCGCGCCCGCGCCGCGCGGCGAATGGCCCCGGTCCTCCGCGACCTCGGGTTCTAGCGGCCGGATCCCCTCGTCCCACAGCCCGGTTGGTCTATCGACCACGAGCCGACGATGGCCCGCTCCCTCACGGCGCGGGAGTCACCCCGGCGCTCGGCGCGGCCGACGTGGGAGCCGCGGTCGGAACGGGGGTCGGCAAGGGTTGCGGGATCTGGCCGGGCGGCGGGAAGAGCGTCTTCGCGACGGCCAGGATCGCCTCGTAGTCGGGGACCTGGATGGAGCCGTAGACGGGATCGGAGCCGCCGATGTCGATAAGCGGTTCCACGAGGACCACCCGGACGATGGCGTCGTCGGCCATCTCGTCGGCGATCGCGGCGAGGTCCGGCAGCCGTTCCGTCGGGACGTCCGTTTGCACGAGATCGCCGAACGCGGCGAGGAGCGCCGGCAGATTCATAAGCAGGCTGCCGTCGGACATGACCCTGTCGCGGAGCGCGAGGAGGACCTCCTGCTGGCGGGCGGCCCTGGTGAAGTCGGATTCGCCGTCGGCCTTGCGGGATCGCGAGTAGGCCAGGGCCTCCCAGCCCGAGAAGTGGTTGAGGCCGACCTCGACCCCCCAGCCCTTGACGCCCTTGGGGTTGACGCCGATGCCGTCGTAGGTCTCGTCGTAGAAGGCCTTCGTCACGTTGACGTCGACCCCGCCGACGGCATCGACGAGCTTGACGAAGCCGTAGAAGTCGATCCTGGCGTAGTAGTGGATGTCGATGCCCAGGAGCGCCCCGACGGCGTCCTCGAGGGCCCGCGTGCCGCCTTCCGGGAAGTCCTCGGGGTGGCGATCGGCGTAGGCCATCAGCGAGTTGAGCTTGGGCCCGAAGAGGTTGCCGTCGCCGAGCGGCACGCGGACGAGGTCCCGCGGCAGCGACACGATCGTGGCCGTCGCACCTACGGGATCGATCGACACGACCATCATCGAATCGGTCAGGGTCGCCGTCCGCCAGGGGGTCTTGTCGATGCCGACCACGAGGATGTTCAGGCGCTCGTCGTGACCCGGCCCGTGCTCCGCGGCCGCCGGCTGGCCCGGCCCGCCGGAGCGGTCGTCCTCGAAGATCTGGGCGAAGGTCGTCTGGGCGGCGGTGCCCCATGAGTTCGCGACCACGTGTGGCGCGACGACGGCGGCCATGACGAGCACGAGCCCGGCCACGCCGGCGCGCCCGGCGCGGCTCGAGTAGCGACCGTCGAAGAACGCGTGGGCGACCGACGCCAGGCGCCAGCCGAGGATGACGACGTTGAGGGTCAGCAGGGCGCCCATGACGGTCGGCGAGACGATCGAGGCGAAGAGGCGAGCCGGCGATCGCGTCGCCACGATGAGAATGCCGATCGCCAGGAGGAGCAGCGCCGGCAGGGCGAACCACTGGGCCAGGCGGCGCCGGCCGTTGAGGAGCTGTCCCAGCCCGGGCACGATCGCCGAGGCGAACGCCGCGATGGTCCGACGGATGTCGTCCGGGGCGACGACGGTGCCGTCGCGGGCCGCGGCGCGGCCGGCCGGGCGGCGGCGGGACGTGGAGCTGACGGATCGTGTGGGGCGACGGGCCGCGTGGGTCTCCGGACCCGACGGCCGCACCCGACGTGCGTGCACGTGCGTTCGAGCTCCCCTGTGAGGTTCGTCCGTGCGGCCGGCCGGGCACCACCGTCCGACGGCAGTCTACCAGCGTCACGAACGTGTGATGCAGTGCGGTACGGTCCGGTGCAGTTCGGGCCGGATGGCCCCTGTCGATCTCCGAGCGGACGTGGAGACGCCGGACGGACCGCTCTGCCTGCCTGTCCGTCCGGCGTCGTGTCCATGACGTCGCCGCACGGCGGCGGGGTTCCCGCCAGGTGGCAGGATGCCCCAGCGCGGCTTCCGGGTGCGCCCACGCCGGCCCCGGATCGGGTTGCACGAGGCTCGCAGCCAGGACCGCCGACGGGCCTCGGCAGACCGGGTCCGTCAGTCCGTCGCCGCCGCCTTCTGGAAGGCCGCCAGGAAGACGGGCCAGCCGGCGGTACCCAGGCGATCGTGCACGGAGTCGGGCATCACGTCGAGCGAGACGGGGTTCCCCTGCGCTTCGAGGACCGAGTACAGCAGCTGCTGCACGTCGACGAAGTCGAGAATGCCGTCGGTGATCGCCCCGTTCGCCTCGAGCCGCCGGCGCAGGTCACCCGACGGGTCCCGCACGGCAAGCCACGAGTCGGCGGCCCACGGGTCGCCCACCTCGCGCTCGAAGAAGGTCCCCGGATGCTCCGATACGAGCATCACGACCTTGAGGTCCGCTTGTCCGGGAAGGGACCTCCACGGCGTGACGATGTCCATCACTCCTGGATCGGCGGCGAGGGCGCCGTTCCAATCGGGGTAGCTGACGGACAGAAGCCAGTTGCCTTCCCAGGTGACGAGGGCGTCGATCGTGCCGAGGGTGGCTCCCCCGAGACACCCGACCGTCGGTTCGGGTCGATTGAAGGCTACCATCGCGGCCGCGTGGGCGCCCCCTGAGTGACCGAAGACGATCATCGTGGCCGGGTCGCCACCGAACTCGGACGCCTTCGCCCGGGCGAACTCGACCGCACAGGCAGCCTGGGACTGGACCGCCCGGAGGCCATCGGCGTCCGGTGCTTCGGAGCCGTCGCTCGCGGGGACATGGCCCCACGACGCGTTGAAGACGACGAATCCCAGATCCGCCACCTGGCGGGCATGCGCGCCCAGGTACGCGCGATCGATCTCTGGGCTGCTGCCGGGTGCGCCATGGAACATCACGACCACGGGCCACGGCCCGACCCTCGTCGGTGCGTAGACGTCGAGCGTGCCCGGCACCAGCACCGGGTTAGCTGATTCGTAGGCGACGTTCGGGGTCACGACAACGGTCGGTGTTGGCCGCGGGGTCGGCGTG
>MGOD01000035.1:0-161 GCA_001795245.1 Chloroflexi bacterium RBG_16_70_13
GCCGCTGGCGAGGCGCGCCGCGAAGGCCCGGGTCGCCGAGGGCGAGATCGTCGACATGTCGACCACGAGCGAGCCGCGCGGGGCGCCCGAAGCGACGCCGGCCTCGCCGAAGAGGACCGCCTCGACGTCGGGTGTGTCGGACACGATCGTGACGAGGATCT
>MGOD01000035.1:197-550 GCA_001795245.1 Chloroflexi bacterium RBG_16_70_13
GGCGGACACCGAGCTCGCCGAGCTCGGCGGCGCGCCCGGGCGTCCGGTTCCAGGCGGTCACCTCGAAGCCCGCCCGGGCGACGTTGGCGGCCATCGCCCCGCCCATCGTCCCGAGCCCCACGAACCCGACCCGCATCACCGCCTCCCCTGCTGCCCCGGCCGCCGATGCTACTCCGGGACGAGGAGCAGGAACGGGCCCCAGCGCGGGCCCGTGATCACGAGCCGCTCCGCACCGAGCGGCCCGGCCACCTCGGACGAGAGGGCGAAGCCGGCTTCGCGGGCCCTCTCGGGTGCGTCTTCGGCCACGAGCAGGTAGAGCGCCAGCGGGCCCTCTCCGTGCCGGGCGAGGGCGG
>MGOD01000035.1:562-2167 GCA_001795245.1 Chloroflexi bacterium RBG_16_70_13
CCTCGGTCGACGGCTCGAGGAGGACGAGCTGCCGCTCGCCGGCGGATCGGAGGATGCGGCAGCGGGCGCCGAGGATCTCGTCGCCGGGTGCCTCCCGGGGGCCCGGGCGCGGGTCCGTGCCGAGCGTCGCCAGCGCCTCGCCGACCTCGATCTCGGCCCGGTCGAGCTCGACCGTGCCCCAGCCGCCGACGGCGCGCCGCGGCCGGACCGCCGCCCGGAGCCGATCGAGGGCGTCGCCGAGCGCCTCGCCGCCGAGGAGCGGCTCGGGATCGCCGGTCACGGCGCCAGTGTCAGGGTGCCGCTGATCTCCGGCCCGACGGCGCCGCTCGCCACGTAGGCATCGATGGCGGCCTGGAGGCCGATGTCCCGGCGGGCCTTCTCGGACAGCAGCCACTTCGTCTCGAGGACGTCGCAGTAGGCCTGGACGGCATCGCCGCCCGGCCCGATCACCGGTGCCAGCCGAGCCAGCGTCGGCCGGTAGACGTCCGCCAGCCAGCGGGCACCGGCGTCCTTCGGCGACAGCCCGACGGCGTCGACGAGCTCGAGCCAGGCGGCGTATTCGCGAAGCTCGTTGAGCAAGAGCCGGGCCTGGCCCTCGAGCGCGCGGACGCCGGTCAGGCGCTCGAGCTCGGCGGCGTGAAAGCGGCGATTCGTGACCGCGACCCGGACACGGACCCGGCCCTGGCCGCCCGGCTCGAGCTCCAGCTCGTCGACCGCGAAGCCGAGGTCGTTGAGGCGCCGGACCCGGGCGGCCATCGCGTAGCGCTCCCCCGCCCCGACCTCGATCTCGGCGTGGAGCTCCTCCCAAAGGGCGGTGTAGCGATCCCGGACGGTCTCGGCCGCGGCCAGCGCATCGTCGAGCAGGTCGTCGCGGTCCTGGGCGGCCGCCAGGTCGGCCAGGCCGAAGGCCACGTTCTCCACGAGGACCTCGAGGTCGTAGGCTCGTTGCCCGTCCGAGAGCGATGGGTGGAGCTCGCTCGTCTCGGCGTCGACGAGATACGCCTGGACCTTGTTGCCATCGCGGCGAAAGAGGGTGTTGGCGAGCGAGCAGTCGCCCCAGTAGACGCCGCCACGGTGGAGCTCGACGAGGAGGCCGGCCATCGCGTCGAGCAGCTGGTCGCGAAGGTAACCGGGCCCCGGCGGCACGCGCGACAGCAGCAGCCGGTACTGGAGGGAGTTCCGGAGGTAGCGGGTCACGAGGATGCCGGCGTCACGTTCCGGGGCAACCGCGATCCCGAGCGGCCGGACCGCCGGCAACGCCTCGGCCTCGAGGTGCCGGAGGACGTCGTACTCGGCCTCGGCGATCTCGATCGGCTCCTCCTTGAGCGCGAGGAGCCCGACCTCGTCGACCAGGAACCGGACGAGGTGCCGCGACGGCCCGACCGGCAACTCCCGGAACCGGAGCCCATCGCCGGCCCAGGCCTCGAGCGGCATCTGCCATGGCAGCTCGAGCAGGTCTGGGCTGGGCTGGCGAAGGCGGACGCGGGGGAACGGGGCGCTCATCGCGCGTCAGGGTACCGTGCCGGCCCCGGCCGTCGGCCGACGGCCGGGTGGCGCTCGGGTTGCGGATCCGCGGCACAACGCACGGCTGGCCCGGTGCACCCG
>MGOD01000035.1:2181-7046 GCA_001795245.1 Chloroflexi bacterium RBG_16_70_13
AGGCGGAGCCGAGCACGGTCGCGAGCGCACTGGGACGTGCGTGGGCGGCCGCGCGGAGGCGACAACGCGCGGGTGGCCGTCCAAGGCGATCGGGAATGGCGCGCCCGGCGGGACTCGAACCCACGACCTTCAGGTCCGCAACCTGACGCTCTATCCGCTGAGCTACGGGCGCGCGCGATGCCGTGGTGCTGGCGGAGAGGGGGGGATTCGAACCCCCGATGGGTGTAACCCCATAACGGTTTAGCAAACCGCCGCACTAGGCCTCTATGCGACCTCTCCGTCTACGGCGGTCGATAGGCTACCACGGGCCTCCGACGGTTGACATCGGGACCGAGGCTCGGCTACCGTCGCCGAACCGACATGGCTCGCTTCTATTGGTTTACCGACCCGGCATGATCGTTCCCGGCCGCTGAGGCCAGGGGCACACGTCGTGCCGGGGCGAAGCAGAGGCGCAGACCTCTGCTTTTTTGTTTCCAGTCCGACGTCCCGAAGGAAGACGTTCGATGTTCGTCGTCATGACCCGCACCGCCACCGAGGCCGAGATCCTCGGGGTCAAGAGCCACATCCTCGCCGAGGGGATGACGCCCTACGACCACGCCGGCCAGGAGCGCGTCGTGATTGCCGTCGTCGGCGAGGTCGGGCCGCGGAAGCAGGTCCTCATGAGTCGCCTCGCGGCGCTGCCGGGCGTCGAGACGATCACCCCGATCTCGCGGCCGTTCAAGCTGACCTCTCGCGAGTTCCACCCCGAGGACACCGTCATCCAGGTCCTCGACGCGGTCATCGGCGACGGCGGCCTGACGGTCATGGCCGGGCCGTGCTCCGTGGAGAGCCGCGACCAGCTCATGGAGACCGCCGACGCCGTCGCGGCCGCCGGCGCGACGATCATCCGGGGCGGGGCGTTCAAGCCGCGGACCTCGCCCTACAGCTTCCAGGGCCTGGGCGTGGAGGCGCTCCGCTACCTTGCGGAGGCCCGCGACCGGACCGGCCGGCCGACGATCACCGAGGTCATGGAGCCGAACCAGGTCGACATCGTCGCCGAGTACGTCGACATCCTCCAGATCGGCACCCGGAACATGCAGAACTACTCGCTCCTCAACGCGGCCGGCCGGGTCGCCCGGCCGGTCATGCTGAAGCGCGGCTTCGGGTCGACGGTCGAGGAATTCCTCATGGCCGCGGAGTACATCGTCGCCGCCGGCAACCCCAACGTGATCCTCTGCGAGCGCGGCATCCGGACCTTCGAGACGTACACCCGCAACACCCTCGACCTGTCGGCCGTGCCGCTCCTCCACCACCTGACCCACCTGCCGGTCATCGTCGACCCGAGCCACGCCACCGGGAAGCGCTGGCTGGTCAAGCCGCTCGCCATCGGCGGCGTCGCGGTCGGTGCCGACGGGGTCATGGTCGAGGTCCACCCGGCCCCGGAGGAGGCTCTCTCGGACGCCGAGCAGCAGCTCAACCCGGCCCAGTTCGCCGACCTCATGGCGGCCCTCGTGCCGGTCCACGAGCACGTCCGCTCGCTCCACGGCGACCCGCTCGTGACCGGTGCCGCCCTCGGCATCGGCGCGGGCGAGCTCTCGAAGCACTAGGCCGTGGACACCCTCGCGGCCCCGCCGGGCGGCTCGCCCGCGGCGTCGGTCACCATCCAGCCGGCCACCCGGCTCCGGGGCGAACTCAGCCTGCCCGGCGACAAGTCGATCAGCCACCGGGCGCTGATGCTGGCCCTCCTCGCCGAGGGCGAGAGCCAGATCGAGGGCGCCGGCGACGGGGCCGACGTCCGCTCGACTGCGGCGATCGCCGCAGCGCTCGGGGCGAGCGTCGATCGAGTTGCCGGCGGGAACGGCAACGCCGACTATCGCGTCCTCTCGCCCGGCGATGGGGCCCTCCGGGCGCCGGCCTCCACCCTCGACTGCGGCAACTCCGGGACGAGCCTCCGCCTGTTCGCCGGGATCCTCGCCGGGCTGCCGATGACGGCGGTCCTGGACGGGGATGCGTCGTTGCGAGGCCGTCCGGTCGCCCGTATCATCGAACCGCTGCGCGCGATGGGCGCGACGCTCGATACCCGCGATCACGATTCCCTCCCACCGCTGACCGTCACCGGTCGCCGACCTCTCCGGCCGATCGACTGGACGACCCCGGTGCCGTCGGCCCAGGTGAAGTCCGCGATCCTGCTCGCGGGATTGCGCGCCGGCGGGACGACAAGGGTCCACGAGCGGGTCGGGACGCGGGACCACTCGGAGCGGATGCTTCGCGCGCGAGGGGTAACCGTCCGGTCGCTGCCGGATGGAGCGGGCGGGGCGGTGATCGAGATCGAGGGAGGCACGGCCGTGCAGGCGATGAAGGAGCGCGTCCCGGGCGATCCGTCCGCGGCCGCCTTCTGGCTCGTCGCCGCAGCCGCCCATCCGGATGCCGACCTCGTGCTTCGCGACGTCGGCGTGAATTCAACCCGCCGGGCGGTCATCGACCTGCTGCGTCGCATGGGCGCCGACATCACCGAGGACGCCGTGGGTGCCTCGCCGGCCGACGACGCCGGCGAGCCGTTGGCCGATCTCGTCGTCCGCTCGTCGGAGCTCGAGGGCATCGACATCGGGCCGGCCGAGGTCGCCGCGGCGATCGACGAGATCCCGATCCTCTGCCTGGCCGCCACGCAGGCCCGTGGCCGAACCACGATCCGGGGCGCAGGCGAGCTCCGCCACAAGGAGTCCGACCGGCTGGCCGGGATCGTGGCGGGCCTCACCGCGCTTGGTGCCCACGTCGACGTCCAGGGAGACGACCTCACGATCGACGGTCCCGTTCGTCTCATTGGGGCGCCCACCGACAGCCTCGATGACCACCGCCTGGCGATGACCTTCGCCATCGCCGGTCTCATCGCCGCCGGACGGACGACCGTCGGCCGCCCGGCGAGCGCCTCGATCTCCTATCCCGGTTTCTTCACCGATCTCGAAAGGATCCGAGCATGACGAAGCGAGTCGTCCTCATCGGCCACCCCGTCGCGCACTCGCTCTCGGGCGCGATGCAGCAGGCCGCCTTCGACGCCCGGGGCATCGACGCGGCGTACGAGCTCTGGGATCGTCCACCGATCGACCTCCCGGACGCCATCGCCGAGGTCCGCGGCGATGACTTCCTGGGAGCGAACGTCACGATCCCCCACAAGGAGCGGGTGGTTCCGCTCATCGACCGCCTGACCGAGGAGGCGCACGCGACCGGGGCGGTCAACACGATCACCCGCGAGGGTCGCAGGCTCGTCGGCCACAACACCGACGTGCCGGGCTTCTCGGCCGCCCTCGACAGGCTCGTCGGGCGGGCCAAGATGCCTCGCCAGGCGGTTGTCCTCGGCGCCGGCGGCGGCGCCAGGGCAGTCGTCTACGGGCTGATCCGCGAGGGCTTCACCCGGATCGTCGTCTTCAACCGCCACCTCCACCGGGCCGAGGCGCTCGTGAAGCACTTCGGCAAGAGCGCCGCACACATGGAGCTCCGGGCGATGCCCTGGCATCCCTCGATCATCGAATCGGAGCTGGCCAAGGCGAAGATCCTCGTCAACGCGACGTCGATCGGGCTGACGAGCGACGAGAGCCCGATCCCGGCCGAGGTGCTGACACCTGAGCTCCTCGTCCTCGACCTCATCTACAATCGGACCCCGCTTCTTCGCGATGCCGAGGCCGTCGGCGCCATCGCCCAGGACGGCGAGACGATGCTCCTCCACCAGGGCGCCGCCGCGTTCACCCTGTGGACGGGCCAGGCGGCCCCGCTCGACGTCATGGCCGAGGCGCTCTCGGCGGCCCGCGCGGGGGGCCTCCGCTCGGCGGAGGGTGAGCCGGCGGGCGACGAGGCGGTGACGCCGTCGAACGACGAGGCCGCGGCGGCGGCCGCCGGCTGACCGGTGTGATCGTGGCCCCGCGGCCCTGACGGACGACCCCCGATGGTGTCAACCGACGCGTTCCGCTTCCTGACCGCCGGCGAATCGCACGGGCCGACGCTCGGTGTGACGGTCGAGGGCGTCCCGGCGGGACTGCCGCTGACCGCCGAGGACCTGGCCGTCGACCTCGGGCGACGACAGCGCGGCTACGGGCGCGGCGCCCGCCAGGCGATCGAATCCGACCGGGCCGAGATCGTCGGCGGCGTCCGGCATGGCCTGACCCTCGGCTCGCCGATCCTCCTCCTCGTCGCCAACAGGGACTGGGAGAACTGGGGCCCGGTGATGCAGGCGGCGCCGCTCTCGGACGAGCAGGCCGCCACGCTCGAGGCGCAGGTGGCCGAGGGGGTCAAGCGCTCGACCCCGGTCACCCGCGTCCGGCCCGGGCACGCCGACCTCGCCGGGGCCCTGAAGTACGGCTTCTCCGACGTCCGCAACGTGCTCGAGCGGGCGTCCGCCCGGGAGACGGCGGCCCGGGTCGCCGCCGGTGGGATCGCCCGCGTGTTCCTTCGGGCGCTCGGGATCGAGGTCTGGTCGTTCACGGCCGAGGTCGGCGGAGTGGCGATCGATCCGGCGACGGCCACCCGGTCGCGCGCGGAGGCCGACGCCTCGCCCTTGCGCTGCCCGGACCCCGCGGCCGAGGAGCGGATGATCGCCCGGATCGACGAGGCAAGGTCGGCCGGCGACACGATCGGCGGGGTCTTCGAGGTCGTGGCCCACGGGGTCCCGATCGGGCTCGGCTCGTACGTCCACTGGGATCGCCGTCTCGACGCCGCGCTCGCCGCCGCGATCATGAGCATCAACATCGTCAAGGGCGTCGAGCTGGGCCTGGGGTTCGAGCAGACGCGCCGCTTCGGCAGCGCCGTTCACGACGTCATCGACGGGCGGGCCGACGACGGTCACTGGATCCACCGATCGAACAACGCCGGCGGCACGACCGGCGGCATCTCGAACG
>MGOD01000035.1:7106-8881 GCA_001795245.1 Chloroflexi bacterium RBG_16_70_13
CGTCCGCCGATCTCATCACCGGCCAGCCGGTCGAAAAGGCCCACTACGAGCGGAGCGACATCAGCGTCGTGCCCGCCGCCGGGGTCATCGGCGAGGCGATGGTCATGCTGACCCTCGCCCGGTTCGTCCTCGAGACACTCGGCGGCGACCGGATGGACGTCGTCCGCGAGCGGATGGCGGCCCATCGCCGGCTGATGGCCTCCACGCCGCCGGCCCCGACCATCGGGGGGCGGCCGAGCGCCGCCGTCGCCGCGGGTGGCGACGAGGCCGGCTCCGGCGGCGACGACTAAGTCGCGGGCGCGGGCTGAGGCGGGCGAGCGGGCCATGGACGTCGTCCTGATCGGGCTGCCGGGCAGCGGCAAGAGCGCCGTCGGGCGGCGGCTGGCGGCGCGTCACGGCGCGACGTTCATCGATCTCGACGAAGTCATCGAGCGCGAGGCAGGGGTCCGGACCCCGGACATCTTCGCCGAGGAGGGCGAGGCCGGCTTCCGGTCCCGGGAACGGGCGGCGATCGCCGCGCTGGGCGACCCGGACGCGGCGCCGGTGATCGCCCGCGTGATCGCCCCTGGGGGTGGCGCCGTCGTGGATCCGCGGAACCGCTGGCGCCTCTTCCGCGGCCGCGTTCCGATCTGGCTGGACTCGCGGCCGGAGGTCCTGGCCCAGCGCCTCCGCCACAGCCCCACCGTCCGGCCGCTAGTCGCCGGCCGCGACCCGATCCGGGCCTTGCGCGAGCTGACCGCGGCGCGCGTTCGGTTCTACGGCGCGGCGACGCGGATCGTGGGGATGGCGGAGGTCCACGGCGTCGTCGATGCGGTGGATCGAGCGGTCGGCGAGATCGCGGCGGCTCCTGGGACCACCCTCCTCCGGGCCGACACGACGATCGGGCGGATCGTCCTGGGCGACGGAATCGCCGGGCGGTCGGTCGCCGCGGAGCTGACGCGGCTGGGGGCGTCGCGCGCCGTGGTCGTCAGCGAGCCCGGTGCATGGGCTGCGGTCGGCGGTCGGCTCGAGGCGGCGGTACACGCCGCGGGCCTGCCCGTCGAGGTCGTCCTTCTGCCCCAGGGCGAGGCCGCCAAGACGCTGGCCG
The DNA here is from genome assembly GCA_001795245.1 of Chloroflexi bacterium RBG_16_70_13. Classification (GTDB taxonomy): domain Bacteria; phylum Chloroflexota; class Limnocylindria; order Limnocylindrales; family CSP1-4; genus UBA5189. The sequence continues at coordinate 8,194 of MGOD01000035.1, forward strand.
TCGTGGAGGAGGCAGCCCGCGATCTCGCCCGCCGGCGCGTGGAGCGGGGCGAGCCGATCGTGGCGGTCGGAGGCGGCGCCCTCGGCGACACCGCCGGCTTCGTGGCGGCGACTTGGCTCCGCGGTGTCCCCATCATCCAGGTGCCGACGACGCTCGTCGCCCAGATCGACGCCTCGATCGGCGGAAAGACCGGGGTAGACCTGCCGGAGGGCAAGAACCTCGTCGGGGCGTTCCATCAGCCGGCCGCGATCGTCATCGACGTCGCGCTCCTGGAGACACTGCCCGAGCGCGAGCGGCGGGCCGCCCTGGGCGAGGCCGTGAAGATGGCCGCGCTCGGCCACGATCGCCTGTTCGAGCTCCTCGAGGCTCGCGGGGCCGCCCTCGCGGCCGGCGACGCGGCGGCGGTCGCCGACGGCTCGCTGGCCGAGCTCGTCGAGCGCTGCGCCTGGGCCAAGGTGGAGGTCGTCACCGCCGACGAGCGGGAGGCGGCCGGCCGGATCGCGCTCAACCTGGGGCATTCTCTCGGGCATGCGGTCGAGGCCGCCGGCGGCTACCGGGACCTCTGCCACGGCGAGGCCGTCGCCTGGGGCCTGCGAGCGGCCTGCCGAATCGGCGTCGCGGCCGGCGTGACGCCGCCGGAGCGGGCGGCTCGCGTGGAGCGCGTCCTCGATGCGGTCGGGCTCGGCAC
>MGOD01000035.1:8896-12691 GCA_001795245.1 Chloroflexi bacterium RBG_16_70_13
GCTCCCCTATCCAATTGGGTCGGGCCTCGATCACCTCGGAGCCGACAAGAAGCATCGCGGGGGTCACCTCCGCTGGGTCCTGCCGACGGCCGACGGCCACGTCGTTCGCGACGACATCGACGACGCGCTGGTCCGCGACGTTACGGCGGCGCTCCTCGCCCCGGCCACGGTCGGCGGTGCCGCGTGACCCGCGTCCTCGTCCTCCAGGGCCCGAACCTCAATCTCCTCGGCACGCGCGAACCCGAGATCTACGGGCGGGAGACGCTCGACGAGATCCACACCGGGATCGCCGCCCGGGCCGCCGAGCTGGGCCTGCAGGTCGACTTCTTCCAGTCGAACCACGAGGGCGCCCTCATCGACCGCCTCCACGAGCGGGACTTCGACGTCGCGATCGTTAACGCCGGCGGGCTGACCCACACCTCGGTCGCCCTGCGCGACGCGCTCCTCGGCATCGCGCGGCCGTTCATCGAGGTCCACCTCTCCGATCCGTCGACGCGCGAGCCCTTCCGGCAGGTGAACTTCCTTGCCGACATCGCGGTCACCTCGATCGTCGGCCAGGGTGCCCGCGGCTACCACCTCGCGCTCGAGCGGATCGCGGCCGGGCTGGGAGATCGCCATGGCGCGCGCTGACGGCAGCGGGGAGTCGGCCGAGCTCCGGCGCCTGCGCCGCCGGATCGATGCCCTCGACCGCCGGATCGTCAGGCTCCTCAATGAACGGGCCGAGCTCGCCCGGGTCGTCGGGCAGGCGAAGGTGGCCGCCGGGCGGCGGGCGATCCGCGATGTCGCACGAGAGCGCGAGATCCTGCTGCGGGTGACGATGGCGAACGCCGGCCCGATGCCGCAGGCCGACTTGCTCACCCTCTACCGGCGGCTGTTCGCCTCGACCCGGGCCCTCGAGGCTGCCGATCGGCGCCGGGTGGCCCGCGCCGGCCGGATCGCGGCCGAGGAGGTGGGCGACGACTGAGGCGCCGTTCGCGACCCGGCTGGCCGCCGCGGCCGAGACAATGCCGCGCGGCCTCCGGACGCGGTTCGCGCCGGCTCCGACCGGGTTCCTCCACCTCGGCCACGTCGCCAACGCCGCCGTGACCTGGCGGGTGGCGCGGGCGACGGGCGGCAGCGTTGTCCTGCGGATCGAGGACCACGACCGCCAGCGCTGCCGGCCGGTCCTTGAGACCGCCCTGCTCGACGACATCGAGGCGCTGGGCTTCGTGCCCGACGAGCCGACGCTCGGCTCGCTGCGGGCCGGCGGGCCATCCGCTTACCGGCAATCGGACAATGGGGCCTCCTACGAGACCGCCGTCGTTCTGCTCGATCGAGTGGCCGCCGTCTATGCCTGCGACTGCTCGCGGACGACGTTCGCGCGCTGGGCGGCAGGGCACGGTCACGCCTGGTCCGGCCCGGGCTGCCCGGGCGGCTGCGCCACGCGACGGCTCGACCGGGAAGCGCGTGGCGTCACCTGGCGGGTCGCCCTCGGCGACGGGGAGGAGCCGTGGACCGATCTCGTCCTCGGCGAGCGAGCCGGGACGCCCTCGGCCGGGGGCGACCTCCCGATCCGCGACCGCCACGGCAACTGGACGTACGCCCTCTGCGTCGTCGTCGACGACCTGCGCCACGAGATCGATCTCGTGATCCGCGGCGAGGACCTGGTGGAAGCGACGCCCGCCCAGGTCCGGCTGGCTCGCCTCCTCGGCCGGGTGACGCCGCCGCGGTTCCTCCACCACCCACTCATTCGCCGGCCCGACGGCCGCAAGCTCTCGAAGGCCGATGGCGCGACCGGGATCCGAGAGCCGCTGGCCGCCGGCACCTCGCCCTCCGACCTGCGCCGGCTCGCCGCGGAGGCGATTGCGTCAGCCTGACGGCTGAGCGCTAGGTGCAGGCGAGCATCGGCTCCGTCGATCGTGGCCAGCGCTCGACGATGTCGTCGTCAAGGACGACGTAGCCGTCGGCCCCGGGATCGACCCACAACCTCGAGGCGCCTTGGCGATAGCCGGCGTCAGTCGCTGTCTCTGGCAGCTGGACGCCGACCTCGAAGGCCGATGTGACGAAGGCGCCCATCACCCCTTCTGGATCGCGGAGGTAGGTCTGGCCGTCGAAGCGGAGGAACGTGACCGACGCCCAGCCGCAGTGGGCGGGCCCGGCGAACGAGCGGATCGTGGCGGTCGAGACCCGGGCGCCAGAGGCGTCGGTCCAGAACATGACCGGGAAGGTCAGAGGAACGTTCGGATCGAATTCCGCCGGATCGCAGGCGCGGAGGCCGATGACGATCCAGCCGGTGCCCGCCCGCTGGAACTTTGAGGAATCGGTAAGGACGATGATTGCCTTCGGCGCGCCGTCGACGATGTGGGCGAAGCTGGCCCAGTGCGGGGCGCCGTGGAGCAACGTGTACCCGGCGGCCGGAAGCGCTGCGTACGGATTGTCCGGGCCGAGGAACTCGGCAAGGGCTGCCTCCGGCGTGACGCCGGGCTGGCCCACGCCATCGTCGGTCGGCACCTCGCCGCCGATCGTCGTCACAGGGCCCTCGCAGCCGAGCTGGCCGGCGATGTTGGCGATCCACGCAATCGGGTCGCTCGCCGCGGGCGTCGGATCGCTGGGACCCGGACGAGTCAAGAGCGGGACTCCGACGACGAGGACGGCTGCCACCATGAGCAGGCCGGCGATCGGAAGCCAGCCCCGGAGCCCCGGGCGTGTGGAGCAGGCCGCGGTCTCCTGATCCGTCACGTCGACCACGATAGAGGGCGCGTCGCCGGCAGGTCCTGTCGGGCCTCAAGGCCCGGCGCGGTCCTCCATCTCCCAGGCGTGATCGAGGGCGTGCCAGGCGATCCGGTGGGCGGCGTAGCGGGCCGGCCACTTGCGCTCGGCCAGGGGCGAGCCGTCGGTCGGTTGCCGGAGGACGTCGAGCATCGCGGCCCGGAGGTCGGCGATCGCGACCTGGTCCTCGAGCGCCGGGGGCTTGACCTTCAGCCCGACCTCGCGGGCGTAGGCGACGTCGGCCTCGAGGACGTGGCCGAGCATCTTCGTCCTGTCCCGGCCGCCGCCGCGGGGGCCTTTGCGAAGGGCCTCGGGCGAGTGCTCGGCGACCTCCGCCAGGCGGGCCCATGCGGCCTCAACGAGGCAGGCCAGCCGCTCGCCCTCAGCGGCGGTCGTGGGCCGGCGGTCGGCATCGGTGACCCGGCTCGGGACGCCAAACTCGGTGCCGGCGCCTCCGCCCGCGGTTTCGAAGACCTCGAGCTCGAGGTCGCCGGCCGGGAAGTCGACCCCTGCCAGGGTCAGGACGACGCGGTAGCGATCGGCGTACGCGGCGAGCGCCTCGAGCGCACCCGCCACGTTCTTGCCCGATCGCGACCAGCCCGGCCAGTCGATCGCCGTGGCGAACGACTTCTTCGGCGTTTCCTCGATCGCGACCGGGATGCGCGTGGCCATTGCCGCAGGTTATCGCCCGGTGGCTGCCCGGAGCGTTGCAACGAGCCGGCTCATCGCGACGACGTCGCGACCGTCCGGGCCGAGGGCGTCGACGAGCGCCGAGGCGACGATCACCCCGTCGGCGCCGGCCCGGGCGAGGGCCCGGACGTGGGCCGGCTTCGAGACCCCGAAGCCGACGGCGACCGGCACGGGCGAGACCGCCCGGACCTCGGCCACCAGCCTTCGGGCCGTCGAGGGCAGGCTCGTCCTGGCGCCCGTGACCCCGACGAGGCTGACGCAGTACAGGAAGCCGCCGCTCCGGGCGGCGATCGAGGCTCGACGCGCGGGCGAGGTCGTCGGGGCGACGAGGTAGACGACGGCGAGACCCGCCGCGGC
>MGOD01000035.1:12701-16852 GCA_001795245.1 Chloroflexi bacterium RBG_16_70_13
CTCGAACGGGCCCCCCTCGTCGGGCGTCAGGTCGGCGACGATGACCCCCGCCGCCCCGGCGGCGGCGAGGGCCGCGGCCCGGTCCCGGCCGTCGCCACCGCCGATGAGCTGGTTGGCGTAGCCCATCGGGACGAGGGGGACGGCAGGGCGGGCGGCGGCGACCCGGGCGACGAGCGCCAGCGATCGCTCGAACGTCGTCCCGGCGACGAGCGCGGCGTGCGAGGCACGCTGGAGCGTCGCGCCGTCGGCGAGAGGATCGGAGTACGGCAGGCCGATCTCGAGGAGGTCGGCCCCGGCGTCGATCGCGGCGCAGGCCGTCGCGAACGACGCGTCCGCATCGGGGTAGCCGGCGACGACGTACGGGATCAGGGCCGCTCGGGCCTGGGCGCGGGACTGCTCGAACGCCGCGCCGATCCGCCGGCCGCCGGCCGTGTCGCCGGTGGAGCCGGCACCGGCCGGGACGGCGAGGGTCGACGTCATCGGCGCGCGGCGTCGAACTCGGCCACGATGGCCTTCGGCGCCGTCCGGCGCCAGGCGCCCTCGATGACCCCCCGGATGAGCTCCGGGTCGAGGAGGTCGAGCTTCACGCTTACCCAGCCGAAGCGGCCGACGTAGGGCGCGCTCGAGAAGGCGTCCGGAAAGGCGTCCATGAGCTCGGCCTGCTGGTCGATCGAGGTCCGGATGCTCGCCCGGCCGCCGTCCGGGCCGGTGATCAGGTAGATCCTGTCCTTCACCCGAAAGGTCACGTCACCGTCGTGCTCGCCGTCGCCCCACGTCAACTTCTCGTGCGTCCCGGGGAGCGACAGGCACAGGATTCGGAGCTCGTTGATGGTCATGCCGCACCTGGGCCGATCCCGGCCCACGGCTCGACATCGGCGAAATGCTCGAGCGCCGCCATGTCCTTGTCGCCCCGGCCCGAGAACCCGAGGAGGACGAGGCCGCCGTCCGGTAGCCGCTGGCTGGACCCCTCGATCCCGGCGAGGAGCTTTGGAAGCGCGGCGACCGCGTGGGCCGTCTCGAGCGCCGGCAGGATGCCCTCCGTCCGGGTGACCGTCCGCATCGCCGCGATCGCCTCGCGATCCGTCGCCGTCGCGACCTCCAGCCTGCCAGCCTCGGCAAGGGCCGCGAGCTGCGGCCCGACACCCGGGTAGTCGAGGCCGGCCGAGGCGCTGTGGGCCTCGACGACCTGGCCGTCGCGGTCCTGGAGCATGAGCGAGCGCGAGCCGTGGAGGATGCCGGGCGTACCGCCGGCGATGGCCGCCGCGTGCCGGCCGGTGGGGATCCCGTCTCCGGCGGCCTCGGCGACGGCGAGGCGGACGGACGGCTCTCCGATGAAGCGGGCAAGGAGCCCGATGGCATTCGATCCCCCGCCGACGCAGGCGAGGGCAAGGTCCGGCAGCCGGCCCTCGACGTCGTGAAGCTGCCGCGCGGCCTCGTCGCCGATCCGGCGCTGGAGGTCGCGGACGATCGTCGGGTAGGGGTGCGGGCCCATCGCCGAGCCGAGGACGTAGTGGGTCGTCTCGACGTTCGTGACCCAGTCGCGCATCGCCTCGTTGACCGCATCCTTGAGGGTCGCCGTGCCCGAGGTGACGTTCCGGACCTCCGCCCCGAGGGCCCGCATCCGGTGGACGTTGGGGGCCTGGCGGCGGATGTCCTCCTCGCCCATGAAGACGACGCATGGCAGGCCCAACAGGGCGCAGGCGGTCGCCGTCGCGACGCCGTGCTGGCCGGCGCCGGTCTCGGCGATGACCCGCGACTTGCCGAGCCGGCGGGTCAGGAGCGCCTGGCCGAGGGCGTTGTTGATCTTGTGGGCCCCGGTGTGGGCCCCGGTGTGGGCGAGGTCCTCGCGCTTCAGGTAGAGGCGGATCGCCGGGATCTGCCGCGCGCGCGCGCCGCGGTCGGCGACCGCGGCGGCGAGCCGGGCGGCCTCGATGGCCGCGGCCGCGGCCAGGCGGTCGGCACGGTAGAGGGCCGTCGGCCGGCCGGCGAAGTGCTCGAGGAGCTCGCGCAGCTCGGCCCAGAAGCGGGGATCGTGGCGGATCGCGTCGTACGCCGACTCGAGCTGCTCGAGCGCGCCCATCAGCGTCTCCGGCACGTAGCGGCCGCCGAAATCTCGCTCCATGCCCCAGCGGCCGCGATCGTCGGCCTCGACGAGGCCGGGATGGACCGGCACCGGCCGGACCGGGAGGTTGGGACGGTCGATTCGGGCGGCCCGGGCCCGCTTCACGAAGAGGGCGACCTTCAAGGGGTCCTTGGTAGGTCGCTCCCCGGCCCGTCGGGGCCCCTCGACTCCCGACGCGACGTCGACGCCGATGACCGGCGCCGCCCGCAGGGCTGGCCCGACGCTGGCCGGGTGGAGGCCGCCGGCCAGCGTGACCTCGACCTCGCGTGCGACGGCGGCAACGAGGCCCGGGTCGGACCGGGTCCCCGTCCCGCCAGGGTGCGGCCCGCCCGCGGTGTCGAGGAGGATCCGCCGTGCCCCGGCGGCCAGTGCCGCCCGGGCCGCCGGCACCACCTCCGCGACGACGACGTCCGTGGAGGCGCGCCCGTACTCGCCACCAGCCAAGGCCGGCAGGTGGAGGACCTTCCACGCCGGCCGCTCGAGGGCGGCGATGAGCGCCGGAGGCTCGGTCCCGTTCAGCTGGATGGCGTCGGCATCGAGGGCGGCTCCGATCCGGTTCAGCTCCTCCCCCTCGAGATCCACGGTGATGGCGACGACACCGGGTCGGGAACCGGCAGGGGCGATGGCCCGGAGACGCGCCGCAAGCTCGGCGGCTTCGTGGAGCTCGAGGGCGCGGGGCGTGCCCGGGACGAGGTTGAGGCCGATCGCATCGGCCCCCGCCCGGACGGCCGCCTCAAGGCCGGCGGCGTCGGTGACGCCGCAGATCTTCACGAACGGGACTCGATCCAGGTTGGCCGGGTCGGCCGGTGGGCGGCCGGCGGCCGCGTAGGCGCGGGCCGCGGCCTCCGGATCCGCGGTCCGGACGAGGGCTTCGCCGATGAGCGCGGCGTCGAACCCGAGGGCCCGCCAGCCGCGGACGGTGGCGGCTTCGCGGACCCCCGATTCGGCGACCACCAGGCGGTCCTCGGGCACGAGCGCCCGGAGCTCGGCGGCCCGCTCGGGATCGACCTCGAGCGTCCGCAGGTCGCGGTTGTTGATGCCGATGAGCCGCGCCGGCGTCGCCAGCGCGGCCTCGAGCTCGCGCTCGTCGTGGGCCTCGACGAGCGGCTCGAGGCCGACGTCCAGGGCCCGCTCGACGAGGCGCGCCAGGGCCCGTCCCCGATGGAGCACGGCGAGGAGCAGGACGGCGTCCGCGCCGGCCGCCCGGAGGATCTCGAGCTGGCGGGCCTCGACGATGAACTCCTTGGCCAGGACCGGGACCGAAACCGCGGCCCGGACCGCCGCCATGTCCTCCACCGAACCGCCGAACCAGTGCGGCTCGCAGAGGACCGAGATCGCGGCCGCCCCGCCACGCTCGTAGGCCCGTGCCCGGGCGACGAGATCGTCGCCCGCCGCCGCGATCGTGCCGGCCGACGGGGAGGCGCGCTTGATCTCGGCGATCAGATGGAGTCCCTGCGCAGCCAGCCGCTCGGCGATCGGCCGCGGCGCCGGCGCGGCCGCGAGTCGCCGCCGGAGCTCCTCGTTGTCGATGTCCGAGAGCTCGGCCATCACGTCGGCCCGCCGTCGCGCGGCGATCTGGGCCACGACGCCGGCCCGGCTGCGCGGCCGCGTGGCCGTCGTCGCGATCGTCATGATTCCGCGCCCTCGGCCTCGGCCCGGGCGGCGTCGGCGGCGACCTTCGACGCCCGGAGGCGCTCCAGGAGTTGGCGAGCTCGGCCGTCGTCGATCGTCTCGGCCGCCAGGGCGATGCCCTGGAGCAGCGACGCGACCCGGCCGGCCGCCACGAACGCCGCGCCGGCATTGAGGAGGACGACATCGCGGCGGGCGCCACCTTGGCCGTCGAGGATCGAGGTTGACAACGCGGCATTGCGGTCGGCCGTGCCGCCGCTGAGCTCCGAGGTCTCCGCGGCGCGGAGGCCGAGCGGGCCGGGCTCGACGCGCGATTCGGAGATACCTTCTGGCGTCACATCGAGCATCACCCCGGAGCCGTCGAGGGGCAGCTCGTCCACGCCGCTGCCGTGGACGACGA
>MGOD01000036.1:0-579 GCA_001795245.1 Chloroflexi bacterium RBG_16_70_13
CGCGGGTCGGGACCGTCGACAAGTTCCAGGGCCAGGAGGCGCCGATCAGCATCTACTCGCTGACGACCTCCAGCCCGGAGCTGGCCCCGCGGGGCATGGATTTCCTGTACTCCCGGAACCGCCTCAACGTCGCGACGTCCCGGGCCCGCTGCGTGACGATCGTGGCCGCCTCACCGGACCTCCTCCGCGTCCGGGCCCGGACCCCCGCCCAGATGCGCCTGGCGAACGCGCTGTGCCGCTATGTGGAGCTGGCCGCGGCCGGCGATGGCCAGGCGCCTCCCCCGCCGCCGCCCGGCGAGCGCTACGAGCCGCTGCGGCTCGGCCTCTGACCTGCGCCTCGGCCTCTGACCTGCGCCTCGGCCTCTGACGCTCTACCCGGCTATCGTTCCCTCGATGCCCGACCTCTCCCCTGTCGCGATCAGGGCCGCCCGTCGTCGCGCCCGGCTCAGCCTCGTGGCCGGCGTCGCGCTCGGCAGTACCGGGCACATCGCCGCGGTCACCGTGGCGACGATCGTGGCCAGGGACATGCTCGGCTCGGCCACGCTGGCCGGGGCGCCGGGGGCGACCGTCGTCGGTGGC
>MGOD01000036.1:592-2046 GCA_001795245.1 Chloroflexi bacterium RBG_16_70_13
ATCATCCTGTCCGCGCTGATGGCCCGGCGCGGGCGCCGCGCGGGGCTCGTCGCCGGCTACGCGATCGGCGTCGGCGGCGCCCTGATCGCGACGGCCTCGGTGATCCTGGGATCGTTCCCGCTGCTCCTCGCCGGCACCCTCCTTATCGGGTTCGGCAACACCTCGAACCAGCTATCGCGCTACACCGCCGCGGACCTGGTCCCGGCCGAGCGGCGCGCCTCGGCCATCGGAACCGTCGTCTGGGCGGCGACGGTCGGGTCGGTCGTGGGGCCCTGGCTGGTGCCCATCTCGAGTGAGCTCGCCGGGGCCGTCGGGCTCGCGCCGCTCGCCGGCCCGTACCTCGTGCCGGTCGCCTTCGTGACGATCGCCGCCGTCCTGTCCTACGTCCTGCTTCGCCCCGATCCCTACGAGCTGGCCGACGAATCGGCGTCGCGGGCCCGGGAAACGACTCCGGTCGGCGGGGCGCTCGCCCTCCGGGCGACGCTGCTCCGGCCCGGCGTCCTCGCCTCGATCGTGGCGCTCGTGATCGGCCAGTTCGTGATGGTCCTGATCATGACGATGACGCCCCTCCACATGACCCAGCATGGGCACGACCTCGGGGCCGTGGGCGCCGTCCTGTCGGCCCACACCCTCGGCATGTTCGCCCTGTCGCCGCTCTCGGGCCGGCTGACCGAGCGCCTCGGCGCGGTCCGGACGATCGTTTTCGGGACGGCCGTCCTGGCGATCTCGTCGATCATGGCCGCATCCGCCCCGCCGACCGGCGGCAACCTCCTCCTCGTGGCCCTCTTCCTGCTCGGATTCGGCTGGAACCTGGGATTCGTGGCCGGTAGCACGCTCCTGTCGCAGCATCTCGAGATCCACGAACGGACGCGGATCCAGGGCGTGGCCGACGCGCTCATCTGGAGCACCGCCGCGGCGGCCAGCCTCGGCTCGGGGGTGATCATGGCCGTCACGGGCTACGCTGCCCTCGGCATCCTCGGCGCCGGCTGCGTGGTCATCCCGATCGTCGTCCTCCGGGCAAGCGCTGCGTCCCTCCGGGCCAGCGCGGCGGCCCTCAGCGCGACGGGACAACCGGAATCGGGCGTCGCCGGCCGCTGAGCAACGTCCGCGGCGGGGCTGCGACCAGCCGTCAGGAGGCGGGAGACAGCTCCCGTTCTACCCAGCTCGCCAGCACCCGGGCACAGGCGACGACATCGTCGATCGGGACGTGCTCGTCGGCACTGTGAGCGACCGAAACGTGACCGGGGCCGAAGATGACGGTCGGCGTCCGGCCCTCGTTGACGAGCAGCCGCATGTCCGCCCCGTAGGGCTCGCCGATGAAGCCGGGCCGCCGGCCGAGGACGGCCTCGGTCGCGGCGGCGAGCGACCGCGGGAGCGGATGATCGGCCTCGACCCGAGCCGACGAGAAGCGGCCGCCGACGAGCTCCACCGCAGGCGGGTGGTCGCGCAGGAAC
>MGOD01000036.1:2076-2828 GCA_001795245.1 Chloroflexi bacterium RBG_16_70_13
GCGTCGGCGATCCCCCGGCGCAGCCGTGCCTCGGCATCCCGCCACGTCTCACCCAGGGCCACGCCGTAGCGGCCGTCGGCCACGATCCGATCCATGACCGTCGACGCCCAGTCACCGCCGCTGACCATCCCCACGATCGTCGGGTACGGGAGACCGATGGCGGTCATGAGCGGATCCGTCTCGGCGGCGTTGCGGGCGGCCTCATCGGCCTCGAGCGCCCGGACCAGAACCATCAGCCTGTCAAGGGCGGAGACCCCCTCGCGACGCATCGACGCGTGGGCCGCCCGGCCCGGGACCGTGAGCCGGAACGTGATCGCCCCCGCGTGGGCGATGACTACATCGAGATCGGTCGGCTCGGTGATGATCGCCATGTCGCCCACGATCCCGGCCCGGATCGCGGCGAGCATGCCCTGGCCGCCGTCCTCCTCGGACGGCACGAACGCGGCGACGACCTCGCCGCCGAGGGCCGCCGCCGCGCCGCAGGCCACGAGGGCCCGCAGCGCGGCGAGGATGGACGCGCAGCCGCCCTTCATGTCGCAGGCGCCGCGTCCGAAGAGGCGCCCGTCACGGATCTCCGCCGCCCACGGGTCGACCGACCAGGTCGCCGGATCACCGACCGGCACGACGTCCGTGTGGCCCACGAGGAGCAACCGCCGGCCGCCGCGCCTGCCGAGCCGTCCGACGACCACCGGCAGGTCTGCCCGGGGCATCTCCTGGCCGGGCCAGTCGGGGTCCGTCCGGGCGAACTCGGC
>MGOD01000036.1:2914-5614 GCA_001795245.1 Chloroflexi bacterium RBG_16_70_13
CCCGTCACGCTCGGGGTGCGAACCAGGCGACGGAGGTCGTCGACGGTCCGCTCCGGATCGACCGCCGCCGCCGCGCCATCCGACGCGCGATCCGACGCGCGCGCCGCGACGCCCTCCCCCGCGGAACCCGCCCCCGCCCCACCCGCCGCTGCGGCGCCCACGGCCCGATCCTCAGCCACGGAGGATCGGACGGGTCAAGCAGGTCGGTCCCCCGGAGCCGTTGATCCCGATCTCGAAGGCCGGATAGGTGTTGACCTCGCAGCCGGCGGCGGCCATCGCCGCGGCCGTGGCCGGGTTCCCGTCGGCGGCGATGACCACGCCCGGCCGGACCGCCAGGACGTTGCAGCCGAGGGTAGCGAACTCCTCCTCGGGCACCGGGATCGACCGGATGCCGAGCTCGCGCAGGAGCTCCCAGAGCCCGACCGGCAAGAGCGGCTCGAAGACGAGCGCGAGGTCGTCGGCAAGCGGCGAGATCACCGACAGGAGGTGGATCAGGTCGGCCGGCCCGCGCCAGTACGGGACGTCGAACACGCGGACGTCACCGCCGACGATGGCGGCGAGCTGGCGGACGCCCTCGCTGTTCGTTCGGAGGGTTCGCCCGATGCAGAGGAGGTCCGGCCGGAGCCAGAACGTGTCTCCGCCCTCGATGCTGCCCGGCGCCTCGATCCGCCCAAGCGTCGGGATCCCCGCCGCGTGGGTCCACGCTTCGATGGCCGCGGGCTCCCCGAGCCGCGTCGGCTTGCCCGGCCGGAGCGGGATCGCGCCCCGGTCGGAAACGAGGAGCGGATCGTACGTGTAGACGAGATCCGGGCTGGCGACCTCCGTCTCGAGCCGGTGCACGCGGGCGCCGAGCGATGCGAGCAGGTCGGTGAACGCGTCGTGCTCGCGCCGGGCGAGGTCCAGGTCGACCGGGTGGAGGAAGCCGTGGGCGGGCTCGTCGAAGGCGGCTCCGAACGCCGGCCCCGGCCGCTTGACGAGGACGTCATGGAGCGGTGCGGTCATGCTCTGGGCCCCGAAGGCGCGGCCAGCGACCGATGTGATCATGGCCGCAGGATACGCACCCGGGTGGCCCCCGCCACCCCTCGCTGCGGCGGCGAGGCCATGCGACCCCGAGCCCTCAGGCATGACGGAACCGGGCGGGGTCGAAGACCGCCGGGATCGCGGCGTCTCGACCCAGCACGAGGTCCGCGATCTGGCGTCCCGATGCCGGCCCGGTGGTGATACCCCACGGCCCGTGGCCGGAGCAGAGGTACAGACCGTCCGCCCACGGAATCCGGCCGACGAGCGGCCGCCCGTCGGCCGAGAGCGGCCGGGCGCAGGCCCGCGTCTCGCGGATCGGCGCATCCGCGACCCCGGGCACGAATGTCGCGGCCCGGGCCAGGATCCGCTCCGTCCAGGCCGGCGGATCAGGCTCGGCCTCGAGGAAGGTCGAGCCGACGGCGGTGGCCCCGGCGGCGGTCACGAGGCTGGTCTCGGGAGTCTCGGTCGGATCGTCACGGCCCTCGCCGGCCTGGATCGCGAGCTCGCCGGTCCCGAGGGCGACGTCCATCGCCGCTTCCTCGATGACGTGGCCTGGGGGGTCGGCGAGGAGAGTCTCGACGACGACGCCCCACAGCGGCCGTATCGGCCGCCAGCGTCCGGTCGGGTCGCAGAGCGCCGCGCTCCACGGCCCGGCCGCGACGACGACCGCGTCGGCGGGCTCGCGGCGGCCGTCCACGGCCACGCCGGCCACGCGGTCGCCGATGAACGCGGGGCTCGCCGACCGGCCGAGCCGGATCGCCACCCCGAGCCGCTCGGCGCGGTTGGCCCACGCATAGGTCGGCGCGGCAGGCACGACCGGATAGGCGATCGGGACCCGCAGCGCGTGGACGCCCTCCGCGACCGACGGCTCGAGCGCCCGGAGAGTCGTCGGGTCGAGGACCTCGACGTCGAGCTCGGGGACGCTCGCCCGGAGATGGGCGCCGAGGGCCGTGACCACGCCCGGCCCATGGGCCACGAGCAGGAGCCCGGCCGACACGGCCGGGAGGGCAAAGCCCAGGTCGGGCGCCGCTTCGGCCAGGCGCCGATACGCGGCGACGGTCTCGTGGTAGAGGGGCACGAGCGCCGGATCGAACGGGTGCTGGACGACGCCGGAGTTCCGGCCGGACGCCCCGGCCGCGATCGCCTCCCGCTCGAAGACGGTGACCCGGGCGCCGCCCTCGGCGAGGTACGCCGCCGTCGCCAGCCCGACGATGCCGCCGCCGATGACCGCGACGGCCGGGCCGCTTGACGCCGCGCTCACCCCGTCGAACCGCCCATTCGCGCCGACCCGCTCACCGCGCCGCCGCGATCCCCGCTTCGGCCGACGGCGCACCGGCGGCGATCCGGCCGAGCGCTTCGAGCACGCGGTCGACCTCGTCGGCCGTGTTGTAATGGGTCAACCCGAGCCGGACGAGCCCGCCCGAGCCCTCGAGACCCAGCCGTTCGACGAGCCCGAGGGCGTAGAAGTTGCCGTCCCAGGCGGCGATCCCGTCGTCGCCGAGCCGTCGGGCCACGTCCGGCGCGGCGATCCCCGCCAGCGTGAACGCGGCCGTCGGGGTCCGCCGGTCGAAGGCGCTCGGGTCGGCAATTCCGTGAAGGGTCAGCCCGTGGATCGCGACGAGGCCGTCATGGAGGCGCCGGTAGAGCTCCATCTCGACCGTGCGGATCGCGCCCATGGCG
>MGOD01000036.1:5629-9447 GCA_001795245.1 Chloroflexi bacterium RBG_16_70_13
GCTCGCGGCGGGTCGCGTCGGCCGGGGCACCGGCCATCCGTCCCACGTCCTCCAGGTAGCCGATCGCGGCCAGGGCCCCGGCCTGGCCCTCGAAGTTGCCCGTCCCAGTCTCGAAGCGATGACCGGCCGGGCGGACCTTGTAGGCGCGGAGCGCCGCGAGGATCGAGCGCCGGCCATAGACGGCGCCAAGGTGCGGGCCGAAGAACTTGTAGACCGAGCAGGCGACGAAATCGGCGTCGACCACCCGGGCGTCGAGGGCCAGGTGCGGCGCGGCGTGGACGGCATCGACGTACACGAGCGCCCCCACGCGATGTGCCGCGGCCGCGATCCGGGCGATCGGGTTGATCGTGCCCACCGCGTTCGAGGCCCAACCGACCGCGACGAGGCGGGTCCGCGGCGAGAGGAGCGCCTCGAGGCCGGCGAGGTCCAGGGTGCAGTCCGCGAGATCCGGCTCCCACCAGCGAACGATGAGCCCGCGGTCGGCGGCGACGGCGAGCCACGGATCGACGTTCGCGGCATGATCCAGGCCGGTCAGGACGATCTCGTCGCCGGGCTCCAGGCCGGCCCCGATCGAGCGGCTCAGGTGGAAGGTCAGCGTCGTCATGTTCGGCCCGACGACGATCTCGTCGGCGTCGACACCGAGGAGGTCGGCGAGGGCCGCGTGGGCCTCCTCGACGATCGCGCCGGATCGGCGGGAGGTCGCGAAGGCACCGCCGTGGTTGGCGTTCGAGGTCCGGTAGTAGTCCGCCACGGCATCGATGACGACATCGGGGACCTGGGTTCCACCGGGACCGTCGAGGAAGATGAGCGGCCGGTCGCCGTGGGCGACGGCGAGGGCCGGGAAGCGGCGCCGGAGGGCATCGATGTCGAGGGTCGTCATGACGCCGATGCTACGCCGCCGTCGACCGTTGGCGCGACCGGTTCGGTCGCCTCCTTCGTTGCCGCGTCAACGACGGCCGGGTAGGATGGGCAGGTGACCCAGGCCTCCGAGCTCCCCCGCCCCTCCCGCCGGGACGCCCAGCTGGCGCCGTGGCGTGCCTTCCTGCGTGCCCACGCCCGGGTCGAGCGCCGGCTCGACGAGGACCTCCGGACGCGACACGGTCTCTCGCTCCAGGAATACGAGACGCTCCTCCACCTCGCCGAATCGCCGGAGCGACGCCTGCGGATGGGCCGGCTGGCCGACTCGCTGCTCCTCTCGAAGAGCGGCGTCACCCGGCTCGTCGATCGCCTCGTCGATGACGGCCTCGTGGAGCGGACGAGCTGTGCGAGCGATGCCCGGGGCGCCGAGGCGACGCTGACGGCGCTCGGCCTGGCCCGCCTTCGCGCGGCCGCGCCGACCCACCTCCACGGGATCCGCGACTACTTCTTCGAGGCGATCGCCGCGGACGACCTCGCCGTCGTCGAGCGGGCCATGGACGCGATCTCGGAGGGGCTCTGTCACGGCGCGGGCCATTGTGATTCGGCGCTCCACGGCGAGGCGGAGCCGCTCCGAACCCGCGACCGGGCCGTGCATCCGGACGCGGCGACGAGCCCGGACGGCGGGGCCGACCGGCTCCCCGCCGGGACCTCGCCCGGTCGCTGACGCGGTCGCCTCGGCCGGCGCGGTGGCTCGGGGCCGACTCCTTGTCGGGACGTCCGGCTTCGCCTACCCGGCCTGGGCGCCGCGCTTCTACCCGAGCGGCGTGAAGGGGGACGCACTCCTGCCCTTCTACGCCAGCCGCCTGCCGGCCGTCGAGCTCAACAACACGTTCTACGCACGCCCGACGGCGGCCAAGGTCGCCGGCTGGGTGGCGGCCACGCCACCGGACTTCCGCTTCGTCGTCAAGGCCCAGCGCGGCGCCGCCATTCGTGCCCTCACGGCCACGCCCGAGGAGAGCGTCCGCTGGCTGACCGAGGGCCTCGGTGGCTTCGGGGAGCGCCTCGGCGCGGTCCTCTTCCGCGTCCCCCACAACGTCCACCGCAAGCCCGAGGCCGGCTCCGACGCGGCGCTTCGCCGCCTCCTCGCGTCATGGCCGGCGGCGATCCCCCTCGTCACCGAGTTCCAGCATGTCTCCTGGCACGTCGACGAGACGTTCACCGCGCTCCGCGAGGCGCGTGCCTCGCTCTGCGCGACCGACCTGCCCGAGGACGAGGAGGCTCCCACGATCCGGCTGACCGGGCCGCTCGTCTACCTTCGCCTCCGCCGTCATGACTACGGTCCGGAGGAGGTGCGGGCCTGGGCGAACCGGATCCGGCCGTTCCTCGACGCCGGGCACGACGTGTACGTCTTCTTCCGCCATGACGAGACGGGACGGGGCCCGGAGCTCGCGGCCGAGCTGATCGCGGCGGGCGACGCCGGGTAGGGCACCACCCGGGGTCCGTCTCCCTCCGTGGCGCCCACCTCAGGCCGGGGCGGCGCCGTGGGGTCGGTGTTGCGCGTGGTCCATCCGGTGGGTGTACTCGGCCGGGCCGAAGAACACGAGCACCACGAGGTCCTCGGTGATGTCGTGGAAGCGGTGCGGGACGTCGGCGGCGACGAACACCACGGAGCCCGGCCCGACCGGCCGCGAGACACCACCCACGGTGATCGTCGCCCGGCCCGAGACCACGTGGTAGACCTCGTCCTCGGTATGCGGACCCTGGGGATCGGTTGCCCCGGCAGGCAGCTCGTAGAGGCCGACGGACAGGTCGTGGGTCCGGATGAACTCGTGGTAGAGGCGTCCGGACGCGGCGCGCGTGGCGCTGATGTCGGCGAGCTCGTAGGCCTCCATCGATCGCTCCTGTGGTGCGGATCGGCGTGGCTCCGAGGCTAGCACTCCGGGGCCCGCCCAACCGGCCCGGGGAACCGGAATCCGGCGTCCGGCCGTAGATTCCTGCGATGACCGGCCCGCTCCGCAACCGTAGCGCTCGTCGCCGGACGTTTGCCGGCTCCGTGGCGCTCCTTGCGCTCGCCGGGCTCTCGGGGCTCGGGGTCGGCGGCTGCCTCGGGGGCCGGGAGGGCCAGCCGACCGCGAGCGGCTCCTCGGGGCCGACGGCGCCCGTGCCCAGTGACAGCCCATCAGCCCCGGCGAGCGCGGGGCCGTCGGCCGCCCCCTTCGATCCAACCACGATCTCCGTCTCGCTCGAGCCGTACGCCACGGTCCCCGGCTCGCCGCTCGCGATCGTCGCCCCGGATGACGGCACCGATCGCCTGCTCGTCGGCACGAAGGAGGGCCAGGTCGTCATCGTCCGCGACGGGACGGTCGAGCCCGCTCCGATGCTCGATATCTCGGCGCTCGTCTCGAGAGGTGGCGAGCAGGGCCTCCTTGGTCTCGCTGTCCACCCGGACTTCCCCGCCGACCCCCGGATCGTCGTCGACTACACCGACGTCGACGGCGACACCGTCGTCGCCTCGTACCGCCTCGACCCGGCCGGGCCGGACCACCTGGACCCCGCGTCGGCGATCACGATCCTGGCCGTCGATCAGCCGTACGCGAATCACAACGGCGGGGCCGTCGCCTTCGGGCCGGACGGCTACCTCTACGTCGGCCTCGGCGATGGCGGTGCTGGCGGCGACCCGCTCGAGAGCGGCGAGCACCTCGATACGCTCCTCGGCAAGATCCTCCGCATCGACGTCGACTCGGCCGGCGAGGACGGCGCGCCCTACGTAATTCCGCCGGGCAATCCGTTCGCAAACGTAGAAGGTGCCCGGTCCGAGATCTGGCTGACCGGCCTCCGCAACCCCTGGCGCTTCGCCTTTGACCGGGCGACCGGCGACCTCTGGATCGGCGACGTCGGGCAGGGGGCGTGGGAGGAGGTCGACGTGGCGCCGGCGGGTGCCGGCGGCCTCGACTTCGGCT
>MGOD01000036.1:9462-9925 GCA_001795245.1 Chloroflexi bacterium RBG_16_70_13
GCGCCCACTGCTTCGAGCCCGAGACGGGCTGCCCGACCGCGGGCCTGACCCTGCCGGTGACCGAGTACGGCCACGACGTGGGCTGCACGATCATCGGCGGGGACGTCTACCGCGGTGCCCTGCAGCCGATCCTCGTCGGCGGCTACCTCTTCGGCGACTACTGCTCGGGACGGCTGTGGGCGATCCCGGCGGCCGTCGTCGCCGGCGGCGGCCCCGCGCCGGGCCTCCTGGATCCGGTCCGCGTCGGGACCGCCGGCGGCGGCCTCGCGGGCTTCGGCGAGGATGCCGCGGGTGAGCTCTACGCCGCCAACCTCGACGGCACGATCAGCCGGGTCGTCGCGACCGCGCGCTGAACGGACGCTCGGTCGAGCCCGATGCCGCGAAGGATCAATCCGCGCCCACCGGGTCTGCGCGGCGGGCCGGTGGGGCCGGTCGGACCGGCCGGAGGTACAGGGCCAGGACC
>MGOD01000036.1:9962-17068 GCA_001795245.1 Chloroflexi bacterium RBG_16_70_13
CCTCGGGGCGAGCGCTGTAGCCGAAGATCGCCCGCAGGAACTGCCCGATCCCGTCGTCGTGCGACAGGATGCCGCTGATGTCGAACGCGGTCTGGCTGCCGATGACGGCGATTCCCGCGATCTCGGCGACTTCGATGAACTCGTGGACGGCGTGGGACAGGAGGCCGGCCGCGATGAAGACCAGGGCGATCCCGGTCCAGCGGAAGAAGAGCCGGAGGTCGATGGCCCGGCTGCCGCGATAGAAGCCCCAGCCGATGACGACGGCCGCACCAAGGCCAACGACCGCCCCGACCAGGACGCTGCCGGCGCCGGTCTCGGCCGATGTCGCCTGGCCGGCCAGGAAGAGCGCGGTCTCCACCCCCTCGCGGATGACCGCGGTGAAGGCCAGGACCGCCAGGCCCCATGCCGTGCCCTCGGACAGGACCCGGTCGATGGCCGCCTGGAGCTCGCCCCGCAGGTTCATCGACTGGCGGCGCATCCAGAACAGCATCCAGGTCACGACCACCGCGGCGAGGAGCATGGCCGAGCCCTCGAAGATCTGCTCGTACGGCTCCTCGAACGCCCCGACCGTGCTGAAGATCACGAGCCCGAGGGCGACGCTGAGGATGATCGCGGCGCCGGAGCCCAGCCAGATCTTCGGAATGTGGCGGCCGTTGCCGGTCCGGACCACGTAGGCCAGGACGATGGCGACGATGAGCGCCGCTTCGACGCCCTCGCGAAGGCCGATGAGGAAGCCGGTGGTGAGGTTGCCGAAATCCACGGGTTGAGCTCCTGGCTGTCGGAGGACGCTGGCGCCGGGGCTGGCGACGCGGCAAATCCTAGTGGCTCACTCGGGTTTACGCAAGGGTCCTTGCATCACGTTCGCAGGGTCACCTGACCTCTCCCACGCACGGGGTTCAGACGGCCGCCGGCAACCGTCAGGTTGCCGCTGGGTCCACCTTGTCGGGGTCGATGCCGAGGTCCTTGATCGCCGCTGCGGCCGCCTTGGGCGTGACGTACCCGTCGCGAGCCAGGGCCGCCATCGCTGCCGCCGCGATGCTGGCGGCGTCGATCTCGAAGAACGCCCGCAGGCTCTCCCGAGTGTCGCTCCGTCCGAAGCCGTCCGTGCCCAGGGCGACGAACGTCGCGGGCACCCACGGGGCGACCATCTGCGGGATGACCTTCATCCAGTCGCTCGCCGCGACGATCGGACCGCCGTCAGCCCCGAGCACCCCGGCGACGTACGGAACCCGGGCCGTCGCGGCGGGGTGAAGGCGGTTCCAGCGATCCACCTCGAGCGCGTCGCGCCGGAGGAGCGGGAACGACGGCGCCGAGTAGACCTCCGCAGCGACGCCGAACCGCTCGGCCAGGATGTGCTGGGCCTCGAGGACCTGCCCGAGGATCGCCCCCGAGCCCACGAGCCGGACGGCGTGAGCCTCCCTGCCCGCGTCCGGCGCCGCCGCGAAGCGGTAGATGCCCCGGAGGATGCCCTCGTCGACGCCCTCGGGCTTCGGGGCCTGGGGATAGTTCTCGTTGTAGAGCGTGACGTAGTAGAAGACGTCCTCGCCCCGGACGTACATCCGCTCGATCCCCTCGCGGATGATCACGGCGAGCTCGTAAGCGTAGGCCGGGTCGTACTGACGGAGGTTCGGGACGGTCGAGGCCAGGACGTGGGTGTGGCCGTCGTCGTGCTGGAGGCCCTCGCCGGCGAGGGTCGTCCGGCCGGCGGTCGCGCCCATGAGGAAGCCCCGGGCCCGGGCGTCGGCGGCGGCCCACATCTGGTCGCCGGTCCGCTGGAAGCCGAACATCGAGTAGAAGATGTAGAACGGGATCACAGGCAGGCGGTTCGTCGCGTACGACGTGGCGGCCGCGCTGAAGCTGGCCATCGAGCCGGCCTCCGTGATCCCCTCCTCGAGGACCTGGCCGTCCTTCGCCTCGCGGTACTTCAGGACGAGCTCCGAATCGACCGGGTCGTAGCGCTGGCCGCCCGAGGCGTAGATGCCGACCTCGTTGAAGAGCGGGTCCATCCCGAATGTCCGTGCTTCGTCGGGGATGATCGGCACGATCCGCGGCCCGAGCTCGGGATCGCGGATGAGGTTCCGGAGCATTCGGGTGTAGGCCATCGTCGTCGAGACCGCGGTGGAGCTGCCGGCCGCGAACTCGGCGTCGAAGGTCGGATTCGGAGCAGGCAGCGGCGCTCCCCGGACCACCCGCTTCGGGAGCTCGCCGCCGAGCTGGCGTCGCCGTTCCTTGAGGTACTGGACCTCCTCGGAGTCGGGCCCGGGGTGGTAGTACGGGGCGTCCTTGAGCTTCGCGTCGGGGATCGGGAGCTCCAGGCGATCGCGGAAGACCCGGAGCTCCTGCTCCGAGAGCTTCTTGGCCTGGTGGGTGATGTTGCGGGCCTCGACACCAGGCCCCAGGGTCCAGCCCTTGACGGTCTTGGCCAGGATCACCGTGGGCACACCGCGGAACTCCGTCGCCTCCTTGTAGGCCGCGTAGACCTTGCGGTAGTCGTGGCCGCCCCGGCGGAGCTTGGCGAGGTCGTCGTCGGTCAGGTGCTCGACGAGCCGCCGCAGGCGCGGGTCGGGGCCGAAGAAGTGCTCCCGGATGTAGGCGCCGCCGGCGACCGAGAACTTCTGGAACTCGCCATCGACGGTCGTGTTCATCTTCTCGACCAGGACGCCGTCGACGTCGCGGGCCAGGAGCTCGTCCCACTCCCGGCCCCAGATGACCTTGATGACGTTCCAGCCGGAGCCCCGGAAGACGGCCTCGAGCTCCTGGATGATCTTGCCGTTGCCGCGAACCGGGCCATCGAGGCGCTGGAGGTTGCAGTTGACGACGAAGGTCAGGTTGTCGAGGCCCTCGCGGGCTGCGACGTGGAGGGCCCCGAGGGCCTCCGGCTCGTCCGTCTCGCCGTCGCCCAGGAAGGCCCAGACGCGCGATCCCGATGTGTCCAGGAGGCCGCGGTTCTGGAGGTACCGGTTGAACCGGGCCTGGTAGATCGCCGAGATCGGGCCGAGGCCCATCGAGACAGTCGGAAACTCCCAGAAGTCGGGCATGAGCCGCGGGTGCGGGTACGACGACAGGCCGTCCTGGGGCGGCGTCTCCCGCCGGAAGTGGTCGAGCTGGTCCTCGGACAGGCGGCCCTCGAGGAAGGCCCGGGCGTAGATCCCCGGCGCGGCGTGGCCCTGGTAGAAGACCTGATCGCCGGCGCCGTCGCCGTCCTTGCCCTTGAAGAAGTGGTTGAAGCCGACCTCGTACAGTGTCGCCGCCGAGGCATACGTGGCGAGGTGGCCGCCGATCCCCGCGAAGCGGTTGTTGGCCCGCAGGACCATCGCCACGGCGTTCCAGCGGATGAGCCGGCGGATCCGTCGCTCGAGCTGCTCGTCGCCCGGAAAGAACGGCTCCTGCTCGGGGCTGATGGTGTTGATGTAGCGGGTGTTGGTCAGCGGCGGCAGGCCGACCTGGCGCTGGCGGGCGCGCTTGAGGAGCTTGAACAGGAGGAACCGGGCGCGGGTCTCACCCTCCTGGTCGAGGACGTCGTCCAGCGATTCGATCCAGTCGCTCGTCTCGCGCTCGTCGATGTCGGGAAGCTGGTGCTTGAACTCGTCGAGGTACATCGATGCTTCGGGGCTCCGTGGACGGGGGTCAGGCACTCGCGAGGACGCGGAGCGTGGTCGGCAGGGTGTGGGGGCGGAGCATCAGCCGGAGGGCGGGATCAGCGGCGTACTTCCCCTTCAGCGCGGCGCTGCAGCGGCCGACCGACTCGGGGTCGGCGGCCGCGACGACGCGGCTCGCGATCCGCCGGCCGCCGACATCGAACGCGACGTCAGGCCGCGCCACCGCCTCGCGATACCAGCGGGCGCCCTCGCCGTTAACCGACCGAACGAAGACGTCCTCGCCGTCGACGACGATCCAGATGATCGTCCGATGCACGATCCCGGTCGGCGACGTCGTCTCGATTCTCACTTCCTCGGCCTGCGCCAGCCGGTGGCGCTCGTCGACGCTCAGGTTCACCGTCGAAGCGTAGCCCACGTCGGCGCGCGGTGCCCCGTGGCCCCCGGGATGCGCCGGCGTTGCAGGAGGGTGGCGGCGGAGGAGCGGCTTCCGGGCGCGGCGGGCTTCCAATGCGGGCCTACCATGGGATCACGTCCCGATTCGATCGGAATCCACGGGAGGTGGTGGCGATGGGGAGCGCGAGCTCATACGACGCGATCGTCATCGGGGCCGGCCACAACGGGCTCGTCGCCGCCGCGTACCTGGCGCGCGCAGGCTTGCGGACGCTCGTCCTGGAGCGGCGCGGCATCGTCGGCGGAGCCTGCGCGACGGAGGAGGTGTGGCCGGGCTTCCGGGTTTCGACGACCTCGTACGTCAACAGCATGTTCCAGGGTCGGATAATAGAGGACCTCCGGCTCGCGGAGTTCGGCTTCGAGCTGATCCCGACCGACAACCTGTTCGTCCCGTTCGAGGACGGCCGGTACATGGTCCTCTGGGACGACGAGCGGAGGACATGCGCGGAGATCGCGAAATTCTCACCGAAGGACGCCGAGCGCTACCCGGACTACAACCGGTTCCTGCATGAGGCGGGCGCGTTCGTCCGCGAGCTGATCTGGAAGACGCCCCCGGCGGCGCTCGGCCTGCGGAGCGCGAGGGACATGCTGGAGCTCGGCTGGAAGCTTCGCCGAATGGGCGGGGACGCCTTCCGGTTCATCGACCTCATGACCGGGTCGATCGTGGAGTTCCTCGACAAGTGGTTCGAGTCGGATCAGCTCAAGGCAACGCTTGCCTACTACGGTTCGATCGGCAACTTCAAGGGACCGATGACTCCGGGCAGCGCCTACGTCCTGCTCCATCACCTGATGGGCGAGCACAGGGGTGCCGGCGGGTGGGGCTTCGTGCGCGGAGGGATGGGCGGCCTGACCCAGGCGCTGGCGGCGTGCGCAAGATCCCTCGGCACCACGATCCTGACCGACGCGGAGATCGCCCGGGTGGTCATCCGCAACGGCCGGGCGGTCGGCGTGGAGCTGGTGAACGGCGACGCATACCCGGCTAAGGTGGTCGTCTCGAACGCCGACCCGCGGACGACCTACCTGCGCCTCGTCGGCGCCCAGCACCTCGACGCCGAGACGGTCGCCGAGGTCGAGTCCTACAAGACCTTCAGCACCGCCTTCAAGATCAACTTCGCGCTCGATCGGCTGCCCGACTACACGGCGTTCGACAGGGAGGCGATGGGCATCGCCTATCCGACCTATGCCCACCTGGGACCGACCGTCGAGTACCTCGAGCGGGCGTATGACGACGCCAAGTACGGCCGACCCTCGACCCGCCCGTTCCTGTCGCCGGTCGTGCCGACGCTCGCCGACCCGGCCCTGGCGCCCGAGGGCAAGCACATCCTCAACGTCTTCGGCGGCCACGCCCCGTACACCCTGGCCGGCTCGACCTGGGACGACGAGCGCGAGTCGTTCGCCGATCGGGTCGTCGACACCATCGCCGCGTTCGCCCCCGGCATCCGCGACGCCATCATCGACCGCCAGATCCTGATGCCGCCGGATCTCGAGCGCATCTACGCGCTGCCGCAGGGCCACATCTTCCACGGTGAGCTGTCGATCGACCAGCTCTTCTTCCTGCGGCCGATCCCCGGCTATGGCGATTACCGGACTCCGATCCGGGGGCTCTACCTGTGCGGCTCGGGGACGCATCCGGGCGGAGGGGTCTACGGCGTGCCCGGCCACAACGCGGCCCGCGAGGTTCTTCGCGATGTCAAGGCCCGCGGCCGCGGACCGCGGCGGCTCACCTGAGATATCCATGGCCGATCTGGCCGGGGACTATCGCCAGGCATACGAGCCGACTAAGATGGCGCGGTCCCGCGACGCTCCGTGCGTGCGACTCCGGCCCGTCCGGCCACGGAGCTCGGCCGCGGGCGTGGAGGAGGATCGATCGATGACATCCTGGCGACGCCTTCTTCCCCTTGTTGCCGCAGGCACGCTGCTGGTTGCGGCATGCGGCGGTGGTGCCAGTCCCTCGCCAAGCTCTGCGCCACCCGCATCGACGGCGCCCGGGAGCGAGACCCCCTCGATCGAGCCCGTCGCCGACGTCTGCTCGAACCCGCCGAAAGCGGACGGCACGACCCTGACCTTTTCCTCGTACGGCGGTGCGTACCAAGAAGCCCAGCGCAAGGGCTGGCTCGAGCCGTACGCGGCTCTCACCGGCGTGACATTCCAGGAGAGCGAGGACTCCTCGAACGCGACGATCAAGGCGCAGGTCGAAGGGGGCCAAGTCACCTGGGACATTGTCGATGTCGGTAACGACTTCGGGCTCGATGCCCACGCTGATCTTCTCGAGCCGCTCGACTACACGAAGATCCCCAAGGACGAGATCCTCGACGGCTTCGCCGGTACGTATCGCGTAGCCGACATCACGTACGGCGTCGTCCTCGGCTACAACACCGAGAAGACGGCCGGCGTGCCCGAGGGCTGGGCCGACTTCTTCGATACGTCCAAGTTCCCCGGCAAGCGCGGGTTCTGGGATTACTCCGCAGGCGGCATCTTCGAGTTCGCCCTCCTCGCCGACGGCGTGGCCCCGGCTGACCTCTACCCGCTCGATCTGGATCGTGCAACAGCCAAGCTCGACACGATCAAGGACGACATCGTGTTCTGGGCCTCGGGCGCCGAATCGCAGGACCTGCTCGGCAAGGGCGAGGTGGCGATGGCGATGATCTGGAACGGCCGCGCCTACAGCGCCAAGCACATCGACAACAAACCGGTCGAGATCCAGTGGAACGGACAGATCGTCACCGCCGACTACTTCGTCGTGCCGAAGGGCACCCCGAACAAGGATGCAGCGATGGACTTCATCGCGTGGGCCTCGTGCAAGGAGAACAACGCGGCGCCCTCCAAGTACATCCCCTACGGGCCGACGAACAAGAACGCGACGGCCGACCCATCGACAGCCGCAGACCTCAGTGTCTCGAACATCAACGAAACTTCCGCCTACTTCGACGATGCCTGGGTGGTCGAGAACGCCCAGCTGCTTGAGGACGCGTACCAGGAGTGGAAGACCCGCTGAGGACAGCCGTCCGCGACTGACCTGCTCGGACCGGTGCGTCTGCTCCGTCCGACCACCAGTGG
>MGOD01000036.1:17183-22581 GCA_001795245.1 Chloroflexi bacterium RBG_16_70_13
TGCGCAGTGTCACGGACTTCCCCAAGCCGACCGGCGACGCCTTTGCGAACTACGGGCGCTTCTTTGCCTCGGCCGCGAACATCCGAGTTCTCAGCAACACGTTCTGGGTCGCCGGCCTCTCGACGGTCGTCTGCCTCGCGCTGGGTTACCCATACGCCTACCTCATGAACATCGTCCGGCCCAGGGTGGCCGGCCTCCTGCTCATCGCCGTGCTCCTCCCGTTCTGGTCCAGCCTGCTCGTCCGGACCTACGCCTGGGAGGTCATCCTGCGGGACACGGGGATCATCAACTCGTTCCTGCTGGGCGCCAGGATCATCGACGAACCTATCCCGCTCATCCGCACCACGCTCGGCGTCATGCTCGGGATGAGCCAGATCCTCCTGCCGTTCATGGTCCTGCCGATCTACACCGTGATGCGCCGGATCGATCCGGAGTACACGCGGGCTGCCGCGAACCTCGGGGCGTCGCCGTTCGCGGCCTTCCGCCGAGTCTTCCTGCCGCTCTCGCTGCCCGGTGTGATCGCCGGATCCCTGCTCGTCTTCGTCCTGGCACTTGGCTTCTACATCACGCCCGCCCTGCTCGGCTCGCCGAAGGACACGATGATCAGCCAGTTCATCGCCAGCGCCGTCCAGCAACGCCTCGACTGGGGCATCGGCAGCACCATGGCGGTCATCCTCATGGGCCTGACCTTCGTGGTCCTGTTCGTCGCGTCGCGGTTCATCCGGCTTCGTGACGCCTTCGGCAGCCTCGAGGAGGGTTGAGTGGCGATCGACTCGTGGCGTCAGCCGCGCCGGCTGTTCCTCCTGGCCATTGGCGGCCTCACGGTGTTCTTCCTCATGGTCCCGACCCTCGTCGTCGTGCCCATGAGCGTCACGTCGTCGAACGCCCTGACCTTCCCGCCGGAGGGCTTCTCAACTCGCTGGTACGAGAAGATGCTCACGGACCGCCAGTGGTCGACCGGTTTCATCAACAGCGCCCAGACGGCCCTGCTCGCAGCTCTCCTTGCGACCGTGCTCGGGACCCTCGCGGCGATCGGGACGGCCCGCGGACGATTCCCCGGCCGGAGCGCCGTCAACGCGCTCATCCTCTCGCCCCTGATCGTCCCGGTGATCATCATCGCCATCGGGATGTTCTCGGTCTTCGTGCGCTGGAAGATCGCCGGGTCGATGGTCGGCCTGGTCATGGCCCACACGGCGCTGGCCGTGCCGTTCGTCGTGGTCAACGTGACGACCAGCCTCCGGACGATGGACCGCAACCTCGAGCTGGCGGCCCAGAGCCTGGGTGCCGGGCCCGTCCGGACCTTCCGCAGGATCACCCTGCCGTTGATCATGCCCGGCATGCTGGCCGGTGGCCTGTTCGCGTTCATCACGTCCTGGGACGAGGTCGTCGTGGCGATCTTCCTGACCAGCGCCCGATTCCGGACCCTGCCGGTCGAGATGTGGGAGCAGGTTCGCCAGGTGGTCGATCCGACCGTCGCAGCCGTCTCCACGACCCTCCTTGCGGTGACCACCACCCTCCTCCTGCTCGCCTTCGTGGCGCGCCGTCAGGGGCCGGCTCGGTGAGCGCCACCAGCCGCACCTCCGCCATGCCTCCGGATCGCCAAGGCCGGCCCGCCCTCGTTCTGCGAGGCCTCCAGAAACTGTTCGGGGACGTCGCGGCCGTCGACGGCGTCGACCTCGAGGTCCGCCAGGGTGAGTTCGTCACCCTGCTCGGGCCGTCCGGCTCGGGCAAGACGACGACCCTCCGGATGATCGCCGGGTTCACCGGCCAGACTGCCGGGACGATCGAGATCGATGGCGTCGACATGAGCCATGTTCCGCCCCACCGCCGCGACGTCGGGATGATCTTCCAGAACTACGCCCTCTTCCCGCACATGACCGCGGCCCAGAACATCGCCTTCCCGCTCGAGATGCGGCGCGCGAAGCGCTCCGAGATCACGAGACGCGTTGCCGAGGCGCTGGCCCTGGTCAAGCTCGACGCCTTCGGTCATCGCTTCCCCCGGCAGCTCTCCGGCGGGCAGCAACAGCGGATCGCCTTCGCCCGGGCCGTCGTCTTTCATCCGCAGCTGCTGCTCATGGACGAGCCCCTCGGAGCGCTGGACAAGAAGCTCCGTGAGGCACTTCAGCTCGAGGTCATGCACATCAGCCGGCAGCTGGGTGCCACCGTGATCTACGTCACCCACGACCAGGAAGAGGCGCTCGTGATGAGCGACCGCATCGCCATCTTCAGCCGAGGCCGGATCGAGCAGCTCGGCCGGGGCGAGGACCTGTACGACCGGCCGGTCTCGCTGTTCGTGGCGGACTTCATCGGTGAGTCGAACATCCTGCGCGGGCGGTTCGAGCGTGACGGCGGCGGCGGCTGGCTGGTCCGGGACGACGCGCGCTGGCGGGTGAGCGCCGCCCAGGTCGAGCGGGCAGCACTCGGTTCCGGCTCGGCGGCGGCGCTCGTCATTCGGCCGGAACGGCTGCGGATGGTCGGACCGGATGAGACAGGGGCGACGGCGGGGACAAACACCATCCAGGCGTCGGTGCGGGACGCCCTCTATCTCGGCTCGACACGCAAGTACGAGCTCACGATGATGGACGGTCGGGCGGCGAGGGTTCGGCGCCAACTTGGTGGCGGCGAGCGCGAATGGCAGCCCGGTGACCGGGTGGGCCTGGTCTGGGCGGTCGACGACGCCGTCCTGGTCTCCGATCCGCAGGGCTGAGCTCGGTGCCTCGTTACACGCCCGCCGATTCGCTCCAGTCACCGCGGTTCACGGGACCCATCACGTTCGCCCGCCTGCCGCACGTTCGGACGCTCGAGGACGTGGACCTCGCCGTCGTCGGGGTTCCGTTCGATACCGGGGTGACGTACCGCGTCGGCGGGCGGTTCGGGCCCAGGGCCGTCCGTGACGCCTCGGTGATGCTCCGGCCCTACAACGCGAACCTCGAGGTCGCCCCGTTCGAAGTCCTGTCATGCGTCGACTTCGGCGACGTCGCGATCGTGCCCGGCTACACCGAGCGGAGCTACGCCGCGATCGAGGCCGCGGTCTCGCCGATCGTGGAGGCCGGGGTGGTGCCGCTGCTCATCGGCGGAGACCACGCCTGCACGCTGCCGCACCTCCGGGCCACCCGATCGCGAGGGCCGGTCGCGGTCGTCGATTTCGACTCGCACACGGACGCCTGGGACAGCTACTTCGGCGAGAAGTACAACCACGGCACGTGGATGCGCCGGGCGATCGAGGAGGGCCTCGTGGATGTCGGCCACTCGATCGAGGTCGGCCTGCGAGGTTCGATCTACGCCGCCGAGGACTGGACCGGGCTGCGCACCGAGCTGAGGCTCGACTACCTCACGACCGAGGATGTCCTGAAGTTCGGACCGGCCGCCGTGGCGGCCCGGATCCGGGAGCGCGTGGGCGACCGACCGGCGTTCATCAGCTTCGACATCGACGTGGTCGACCCGGCCTTCGCTCCCGGCACCGGGACGCCGGAGGCCGGCGGGCCTTCGGCTCACGATGCGCTCTCGATCGTACGCGGCCTGACCGGGATCGACTTCCTCGGCTTCGACGTCGTGGAGGTCATCCCCGCGTACGACCCGGCCGGGCAGACCGCAACCCTGGCTGCGAACCTCGCCTACGAGATGCTCTCGCTCGTCGCGCTCCGACGAACAGCCCTCGGCGGCGGCAGCGCCGATGGTTCGGCCTGACGGATGCCAAGCTGGCGCAACGAGGGTCGACCCCGCACCTGTGCTAGCGTCGGGCGATGCAGCGCTACGGTCCCCGGACGGCCCTCGTCGTGGTCGACGTCCAGAACGACTTCGCCGATCCGAAGGGCTCGCTGAGCGTCACGGGCGGCGAGGCGACGATCCCGGTCGTGAACGGCCAGGCTGCCGCGGCCACCGCCGCCGGTGCGTTCGTCGTCTACACCCAGGACTGGCATCCGGCCCACACGCCGCACTTCGCCCAGGACGGCGGGATCTGGCCGGTCCACTGTGTCGGCGACGAATGGGGAGCCGACTTCCACCCGGCCCTCGACGTCGTCGGCCCGAGCGTCCACAAGGGCACCAACGGCGAGGACGGCTACTCCGGCTTCACGATGCGCGATCCCGTCTCCGGGGCCGAGGTGCCAACGGAGCTCGACGGGCTGCTCCAAGGTCGCGGGGTGGAGCGGGTCGTCGTGTGTGGCCTCGCGACCGACTACTGCGTCAAGAGCACGGCCCTCGATGCCGTCCGCCTCGGCTACGCGACGACCGTCCTCCTCGACGCCATCGCGGCGGTGAACCTCGCGCTCGGCGACGGCGATCGGGCGCTCGACGAGCTGAGGTCCGCGGGCGCGACGCTCGAGACCTCGGGCGGGCCTGGCGGGGACTGACGTGCGACGGGTACTCGGTCTGCTCGTCCGCCTCGCGATCGCCGGGTCGGTCGGCGCTTGGCTCGTCGATCGGTGGCTGGGCCAGCGGTCGTCGGCGTCCGGAGCCATTCCAATCCGGACGTCGATCGAGATCGATGCGCCCGTCGAGCGAGTCTGGGCGGTCCTCGCCGACCTCGCTCGCCAGCCCGAGTGGATGCACGACCTCCGCGAGGTCCGCCTCCTGACACCGCCGCCGGTCGGCGTCGGGACGCGGGCGATCGGCCGGGTGCAGGCCTTCGGGATCGCGGTGGAGGATCCCATCGAGATCACCGTCTTCGAGCCGCCGGTGCGGTACGCGATCCGCCACGACGGCCTCGTGAGCGGCACGGGCGACATTCGCCTGGTCCTCCAGGGCGACGCCTCGACGACCCTCGTCACGTGGGAGGAGACGCTGGTCCCGCGCGTCCTCCCCCACCTCGGAAGCCTCGTGATCGCGGCGGTCTTCGGCCCGATCTTCCAGCGCGATCTCGAGCGCCTGGCCGCCCTCGTCGAGGCCGACTGACCGACCGTGCAGGTCCACCTCGTCGACGCGACGTACGAGCTGTTCCGAGCCCATTACGCGCCGCGGCCGCCGGTCCTCGGCCGGGACGGCGTCAACCTCTCGGGTGTCTCGGGGGTCGTGGACCAGCTCCTGTACCTCCTCCGCGAGGAGGGTGCGACCCACGTCGGCTGCGCGACGGACCGGGTCATCGAGTCCTTCCGGAACGACCTCTTCCCCGGCTACAAGTCGTCGGCCGGGATGCCGCCCGAGCTGCTCGGCCAGTTCCCGATCGTCGAGGCGGCGATCGAGTCCCTCGGGCTCGTCCTCTGGCCGATGGTCGAGTTCGAGGCCGACGACGCGATCGCCGCCGCCTGCCGGCGCTTCGCGGCAGACCCGGACGTCGAGCGGATCTTCATCTGCACGCCCGACAAGGACATGGCCCAGCTCGTCGAGGACGAGCGGATCGTCCTCCTCGACCGGCGCCGGCGGATCACCTACGACGATGCCGGGGTGCGGACGAAGTGGG
>MGOD01000037.1:0-7098 GCA_001795245.1 Chloroflexi bacterium RBG_16_70_13
CGATCCGCTGAGGTCGCGTGGTGTGTGGGACTGTGCGTAGGGTGAGCCGTGCCCTTCGCCGGGCTGCGAAGGGGTCAAGTCCCAGGACGTGGTGTAGCAGACGTCGTCCTCGCGCCCGAGTCGTCAGCTCGCCATGAGTAGCGCTGGCACCTCCTCAGTTGGCTCGGGCTCGGCATCGATGAGCGCGAGGGTCTCCGGCCGGAAGTAGCGCCGGCCGTCCTGCCACTCGTCATCCTGTTCGGCGAGGACCATCCCGACGAGCCGGATGACCGAGGCCCGGTTGGGGAAGATCCCGACCACCGCGGTCCGCCGCTTGATCTCCTTGTTGAGCCGCTCGAGCGGGTTCGTGCTGCGGATCTGACGGCGATGCGGCTGGGGAAACGCGAAGTGGGCGAGCAGGTCGGGCTCGGCGCGGGTCAGCAGCTCGGCCACCGCCGGAAAGCGCGGCCGGAAGCCGTCGATGACCCGGTCGAGCTGCTCGCGAGCACTCATCCCGTCGGGCTGCTCGATGACCATCCGGATGGCCGAGGCGACCATGCTCCGGGCCGAGCGCGGCACGAGATCCTGGGCGTTGCGGGTGAGATGGACCCGGCAGCGCTGCCAGGCCGATCCGAGGAGCTGCTCGTCGATCGCCTTGACGAGCCCCGGGTGGTCGTCGCTGATCACGAGCCGGACGCCGTGCAGGCCGCGCTCGACGAGCGAGCCAACGAAGCGCGGCCAGGCCGATCCCTCGTCGTTGCCCGCGGCGAGCTCGAGTCCGAGCACGCGGCGCTCGCCGGTCAGCGCCACGCCGGTCGCGACGAGGGCGGCCATCGACACGACCCTGCCTCCCTCGCGGACCTTGAGATAGGTGGCGTCGAGCCAGACGTACGGGCAGGCCAGCTCGGCCAGCGAGCGCGATCGGAACGTCTCAACCTCGGCGTCGAGCGCGGCGCAGATCCGCGACACCTCGCTGCGGCTGATGCCGTCGATCCCGAGCGCCTGGACGAGGTCGTCGACGCGGCGCGTCGAGACCCCCAGGACGTACGCCTCCTGGACGACCGCGAGCAGCGCCCGCTCGGCCCGTCGACGGGGATCGAGGAGGCTCGGGAAGTAGCTCCCGTCGCGGACGCGCGGGATGGCCAGGTCGATCGTGCCGACCCGAGTGTCCCAGCGCCGCTCGCGATAGCCGTTGCGGTGGGTCAGCCGGCGCTCCGGGTCGCGCTCGCCGCGGGCCACCCCGGTGACCTCGGTCACCTCGGCCTCCATGATCGCCTGGGCGAGGATCCGGACGCCCTCGCGCAGGACGTCGACCTCGCCGCCGGCGCTCGCCTTGCGGAGGGTCTCGAGCAGGGTCATGCTGTCGTCGGCCACCGTGGTATTCCTCCTGTCGTCGGTTTCTGAGTTCCAACGACGCGAGGATGACGCGGTGGCCGTTTCACTTCTCGGCCAGCGCGCTGTTACACCAACTCTAGGGACTCAACCCTGCGAAGGTGTCGTCGACGAGGGCGGGTGGCTCCGCGTGGAATGTGCCGCGGTTCACCCGTTGGCCACAGTGACAAGTGCCCCCGTCCTCGCTGACGAGTGGGCCAGGCATGGCTTCATAGGAGCGTGGCTGTTACCTCAACGCACATTTGCCCGCCTGGCCCGCGCCCATCGTACCCGTGAGGAAGGGAGATTGGGATGCGCGTGGTCGGGATCGACACCCACAAGGCGAGCCTGGCGGCCTGCCTGATCGATGACGTTGGCCTGGTCGTCGCCGAGGCGACCTTCCCGAATGCCCCGGCGGGCTTCGCCGTACTCCTTGGCTGGATCCGGGAGCTTGGCGGGGTCGAGCGGATCGGCCTCGAAGGCTCGGCCGGATACGGCGCCGCGGCCGCCCGGTGTCTGCTGGCCGCCGGCGAGACGGCGCTGGAGGTGCCGCCCCAGCTCAGCCACCGCGAGCGCCTCCGGACCCGCCGGGCCGGCAAGAGCGATCCCGGCGATGCCTTGGCGATCGCCCGGGTGACCCAGCGGGAGGCCGACCTGCCGCCGGTCAGACTGCCGGACGCGGCCCGCGAGACCGGGCTCCTCGGCGAGGCCCGGGATGACCTCGTGGCCGAGGCGACCCGGACCCGCAACCGGCTCCACGCCGATCTCGTCGTCCTCGTGCCCGGGTACGGGGCGGCGGCGGCCAACCTGGTCGCCGCGGTCCACCGCAAGAGCGCCGGCCGGCTCCTGCGCCGGCTGCCGGGCGTCCACGCCGAGCTGGCCCGTGACCGGCTGACGCGCCTGGAGCGGCTCTCGGCCGAGGTCCGCGCCCTCGAGCGCCGGATCGAGGAGCTCGTGGCCGACCATCCCCTGCGATCGCTGCCGGGCGCCGGGGCCCTCGTCACGGCCAAGCTCATCGGCGAAGTCGGCCACGTCCGGCGCTTCCGCTCGGCCGACGCCTTCGCGATGCTGGCCGGCGTCGCGCCGATCCCGGCGAGCTCGGGCCAGGTCAGCCGGATGCGTCTCAACCGGGGCGGCCATCGCCAGCTCAACCGGGCTCTCTATTCCATCGCCTTCGCCCAGGTCCGGACGTACCCGCCGGCCCAGGTCTTCGTGGCGAAGAAACGAGCCGAAGGCAAGAGCTGGCGGGAGGCCATCCGGGCCCTCAAGCGCCACCTCGCCCGGAACGTCTTCCGGCTGCTCAGCCAGCCGCTCAGTCAGCCCCTCTCAGTGGAGGCTTGACGAGATAGGAGCTTGTCACCAGAGAGCCCGACTTGGACGAGAACGGCGACCCGTACTGGGCAGTCTGACGCTTGGGTATCTAGGTGACCGACCGTAAGAGAATCATGGCTGGACTGGAGTCGTCCGACCGGGCTGCGTTCTTCCCCGCGCTTCGGGCGATGCTCGACAACCTCGCGGTCGAGCCTCGACAGCTGTCTGATGCCGAACTGGAGTCAGCGGTGGTGTTGTTTTGATGACCTATTCAAGTCGAGCACCTTGAGTCAAGGCGATCGCCACGAAGTCCTCTATCGCTTTGCCAAGTCAGGTGGCCTGCCCTGGTTGGCACTGCTGTCCGACATCGTCGCCTCCGTGGCGGCTTCGCCAGGGGAGTGGCACAAGAGGTAGGCCGCGCTTCGCTTGGCCATACTGTCACTCGCCGTCGTGGCGCCGCTGGAAGAGCTCGCGGTTGAGGTGGGCGATCGAGGCACAGCCGAGGAGGGGCAGGGTCAGCTCGAGCTCCTCGCGCAGGATGGCGATCGCTCGCTCCACGCCGGCCTGGCCGGCGGCGGCCAGGGCCCAGTAGAACGGCCGGCCGACGAGGACGCCGGACGCACCGAGCGCCAGGGCGACGGCCACGTCCAGCCCGCGGCGGATGCCGCCGTCGACCCAGACCTCGAGCCTGCCGTCGACGGCCGCGACGACATCGGGCAGCGCGTGCGCGGTCGCGAGCGACCGGTCGAGCTGGCGGGCGCCGTGGTTCGAGACGACGATCCCGTCGACGCCGTGCTCCACGGCGAGCCGGGCGTCGGCTGGCGCGAGGATGCCCTTCAGGACGAGCGGCAGCGGGCTCCACGACCGGATCGTCGCGAGGTCGGCCCAGGTCAGGCCCATGGCGCGCTGGTCCTCGAGGCCTGCGTAGCGGCCCCGAGCCGCCCCGGCGGCGGGCTCGACGTTCGGCATCGGTGGCAGCGCGAAGCCCGATCGCCGGTCCCGCTCGCGATACCCGAGGACCGGCAGGTCGACCGTCAGGACGATCGCCCGGTAGCCGGCGGCCACCGCCCGATCGACGAGCGAGCGCGTGTACTCGAGGTCGCGGGTCAGGTACAGCTGGAAGAGGAGGTCCGCCTCGGGCGCCGCTTCAGCGACGCCCTCGATCGAGGTCGACGCGGACGTCGACGCGCAGTACGGGATTCCCGCGGCCGCGGCCGCACGGGCAACCGCGCCCTCCGCGTCGGGGTGGGCCATCGCCATGACCGCCATCGGCGCGATCGCGATCGGCAGCGCACTCCGCCGCCCGAGGAACGAGCCGGAGACATCGACCGTGCGAATGTCCGTGAGGACCCGCGGGGCGAACCGGAACTCACGCCACGCGTTGTCGTTCTCCGCCAGGGTGATCTCGTCCCACGACCCGCCCGCGACGTAGTCCCACGCCGGCCCCGCCATGCGCGCCCGCCCGGGCGCCTCGAACTCGTGCAGGCTGACGATCGAGGCGAGCTCGTCCGGGCCAGGGCGCGCGGCCATCAGGCCGTCGGACGCTGGGACCGGACGCCGGGGAAGCGTAGGAAGTCCGCGTCGAAGGAGATCACCGTCGCGGCGTGCTCGGTCGCGATCGCGGCGAGGTGAGCATCGGCCACGAGATTCCCGGCCGTGCCGGTGGCTTCGAGGAGCCCGCACAGGACATCGGGATGTCGGGTCGTGGGCTCGACGAGAAGGACAGCCGGAGCACCGAGCCAGGACCGGACCTGGTGGCAAGCTTCCTCGACGGACAGTGGAGTCGAGAACATCGACGGGCTGGTGGACAGGCGCAGGAAGGCATGGATCGATGACCAAGCGATCCCGACGGGCTCCGACCCGCGAAGCGATCGCTCGAGCCAGGAGCTGCTCGCCTCGTGGTGCGGGGACCGACGATCGACCGCGTAGAGCAGGACGTTCGCGTCAACCAGCCACATGGCTCACTTGCGAAGCCTGAGCTTCCGGATGATCTCCTCGTCCTCGAGCTGCGCGGCGATGTGGGACGCCTTGTCGAGGTCGACCAGCGGTGGTCCCATGTTCTTCGGGAACGTGTACTGCACGGGCGTTTCCGGCGGCTTCGCGGCACCCGCGCGGATCGCGGCGTTCAGTGCTTGCTTGAACGTGAGCTTCCGTTCGCGCATGAGTCGCCGGACGATGGCGTCACTGTCGGGGTCGAGCGTGACGGTCGTTCTCATCGATGCATCATAGCATCAGGTTTCTGGGCATCACTACATCAACTAGCCGACGAGGTCGAGGCCGGCGAGCGAAGCCAGCACCGTCTTGCGGCCGACCTGGGGGTCGCGGAAGGCGACCGTGACCTCCTCATCGGTCCGGGTGAGCTTCGAGGTCACCACGATGCCGTCGCCCCAGCGGGCGTGGCGGACGCGATCGCCGTCGCGGTAGTGACGCTCGCCTGGTATCACGGGGCGGGCCGCGGGTGTGGGACGGGCCGCGGGTACCAGCTCGACGTCCGGCGTCTCGTCGTCCCAGGCCTCGAGCCTCCGCGACCCGAACGTCCCCGAGCGCGCCCCTCCCGCGAACGCGTCGCGCTTGGCCGCGAGATCGCGGGTCGGCCGGAACGACTCGCCGGTCCGCGGCCCACCGGGGCGACCACTCCCCTCTCGATACGCGCCGCCGCCGGTCCGGATCGGCGTCCCGAACCGCGTCGCACCTCGCCCGAACACGAGATTCAGGTCGTCGGGGGTGTCGGCGTCGATCTCGCCGGGGGCGCGGGCAAGCCGTGGGCCACTCATCAGCTCGCCCGGGATCTCGAGCAGGAACCGCGACGGCTCGGCCATCCAGCTGCCGCCCATCCCCCGCCGGGTGGCCCGCTGCCAGGCATGCGACAGGTACAGCTGGTCCTTGGCCCGGGTCATCCCGACGTAGGCCAGCCGGCGTTCCTCCTCCATCCCGGCCGGGTTCGGGTTGAAGCCGGATTCGGCCTCGATCGCCCGGTTCGTGGGGAACAGCCCCTCCTCCAAGCCGGCGATGAACACGACGGGGAACTCCAGCCCCTTCGCCGCATGGAGGGTGATGAGTGACAGCTTGTCGGCGTCGGCCTCGTACGAGTCCTGGTCGGCGACGAGGGCCGTCTCCTCGAGCAGGCGGTCGAGGGCGTCGTCGGGCGACAGGTCGTCGTAACGGGTCGTGACCTCGCGCAGCTCGAGGAGGTTGGCCCAGCGCTCCTCGCCCTCTTCGGTCCCGTCGGCGAGCATCGCCCGGTAGCCCGACCGCTCGAGGACCTCGTCGAGGAGCTCTGGCAGCGGCAGGACCCCGATCCGCGTCCGAAGCCGCCTGACGAGGCCCACGAAGTCGCCGACCGAGGTCCGCGAGCGGGACGCCAGCTCCGGCGCAGCACCACCCTCGACGACCCGCTCGAGGGCCAGCCAGTAGGGCACGTCCTCACGCGCCGCCGCGGCCCTGATGACCTCGATCGTCCTGTCCCCGATGGACCGGGCCGGGACGTTGATGACCCGCTCGAAGCTCACCGAATCGGCGTCCGATCGGAGGATCCGGAGGTAGGCGAGGGCGTCCTTGACCTCCTTGCGGGCGTAGAACCGGGTCCCGCCCACGACCTGGTAGCGGATTCCGTAGCGGAGGCACGACTCCTCGATCGAGCGTGACTGGGCGTTCGTCCGGTACAGCACGGCGATGTCGCGGAGCTTGTACGCCCCGTCGCGGACATCGGCCCGGCGGGTCAGGACGGACCCCTGTCCCCCGGTCAGCTCCTCGACCCGGCGGGCGATCCACTCGGCCTCCTCCTCCTCGTTGTAGGCCTCGAAGCGGTCGATGAGGCGACCGCGGTCGTTCTCCGTCCAGAGCTTCTTGTCGGTCCTCGCCTCGTTCTTCGAGACGACCGCGTGGGCCGCGTCGAGGATCAGCTGCGTGGAGCGGTAGTTCTGCTCGAGCTTCACGACCGTCGCGTCGGGCCAGTCACGCCC
This sequence comes from Chloroflexi bacterium RBG_16_70_13, assembly GCA_001795245.1. Taxonomy (GTDB): domain Bacteria; phylum Chloroflexota; class Limnocylindria; order Limnocylindrales; family CSP1-4; genus UBA5189. The sequence continues at coordinate 6,624 of MGOD01000037.1, forward strand.
GAAGTCGAGGATGTTCCGGATGTCGGCGCCGCGCCAGCCGTAGATCGACTGGTCGTCATCGCCGACGACGGCGAGGTTGCGGTGGCCGGTGGCGAGGGCCTTAACCCACAGGTACTGCGGCCGGTTCGTGTCCTGGTACTCGTCGACGTGGAGGTAGCGCCAGCGCTCCTGGTACTTCTTCAGGGTCGCCGGCGATTCCTCGAACAGCCGGACGGCCTCGAGGAGGAGGTCGTCGAAATCGAGGGCGTTCGAGCGCTTCAGCGCGTCGCGGTAGCGCCGGGCGAGGCGGGCGATCTCGACGAGCGCGCCGGTGGCGATCCGGAGCGGCGGGATCTCGGTCGGGTCGACCATGTCGTTCTTGGCCCGGCTGATCGCGCCGAGGATCGACTGGGGGCGGGTCTCGCCCTTCGCGTCGAGGCCCTCCTCGCGCAGGATCTGCTTCATCAGGGCGTTCTGGTCGTCCGTGTCGTAGATG
>MGOD01000037.1:7188-7493 GCA_001795245.1 Chloroflexi bacterium RBG_16_70_13
CCCCGGTCGCCGACGAGCCGGACGATCCGCTCGCGAAGCTCCGCGGCGGCCCGGTTCGTGAAGGTGACCGCGAGGATCCGGAAGGGCGGGACGCCCTTGACCCCGATGAGGTAGGCCACGCGGTGAGCGAGGACCCTGGTCTTGCCGGACCCGGCCCCGGCGAGGATGAGGACCGGGCCCTCCGTCGTCGTGACGGCCCGCGCCTGCTCGGGGTTGAGACGGGCCAGGATCTCCCGCTCCCGCGACGCCTGGGCCTCCGCCCGGTGGCGGGCGGCGCCCGCATCCGGGGGCGCCTCTGGATCGCG
>MGOD01000037.1:7738-12482 GCA_001795245.1 Chloroflexi bacterium RBG_16_70_13
GCCGGGCCGGCTGGGCGCCGGGGCCGGCTGGGCGCCGGGGCCGGCTGGGCGCCGGGGCCGGCTGGGCGCCGGGGCCGGCTGGGCGCCGGGTCCGCCGCCGCTCGTCGGCCCCTCGCGGTCTACTGGACCTCGTCGGCCGGCGGAGCGGCGATGTCGAGGGCCTTGTCCCAGTCCGAGAGCGTCATGCCGACCGACAGGTCGCCGACGTCGCCGGCACTGACGTCGAGAGTCAGGCCCACCGGGCGGAGGGTGTCCTTCTCGACGGACACGATCAGGACGATCGCGGCGTCGCCGATGTCCGACGCCTCGGGGATCAGCGACTGGAGCTCCGCTGCGGTAAGGTCGATCTTGATCTGGTAGCAGGTCTTCGAGCCGCACGAGGCGTCGGCCTCCTTGGTCGGCGCGACCTCGGGCTTCTTCAGCCAGTCCTCGAGATCCTTGAGGCTCTGCTCCGGGTCGCTGGCGTCGACGGGCAGGTCCGAGCCCGACGAGCTCTTCTGATACAGGTCACCGGTCAGTGACGTCCGCGTATAGGTGTCCTCGCCGACGACGATCGCGTCGACGGTCATCCCGAGGAGTGCGGGGACCTCGAGCCGCAGCGTGGCGCTCTTGTCCTCGACATCGAGGTCCATGGCCAGCTTCGTCCCGGTCAGGGCGACGTCACCGGCCTGGCCGGACCCGCTCAGGTCGAGCTGGACGGTGCCCTCGACGGTGGCCTCGATGTGGACGGTCTTGACGCTCTGGAGGGCTTGGACGGCCTTGGTCAGGATCTCGGTCGGGTCGGTGAGCGCAGGCGTTGAGCCGCCGCAGGCGCCGGCGGCGAGCGCGGCGACGACGAGCAGGGAGCTGAGCGCGGGGAGGCGGCGGTGCATGGGATCCCTCCGACAGTGCGATGACGCGGCGACAGGGTCGCCGCGGCCGGTCGCCGTGTCAAGGAGCCGAAGGTCCCGGATCGCCGTCGCGTCGCTCTCGCCGACCTCGAATCAGAACGCCCGGGCCGTTGCCGGCCCGGGCGTTCCATGCGGGTCGAGGTTCGGACTAGAAGTCCATGTCGCCAGGGCCACCGCCGTGGCCGTGGCCGCCGGTGTTGTCCTTCTTCTCCGGGATGTCCGTCACGAGCGTCTCCGTCGTCAGGACCATCGCCGCGATCGAGGCCGCGTTCTGGAGCGCCGAGCGGGTCACCTTGGCCGCATCGACGATCCCCTTCTTGAACATGTCGCCGTACTCGTCCTTGAGGGCGTCGTAGCCCTCGCCGGCCTTCATGCCCTTGACCTTGGCGACGACGACCTCGCCGGACTGGCCGGCGTTCTCGGCGATCTGCTTGGCCGGGGCCTCGAGGGCGCGGCGGACGATGTCGACGCCGACCTGGGCGTCGGGGTCCAGCTTGATCTTGTCGAGGATCGGGATGGCCTGGAGGAGGGTCGTGCCGCCGCCGGCGACCAGCCCTTCCTCGACCGCCGCACGGGTCGTCGAGAGGGCGTCCTCGATGCGGTGCTTCTTCTCCTTCAGCTCGACCTCGGTGGCCGCGCCGACCTTGATGACCGCGACGCCGCCGGACAGCTTGGCGAGGCGCTCCTGGAGCTTCTCGCGGTCGTAGTCGGAGGTCGTGTCCTCGATCTGGGCCTTGATCTGGGCCATCCGACCCTTGATCTGGTCCGGGCTGCCCTCGCCGTCGACGATCGTCGTGTCGTCCTTCGTTGCCACGATCCGGCGGGCCTTGCCGAAGTCGTCGGCGCTGACGGAGTCGAGCTTGCGCCCGACCTCCTCGCTGATGACGGTGCCGCCGGTCAGGATGGCGATGTCGCGGAGCATCTCCTTGCGCCGGTCGCCGAAGCCCGGGGCCTTGACGGCCAGCACGGAGATCGTGCCCTTGAGCTTGTTCACGACGAGCGTCGCCAGGGCCTCGCCGTCGACGTCCTCGGCGATGATGAGGACGGGCTTGCCCAGCTGGACGGCCTTCTCGAGGGCCGGCAGCATGTCCTGGATGCTCGAGATCTTCTTGTCCGTGATGAGGATGAAGGCGTTCTCGAGGACGGCCTCCATGCGGTCCGCGTTCGTGACGAAGTAGGCCGAGATGTAGCCGCGGTCGAACTGCATCCCTTCCGTGTATTCCTTCTCGAGGCCGAGGCTCTGACCCTCCTCGACGGTGATGACGCCGTCCTTGCCGACCTTGTCCATCACCTCGGCGATGATCTCGCCGACCTCGGGATCCGCGGCGCTGATCGCGGCCACGGCGGCGATCTGCTCGCGCGAGTCGACCGGGCGGGCGGTCCGCTTGATCTCCTCAACGACGGCCTCGACGGCCTTCTCGATGCCGGCCTTGATGACCATCGGGTTGGCACCCGCGGTCACGACCCGGAGGCCCTCGCTGACCATCGCCTGGCCGAGGACGACCGCGGTCGTGGTGCCGTCGCCGGCGACGTCGTCGGTCTTGGTCGCGACCTCCTTGAGGAGCTGCGCGCCCATGTTCTCGAAGGGGTCCTCGAGCTCGACGTCGCGGGCGATCGTGACGCCGTCATTGGTGATCGTGGGGGCCCCGAACTTCTTGTCCAGGACGACGTTGCGGCCCTTGGGGCCGATCGTGACCCGGACCGCGTCAGCGAGGCGATCGATGCCTCGCTTGAGCGACCGTCGGGCGGTCTCGTCGAAGATGAGCTGCTTGGCCAACTGGGAGTCCTCCAAAGGGTCTTGTGTGCTGGCGACCTGAGCGAGTGGGTCGGCGCTCGCCCTCCGACGGCCGAGCGCGCTCGGTGGAGCGCATCGGCCGGAGGCTGTCAGTCCGTGACGATCGCCAGGATGTCCTTCTGGCTGACGATCAGGAGCTCGACGTCGTCGATCTTGAACTCGGTCCCGGCGTACTTGCCGTAGAGGACCTTCTGGCCGACCTTGACGTCCATGGGCTCGCGCTTGCCGTCATCGAGGATGCGACCCGGGCCGACGGCGAGGATGCTGCCCTCCTGGGGCTTCTCCTTGGCAGTGTCCGGCAGGACGATGCCGCTCTTCGTCATCTCCTCCCGCGCGGTCGGCTTGACGACGACGCGATCGCCCAGCGGGCTGAGCTTGGTCGAGGCAGTGGCTTTGGCCAACGTGCTTCCCTCCTGTGACGGCGATGGGCCGTCCGGCCCTGGACTGGGCAGGCCGGATGCGTGGCGCGCGGCGCGCTCGCGACCGACCGATGCCGATCTGTCTGGTGCCGACCGACGGGCTGTGATCCCGGCGCTTCCTCCCGTCCTCGGGGCGCCCGTGGGACCCGGGGTTCCACGTCGATTAGCACTCTCGGGGTGAGAGTGCCAACAGTGTAGGCAGTGCGCGCGCGCCCTGTCAACCGGAAGGATACGTAGACCCCGACCGGCGGCCTCGCCGGAACGTCTGATCGTAGGCGGCGACCAGCCCCTCGCCGAATCCAGCCGCCGCCTCCGCGTCCTCCGGCGCGATGCCCCGCCGCTCGGCGACCCAGGCCGCGGTGATCCGAACCCACTCCGGCGCGTTGCGGCCGCGCGGGCCGCCCGGCGGCGAGAGGAACGGCGAATCCGTTTCGAGCAACAAGCGCTGCGCGGGCACGAGCGCGGCAACCTGGGCCGTCGGCTCCTCGCCCGTCCGGAACGCCAGCCCGGAGATCGAGATCGCGAGACCGAGATCGAGGGCCGCGCGGGCGAAGCCGACCGGCCCGGAGTACGAGTGGAGCACGGCCGGCGGTCGGTCGCCGAATGAGCCGACCGACGCCGGGCCACCGAACCCGGCCCCGCGAAGCTCGCCCAGGAGCGCCTCCTGGGCGTCGTGCCGGCCGGCCGGCGAGCGGACGTGGAGGATGGCGGGCTTGCCGGTCTCGAGGGCGAGTGCCAGGTTGCGCCGCAGGTTCGCGTGCTGGTCGCTGATCGGGGAGAACATTCGGTCATAGTCGAGGCCGGTCTCGCCGATCGCGGCGACCCGGGGATCCGCGCCGAGCGCCACGATCCGGGCCCACTCCGTGTCCGTGACCTTGGCGGCGTCGTGGGGATGGACGCCGACGGCGGCATCGAGCCAGGGATGGCGATCGACGAGCTCGAGCGCGGCGTCGGACGACCAGGCGTTCCAGCCCGGAACGAGGAGGCGCTCGATCCCCGCGTCCCGGGCCACGACGAGGACCTCGTCGCGATCAGCCTCGAAGCGCTCGGCCTGGAGGTGGCAGTGCGAGTCGATGAGGCGCATCGCGGCCGATTGTGACGGCCGCGAGACGGCCTCGCCTCAGCTCCGCGAGGCCGACTGGAAGAGACCGATCTCGGTGCCCTCGGGATCGCGAAGGACGGCGTACCAGCCCTGGCCGGGGATCTCGGTCTTGGGCTCGATCGTCGTCCCGCCGGTCCGATCCGAGGCGGCGATCGCGGCCTCGATCGAATCGACCTCGATGTAGTCCCGGAGCGTCGCCCCGGAAGTGACGCCGCGTCGACCCACGGCGCCGCCGTAGCCCTCGCTCGTGCGGAACAGCCAGTAGTCGGGCATGCCCTCGATCGACCCGAACTGCCAGCCGGCGACGGCCTCGTAGAAGCGCATCGCCCGCTGGGGGTCGTCGGCCGGGAACTCGATGTGGTTGATCTCACCGTGCGCCATCGGGTGCCTCCTTGGGTGCGTCGAGCCGCGTCAGGCGGTCGACAGTACGACGATCAGGCCTCGTCGGTTTCGACATCCAGACGCGGGAAGAGCGGCTCGGGGGCCGCGAGGGTCCCGGCGGTCGCGGCATGCGCCCCCCAGGCCAGCTCGTCGAGGA
>MGOD01000037.1:12495-15850 GCA_001795245.1 Chloroflexi bacterium RBG_16_70_13
GTTGCCGTCGGGCCCGTACGGGTACCGGTGGCCGAGCTGAGCGAGCAGACGCGGCGCGGTCTGCGGCAGGAACGGCGCGGCGGCGAGGCCGACCACCCGGCAGGCCTCGACGAGATCGCCCAGCGCGTCACGCAGGCGGTCGGCGGCCTCGACGTCGCCGGCGATCGCGGCCCTGGCGAGGATCCATGGCTGCTCGCTGTCGACGAACCGGTTCGCTGCGCCGACGAAGTCCCAGAGGGCCGCCAGGGCATCGTGGAGGAGGCAGGCTTCCAGCCGCTCGACGTAGGCCGGCAGCAGCTCCCCCCAGGCGTGGCCCAGCGCCGACGTCCCCGGCGCCACGCGCGGCGCCGGGCGCTCGCCGCCGAGGTATCGCCCGGCCATCGAGACCGTCCGGTTGACGAGGTTCCCGAAGTCGTTGGCGAGGTCGGCGTTGTAGCGCCGGACGAACGCCTCCCAGCTGACCTCGGCGTCGCGGTCGAAGGGCACCTCGCGGAGCGCGACGTAGCGCGTCCCGTCGCTGCCGAAGGCCTCGATCATGTCGTGGGGATCGAAGATGTTGCCCCGGCTCTTGCTCATCCGCTCGCCGCCCTTGAGGAGCAGGAAGCCGTGGATCCAGACCTTCCGGGGCGCCTCCAGGCCGGCGCTCCAGAGCATCGCCGGCCAGAAGATCGTGTGGAACCGGGCGATGTCCTTACCGATGACGTGGAGATCGGCCGGCCACCAGCGCCCGAAGGCGTCGGGATCGCCGGGGAAGCCGGCGCCGGTGATGTAGTTGATGAGGGCGTCGTACCAGACGTAGATCGTGCCCGCCTCGGGGTCCCAGGAGCCGTCCTCGCGCCGGGCCGTCCGGCCGTCCGCGCCGATCGGGAACGGGATGCCCCAGGTCGCGCCCGCGCGCGAGATCGAGAAGTCCTCGAGGCCGCCGCGGATGAAGCCGAGCATCTCGTTGCGCCGGAAGTCGGGCTGGACGGCCCCGGGGTTGTCGAGGAACCAGCGCTCGAGGCGCTCCTGGTAGGCCGACAGCCGGAAGAACCAGTTCCGCTCGGTCAGCCACTGGAGCGGCACGTCAGGGTGGTTTGGGCACTGCCAGCCGGCGGCCGTTTCATGGAGGTCGCTGTTCGCCTTGAAGCCCTCGTTCGGGCAGTACCAGCCCTCGTACGTGCCGAGGTAGATGTCGCCGTTGGCGAAGGCCCGGCGGACCATCTCCTGGGCGGCCTCGACGTGGTCCGGGTCGGTGGTTCGGATGAACCGGTCCGGCGAGATGCCGAGGGCCGTCTCGGCGTCCTGGAACTCGGCGACGCGGGCGTCGACGAAGGCCTTCGGCGCCATGCCCTCCTCGGCTGCCCGGATGGCGATGTTCACCGAGTGCTCGTCGGTGCCGGTCAGGAAGCGGGTGTCGTCGCCCTTCAGGCGGTGCCAGCGGGCGATGACGTCGGCCCCGATCACCTCGTACAGGGTGTGGAGGCCGGGCTTGTGGTTGGCGTAGGCGATGGCGGTCGTCAGGTAGTAGCGGGGTCGGTCGGGCATCGTGGGGTACCTCGGGGGCCGCGGATGGGCGGCGGGCGAGGCCGATCGGCCGATCGGCAGGGCGAGGTTCGGCGGCCGTCGGACGGGGGTGCCCTGCGCTCAGGCCGCTCGCGCGGTCAGGCCGTGGCGCTAGTCCGTGGCCGCCCCGGCATCGCCATCGAGCTCCGGTGCGACATGGCCGGGATCATAGCCGGTCCGGCCGTGGCATCGATGCCGCCGCACCATGGCCAGGGACCGGCGGCCGAAGGGGCGCCCCTCACTCACCCGATGAGTGGTGAGCGCCACAAGACGCCCGATCGTGGCCCGGACCTCCGCAGCTCGTGCGTGGCTCCGGCGTCAAACGCCTGAATCGCCGGAGGGTAGATCAACTACCACTCACCCCACGAGTGAGTGGCGTGGCGCGGCGTCATCACCCGCCGATTCGGACATCGACGAGTCCGACCGATCAGTGGCGGAAGTGGCGGACGCCGGTGATGAGCATCGTGGCACCGGCGGCGTCGGCGATGGCGATGACGTCGGCGTCGCGGACCGAGCCGCCCGGTTGGGCGAAGGCCGAGACCCCGGCGTCGAGGCAGATCTCGACGGCATCGGCGAACGGGTAGAACGCATCCGAGCCGCAGGCGGCGCCGCGGAGGGCGTCCTCGCCGGCGAAGCGGCGGGCCTTCTCGACGGCCTGGCGGGCGGCGTCGACGCGGGAAACCTGGCCCGAGCCCATGCCGATGAGCGCGCCGCCCTTCACCAGCACGATGGCGTTCGAGGAGACGCCACGACACAGCCGCCAGGCGAGGTCGAGGTCTGCCCGCTCGGCGTCCGTCGGGGCGCGCTTCGTGGCCACCGTCCAGTCCGCGGGATCGTCCGGCCGGACATCGGGCTCGGTGACGAGGACCGCGCCGCCGGCGGTCCGGAGGCTGGCCCGGGGTGAGGGCTCGGCCGGTGGCCCCTCGCTGCCCAGCGACGCATCGACGAGAAGCCGGAGGTTCGATTTCGTCGCCAGGACCTCGCGGGCGGCCTCGTCGAAGCCCGGCGCGACGACGACCTCGAGGAAGATCGATTTCAGGCGCTCGGCCACCCCTCGATCGACCTCACGGGTCAGCGCCACGACGCCTCCGAAGGCCGACACGGGATCCCCTGCCAGCGCGGCCTCCCACGCCTCGAGCAGCGTCGGCCGCTCGGCCGCGCCGCAGGCGTTGGTGTGCTTGACGATGACGCAGGCGGGGCCCCGGAGCTGGCGGGCGACGGCGGCGGCGGCGGCCGCATCGAGGACGTTGTTGTGCGACAGGGCCTTGCCCTGGAGGGGCGGCGCGCCGCCGGCGAACGGTCCGTCCTCGCCATCGGGGCCCGGGCGCCGGTAGCGGGCGGCCGGTTGGTGGGGGTTCTCGCCGTAGCGGAGCGTCTCGACCTTCTCGAGCCCGAGGGTGAGCGTCGCTGGATACGGGTCTGAAGCGCCGGGCAGGCCCGGCCAATCGGGCAGCTCCAGGCCGGTGGCGGCCATCCGGACCGGCAGCTCGGCCGAGATCCGCGCGTCGTACGCGGCTGTGTGCCTGAAGGCCTCGACCGCGAAGGCGGCGCGAACGCCGTCCGAGAGCACCGCGCCTCCCCCCGCCTCGAGCGCCTCGAGAAGGTCCCCGTATCGGGCCGGCGAGGTCACGATCGCGACGCTGGCGTGGTTCTTGGCCGCCGCCCGGACCATCGAGGGCCCGCCGATGTCGATCTCCTCGACCAGCTCGTCCAGGCTGATCCCTTCCCGTTCGGCGGCGGCGGCGAACGGATAGAGGTTGACGACGACGAGCTCGAACGGGGCGATCGCCGCGGCCGCGAGGGCCTCGCG
>MGOD01000037.1:15995-16546 GCA_001795245.1 Chloroflexi bacterium RBG_16_70_13
AGGACCCGGGCCGTGCCCCCGGTGGAGACGAGCTCGAAGCCCAGCCCCACGAGGCCCCGGCCGAGCTCCACGAGCCCGGTCTTGTCGCTCACCGAGAGGAGGGCGCGTCGAGGCGTCGGGGCGTCGTCGCCCGTCCGCTCCGCGACGAGCCGGGCCACGACCGCGGGCAGGAGGCGATGCTCGACGGTCTTGATGCGCTCGTGGAGGGTCGCCTCGTCGTCGCCCGGCAGGACCGGCACGGCCTCCTGGGCGAGGATCGGGCCGCCATCGAGCTCCTCGGTCACGACGTGGACCGTGCAGCCGGTGACGCGGACGCGGGCCGCCAGGGCATCGCGGACCGCATGGGCACCCTTGAACGCGGGCAGGAGCGCCGGATGGGTGTTGACGATCCGGCCGTCGAAGGCGGCGAGCGTCGCCGGCCCGACGATCCGCATGTAGCCGGCGAGGACGACGAGGTCCGGCTCGACGGCGGCGAGGGTCGCCGCGAGCGTCGCGTCATCGCCCCCCGGCACAAGCGCCGTCTCGATCCCCTCCTCCGCCGCCCAGTCGAG
>MGOD01000037.1:16648-16955 GCA_001795245.1 Chloroflexi bacterium RBG_16_70_13
CGATGCCGCCGCTCACGGCGCCGCCTCGGCATAGTGCGCCCTACCCAACTCCGCGACCGGCGCCACGATCCCGATCGCGACGGCGTCCGGAAGCGCCGCAAGGGCGACCTCGACCGCCTCCGGGGCGACGACGACGATCATCCCGATCCCGCCGTTGAACGTCGCCCGAAGCTCGACATCGTCGATCCCGCCGAGCGCGCCGAGGAGGCGCATGACCGAGGGCATCGCCCACCGCGAGGGGTCGATCCGCGCCCCGAGGCCGTCCGGCAGCGCCCGCGGGACGTTGCCCGGCAGGCCGCCGCCGGTC
>MGOD01000037.1:17018-18166 GCA_001795245.1 Chloroflexi bacterium RBG_16_70_13
TGCCGGGCGTAGATCCGGGTCGGCGTCAGGAGGACATCGCCGACGGTCGAGAGCGCGTGCTGCGGCTCGGAGGCGAGCGCCGCGTCGCGGGCGGCATCGCCGAGCGTCCGGGCGAGCTGCTCCTGGTAGGACCGATCGAGCGGGATGTCCCACTCGGCGAGGAGCGAGCGGACGAGCGAGAAGCCGTTCGAGTGGAGTCCGGACGAGGGCAGGCCCAGGACAACGTCCCCGGTGCGGGCGGCGCTCCCGTCGAGGATATCTGCGCGCTCCACGATCCCGATGCACGTCCCGGCGAGATCGAACGTGCCCGGCTCCATGAGCCCGGGGTGCTCGGCGGTCTCGCCGCCGACGAGGGCACAGCCGGCCGCGACGCAGCCGGCCGCGACGCCGCCGACGAGGGCGGCGACCGCGTCCGGGTCCAGCCGCCCGATGGCGACGTAGTCGAGGAACGCCAGGGGCTCGGCGCCCGTGCAGACGACGTCGTCGGCGCACATCGCGACGAGGTCGACCCCGATCGTGTCCCATCGCGCGAGGGCGGTCGCGAGCGCGGTCTTCGTCCCGACCCCGTCGGTCGAGGAGACGATGAGCGGCTCGCGGTAGCCGGCCGGGATCGCGATCGCACCGCCGAACCCGCCCAGCCCGCCGACGACCTCGACCCGATGGGTCGAGGCGACCGCCGCCCGCATCAGCTCGACCGCCCGGTCGCCGGCTTCGACATCCACCCCGGACCGGGCATACGCGGACCGCGGCGCCGCACCCTTCATGTCAGAAACACCTCGTCAATGCGCAGAGTCGAATACCGCCTCGACCGTCGCGGGGATGTCGGCGCTGACTTCAATGCGCATCGATGCCTCCCGCCAACGCCCCGATCGGCTCCTCGAGGAGGAACTTGCGGTGCTCGACGTCGTACGGGACGGGCTCCGGGTAGCGCCCGTCGAAGCAGGCGAAGCAGAACTGCTCGTAGGGCAGGTCGAGGGCGGCGAGGACGCCGGCAATCGAGAGGAAGCCGAGGGTGTCGGAGCCGATGAACTCGCGGATCTCCTCGACCGAGTGGGTGGCTGCGATGAGCTCGGTCTCGACCTGGGTGTCGATGCCGTAGAAGCAGGGGTGGTAGATCGGCGGCGCGCTGATCCGGACGTGGCCCTCGG
>MGOD01000037.1:18177-19884 GCA_001795245.1 Chloroflexi bacterium RBG_16_70_13
CGCCGCAGGAGGGCCACGATCTGCTTCGTCGTGGTGCCCCGGACGATCGAATCGTCGACGACCGTGAGGCGCTGCCCGCGCACGACATCGCGGAGCGGGTTGAGCTTCATCGTCACGCCCCGGTGGCGGAGCGTCTGGGACGGCTGGATGAACGTCCGGCCGGTGTAGCGGTTGCGGACGAGCCCCTCGCGGTATGGGATCCCGGCTCCCTCGGCGTAGCCGGCCGCGGCGGGGGCGCCGGTGTCCGGCACGGGCATGACGAGGTCCGTGTCGGCCGGGTGCTCCATCGCCAGCTGGATGCCCATCCGGCGGCGCGCCTCGTACAGCGAGCGGCCCTCGAGGTAGGAATCCGGACGGGCGAAGTAGATGAGCTCGAAGACGCAGAGGGCCGGGGTGGCCACGGCGAACCGGACGGAGCGCGGCTCGCGACCGGCCTCGAGGATGACGATCTCGCCGGGCTCCACGTCCCGGACGTATTCGGCGCCGACGATGTCGAGGCCGGTCGTCTCGGACGAGAGGACCCAGGCGTGGCGCGGTCCGTCGGCCGCCTCCTCGTCGCCCCACAGGCCGCCCGGTGCGTGGACCGGCGATGCGACGTCCGGGATCCGCCCGATGCACAGCGGCCGGAAGCCGTGGGGATCGCGAACGCCGATGATCCGGTCCCTGTCGAGGATGACCAGGGTGAAGGCACCCCGCACCCTCGGCAGGAGGCTGACGAGCGCCTCGACCGTGTCCTCGCCGGGCTCGTCGGCGAGGAGCGCGGTCAGGAGCTCCGTGTCCGTGGACGCCGGCAGCCGGCCGCGTCCGCCGTGCAGCTGGCCGAGCAGCTCGCGCGTGTTGACGAGGTTGCCGTTGTGGCCGATCGCCACGGCCCGGCGCGGGCCCAGGCGGAGCGTCGGCTGGGCGTTCTCCCAGACCGTCGAGCCGGTCGTCGAGTAGCGACAGTGGGCGATGGCGAGGTCGCCGTGGAACGACGGCAGGCGGCGCTCGTCGAGGACCGACGAGATCATCCCGAGGTCCTTGTAGAGGAACAGCTCGGCGCCGTCGCTGACGGCCAGCCCGGCCGATTCCTGGCCCCGGTGCTGGAGGGCGAAGAGGCCCAGCGCGGCCACGTTCGCGGCCTCCGTCCCGGAGCCCCGGGGCAGCGCCGCGCCGAAGACCCCGCACATCTCAGGCGACTCCCCCGGTGCGTGCCGCGCGGCTCACCCTACCGGCCCTCCGGCGCCGCGGCGGGCGCCTCCCAGTCGAGCGCCCGGGCGAGGCCGTGCTCCCAGGTGTGGGCGAGGTCGGCGATCGTGAGGTCGATCGGGTCGGCGACGCGCGAGCCGCGCTCCTCCGCGGCGCCGGTCGCACCGGCCCCGGCGAGCTCGATGACGAGGCGCTCGCCGCCCACGGTCCCCAGCCTCTCGACCGGCAGCCCGAACTTGCGGGCCAGGAGGGCGAGCGCAGCGGCATGCCGCGGCCGGGCCGTGGCCACCACCCGGCTGGGGCTTTCCCCGAAGAGATCGACCGCCGGGGAGTGCGCCACGGCGATCCGGAGCTGCGCGCCGACGCCGCCCCAGATCGAGCCCTCGGCGAGGGCCACGGCGAGGCCGCCGCCCGACACGTCCTGCATCGACGCGGCGAGTCCGCGCCCGGCGGCCTCCCGGGCGAACGCCTGGAGCCGGCGCTCGACGTCCAGGTCAAGGGCCGGCGGGCCGTCCTCGG
>MGOD01000037.1:19894-28621 GCA_001795245.1 Chloroflexi bacterium RBG_16_70_13
AGCCGCGCGTACTCGCTGCCGGCGAGCCCGGGGCTCGCCTCGCCGACGAGGAGGAGGACGTCGCCGTCGACGGCGAACGCCGGCCCGACAAGGGTGTCCAGGTCGTCGAGGAGTCCCACGACCCCGATCTCGGGGGTCGGCAGGATCGCCCCGGCCGGCGACTCGTTGAAGAGCGAGACGTTCCCGCCGGTGACCGGCAGGCCGAGCGCCCGACACGCGTCGCCGAGCCCACGGACGGCCTCGGCGAGCTGCCAGAAGGCCTCGGGTCGCGTCGGGTCGCCGTAGTTGAGGCAGTTCGTCACCCCGAGCGGTCGGGCCCCCGTGATCGAGACGTTCCTGGTCGCTTCCGCGACACTGAGCGCCGCCCCGAGCCACGGGTCAAGCCCGCCGACGGTCGCGTTGGCGTCCGTCGTGGCGACGAGCGCCTTCGACGTGCCCTTGATCCGAAGGACGGCGGCCCCGTGGCCCGGCCCGACGACCGTGTTCACCTGGACCGTGCTGTCGTACTGTTCGAAGACCGGCCGGCGCGAGGCCAGGCCGGCCGACCCGAGGAGGGCCATGAGGACCGCGCCGGGGTCCATGCCCCGCTCCGGGAGGCGGTCCGAGCCGTCGTGGCTCGCCGGAGCTCCCGGCGCGGGCGCTGGACGGCGGCGGGCCGGTGGCGTCGCAAGGCGCTGGTGGACGATCGCGTCCGAGGTCAGGGCGGCCGCCGGAATCCGGACGATCTCGCGACCGGCCGCGGTCACCGCGATGTCGCCGTCGTCGGTCACTCGGCCGATCGTCGCGCAGGGAATCCCCCACCGCCCGCAGACCTCGCGGACCTCGGCCTCCCGCTCCGGCTGGACGACGGCGAGCATCCGCTCTTGACTCTCCGAGATGAGGACCTCGAAGGCGGCCATCCCGGGCTCCCGCCGGGGCACGGCATCGAGCTCGACGAGCATCCCGGTCCCGGCCCGATCGGCGGTCTCCGAGGCCGCACAGGTGATGCCGCCCGCACCCAGGTCCTGGAGGCCCTCGACGAGCCCACGCTCGATGAGCTCGAGCGAGGCCTCGATGAGGAGCTTCTCGGCGAACGGGTCGCCGACCTGGACCGACGGGCGCTTCGAGGGGTCATCGTCCGTGAACGTGGCGGAGGCCAGGACGCTCGCCCCGCCGATGCCGTCGCGGCCGGTCGCGCTGCCGAAGAGGATGACGAGGTTGCCCGGGCCGGGGGCGGCCGCGAGGGTCAGACGCCGCAACTCGAGCAGCCCGATGGCCATGACGTTGACGAGCGGGTTGCCCTGGTAGCTCGGGTCGAAGACGAGCTCGCCGCCGACCGTCGGCACGCCGACGCAGTTGCCGTACCCGCCGACGCCACGCACGACGCCGTCGACGAGATGCCGCGTCCGCGCGTCGGACGGGTCGCCGAAGCGGAGGGCATCGAGGACCGCGATCGGGCGAGCCCCCATCGTGAAGATGTCACGCAGGATCCCGCCGACGCCCGTGGCGGCGCCCTGGTACGGCTCGACCGCGCTCGGGTGGTTGTGCGATTCGATCTTGAACGCGACCGCGAGGCCGTCGCCGATCGAGATGACTCCGGCGTTCTCGCCCGGGCCGGCCACGACCCGATCGGCGGCCGAGCCCGTCGGCAGCGTCCGCAGGAGCGGCTTCGAGCTCTTGTACGAGCAGTGCTCGCTCCACATCACGCTGAACATCGCCAGCTCGACGTCGTTCGGCTGGCGGCCCAGGCGGTCGCGGATCGCGTCGAGCTCGACATCCGTGAGGCCGAGGGCCCGGTGGAGTGGCACGGACGGTGTCTCGGGACGCTCGGCCACGGTCATCGACTCGCGACCTCGAGGGGACGGCCTTCGGTCGCGCGCGTCATCACCGCGGCGCTCTCGACGAACGACCGGATCAGCCCGAACCCGTCGTCCGAGCCGAGAACCTCCTCCGACGCCCGCTCGGGATGGGGCATCAGGCCGGCGACGTTGCCGGCCGCGTTCCGGACCCCGGCGATCGCGCGGAGCGAGCCGTTCGGGTTGGCCAGGTCGTCGGTCTCGCCGGCCACGGTGCCGTCTTCGCGGACGTACCGGAAGAGGACGCGACCGCCCGCTTCGAGATCGTCGAGCGTCGCCGGATCGGCGAAGTAGCAGCCCTCGCCGTGGGCGACGGGCATCCGCAGCGGCCGCCGCGGCCCGGCGAGGTGGGTGAACGGCGTGTCCGGCTGCTCGACCGCGATCCGGACGTCGCGCCCGAGGAACCGCAGGCCGCGGTTGCGGAGCAGCGCCCCCGGCACGAGCCCCGCCTCGGCGAGGACCTGGAAGCCGTTGCAGATGCCGAGGACGAGGCCGCCCGCCGCGGCGAACCCGGCCACGGCGCGCATCACCGGGCTGAACCGGGCGATGACGCCGGCCCGGAGGTAGTCGCCGTAGGCGAAGCCGCCCGGCAGGATGACGCCGGCCACCCCTTGCAGGTCGGCCGTCTCGTGCCACAGCTCGACCGGCTCGGCGCCGGCGAGGGCCAGGGCGTGGGTCGTGTCGCGGTCGCAGTTCGAGCCGGGGAAGACGACGACGCCGACCCGGACGCTCATCGTCCCGCCTGCCCGGTCGATGTCGTCGGGGCAGCCGCAGTCGGCGAGCCGGCCGACGTCGTCGAGCTCGTCGCGCCGAGGAGCTCCACGCCGAAGGCCTCGATGAGCGGGTTGGACAGGAGCTCACCCGCGAGCCGCTCGACGACGGCCCTGGCGGCGCCCTCGTCCTCGGCCGCGACCGTCAGCTCCACCCGCCGCCCGACGCGAACACCCGTGACGCCCTCGATCGAGAGGTGGGCCAGGCTGCCCTCGACCGCCCGGCCCTGGGGATCGAGAATCCCGGGCTTGGGCAGGACGTTCACTGCGAACCTGAACTCGATGCTCATCGGGCGATCACGTCCTCCTCGAGATAGCGGTCGAAGCTCGCTCTTGTGATCCGTTCGTAAGCCTGGACGTAGCGCTCGCGCGTCCCGGCCACGACGTCCGGCGGGAGCTCCGGGCCGGGCGCCGTCTTGTCCCACGACTGGACCTCCAGCCAGTCGCGGACGAACTGCTTGTCGAAGCTCGCCTGCGGCCCGCCGGGGGCGTACGTGGCAGCGTCCCAGAAGCGCGACGAATCGGGGGTCAGCACCTCGTCGACGAGGATCAGCTCGCCGTCGGCGAGCCCCATCTCGAACTTCGTGTCGGCCAGGATCAGGCCCACCGATTCGCACTGGGTCGCGGCCCGACCGTAGAGGGCGAGGGCGACGTCGCGGACCCGCTGGGCGAGGTCGCGTGGCGAGCCCACGCCGCCGTCGCGGACGGCGATCCGCTCGAGCGCCCCGACCATCGTCTCGAAGTCGATGTTCTCGTCGTGCTCGCCGGCCTCGGCCTTCGTCGCCGGGGTGAGGATCGGCTCGGGCAGGCGGTCGCTCTCGCGGAGGCCGGCGGGCAGGGTGACGCCGCAGACCGCGCCCGAGGCCCGGTACTCCTTCCAGCCCGAGCCCGAAATGTAGCCCCGGACGACGACCTCCACCGGGAGGACCATGGCTCGACGGCAGAGGAGCATCCGGCCCCGAAGGTCGGCGGCCAGCTCGGGCGCGACGACGCCCGGCGGCACCCCGGCCGGATCCGTCCCGAGGACGTGGTTCTCGATCACGTCGCGGGTCACGCCGAACCAGAACCGCGAAAGGCCGGTGAGCACCCGGCCCTTGTCGGGGATGGGCGTTGGGAGGACGACGTCGAAGGCCGAGAGCCGGTCGGACGCGACGAGGAGGAGCCGATCGTCCCCGATGGCGTAGAGGTCGCGGACCTTGCCGGAGCGGATGTACGAGGTCGGCGCGGCGGTCATCGGGTACCTCCTGGAACGGCCGGGGCGGGGTTCGGCACGAGGTCATCGAGCCGGGCGATGATCGCCGCGACATGGACGAGGTGGCGGGTGTCGTCGAAGCAGGCGTCGAGGTCGGCGAGCGACAGCCGTGACGCCGCCGCCGGCTCGAGGGCCAGGAGGTCGCGCAGGGGCCGGCGCTCGTCGGCCGCGGCGAGGGCCGCCCGCTGGACGACTGCGTAGGCCTCCTCGCGGCTCAGGCCGCCGTGGTCGACGAGGGCGTCCAGGACGCGGGAGCTGGCATGGAGCCCGAGGCCCCGCTCGATGTTCTCGCGCATCCGCTCGGGCCGTACCACGAGGCCCTCGACGAGCGCCGTCATCTTCTGGAGGGCGTAGTCGAGGAGGATCGTGGCGTCGGGCAGGATCACCCGCTCGGCCGAGGAGTGACTGATGTCGCGTTCGTGCCATAGGGCCTGGTCCTCCATCGCCGCCTGAGCGTAGCCCCGGAGGACGCGGGCGATACCGGCGATCCGCTCGGACACGATCGGGTTCCGCTTGTGGGGCATCGCCGAGGAGCCCTTCTGGCCGGCCCGGAACGGCTCCATGACCTCGCCGATCTCCGTGTGCGCCAGGTTCCGGATCTCCGTCGCGAAGCGCTCCAGGCTGCCACCCAGGATGGCGATCGCGGCGAGCAGGGCGGCGTGGCGGTCGCGCTGGACGATCTGGGTGGAGACCGGGTCGACGCGCAGCCCGAGGGCGCCGAGGACCTCGGCCTCGACGTCCGGGCCAAGGTGGCTGTACGTCCCGACGGGACCCGAGAGCTTGCCGGTCCCGATCTCGTCGACGGCGGCGACGAGGCGGCGCCGGCCGCGGTCGACCTCGAAGGCCCAGCCGGCGAGCTTGAGGCCGAACGTCGTCGGCTCGGCATGGACGGAATGGGTCCGGCCCATCATCGGCGTCGCGGCATGCTCACGGGCGCGCGTGACGAGGACCTCGATCAGCCGGTCGGCGTCGCGAAGGAGCAGATCGCCTGCAGCGCCGAGCTGCAGGGCCAGCGCCGTGTCGAGGACGTCGCTGCTCGTCAGGCCAAGATGGAGGTAGCGACCCTCCGGCCCGATCGACTCGGCGACCTGGCTGACGAAGGCGATGACGTCGTGGTCGGTCGTCCGCTCGATCTCGGCGATCCGGGCGACGTCCACGCGGGCTCGCGCCGCCATGACGGCGAGGGCATCGGCGGGAATCCGGCCGCGGGCAGAGAGGGCGCGGGCCACGGCCAGCTCGACCCGGAGCATGTGCTCGAAGCGGGCCGATTCCTCCCAGATCGAACCCATCTCGGGGAGCGTGTAGCGCCGGATCATCGGCCGGCTCCGGCCGGAACCGGGAGATCGGCGGCGATGTCGTGGCGCCGCTGCAGGCCCTCCCAGGTGATCGCGTCGGCGGCACGCTCCCCGACTTCACGGGCCGCGTCGAGGCTCGCGCCCCGGCCGACGACCGTCAGGACGCGGCCGCCGTTCGTCCCGTAGCCGCCTCCCGGTCTCGCAACGGTGCCGGCGTGGAAGATGAGCGCGCCCGAGGCCAGGGCCGCATCGAGGCCATCGATCGGATCGCCCCGCCTCGGCGTTCCGGGATAGCCCTCCGCGGCGAGGACGATCCCGACCGCCGCGCTCCGGATCGTCGGGACGAGGTCGGGGATCCCGACCGGCAGGCGCCCCCTCGCGGCAGCGAGGAGCAGCGGCCCGAGGGCGATCGCGACCCGGGGCAGCATCACCTGGGCCTCGGGATCGCCCAGCCGGACGTTGCATTCGAGGAGCGCCGGGCCGTCGCCGGTGAGCATCAGGCCCGCGTAGAGGAAGCCGCGGAACGGGGTCCCGCGGCGGGCCATCTCGGCGAGGATCGGGCGGTGGACGGTCTCCAGGACGGCCTCCACCGCGGCGTCATCGAGGTCCGGGACTGGCGAGAAGGCGCCCATCCCGCCGGTGTTCGGGCCGCGATCACCGTCGCACAGGCGCTTGTGGTCGCGGGCCGCGGGCAGGGCCACGGCCCGGGTCCCGTCGCAGATCGCGATGACGCTCGCCTCCCGGCCTTCGAGCCGCTCCTCGACCACGAGCGCCGGCGCGTCGAGGGCGCGGCCGACGAGGAAGGACGGCGCCAGCTCGAGGGCCTGCTCGACGGTCTCGGTGACGATGACCCCCTTGCCGCCGGCGAGGCCGTCGGCCTTGAGGACGATCCCGCGCCCGGCGGTGAAGAGCTCCCGGATGAACGCCACGGCGGCCTCGGTCTCGCCCCCGGCGAAGGCCCGGGCGATCGCCATCCGAACGCCCGCGGCCGCGGCGACCTCGTGGCAGAAGGCCTTCGAGGTCTCCAGGCGCGACGCGGCCAGGCTCGGGCCGAAGACCGCGATTCCGGCGTCGGCGAGCGCATCCGCGACGCCGACTGCGAGCGGCGCCTCCGGCCCGACGACGACGAGCTCGGCGGAGGGCGCCCGCGCCGCGGCCACGATCGCACCGGCGTCGAGCGGGTCTGTGCCGGGCAGGATCCGGAGCCTCGCCTCGGTGGCCATCGCCGCGCTTCCCGGGGCCACGACGACCTCGTTGACGCCGGGCTCTCCGGCCAGCTTCCAGGCCAGGGCGTGCTCCCGCCCGCCGCCTCCGACGACGAGGACGCGGGTCGGCATGACGAGGTTCGGCGGGCTCACGAACGGGCCATCCCGCCTCGATGGCGCATCGGCCGCCAGGCCCGCTCGATCGTCTGGGTCCGCTCCGGCCCCACCGAGACGAGGACGATCGGGACGCCCGCCAGCTCCTCGAGCGCCGTCACGTATCGGCGGGCGTTCTCGGGCAGGTCGGCCAGCGAGCGGACATCGTGGATCGGCGCGTCCCAGCCGGGGAAGTCCTCGTAGACCGGGGTCGCGTCCGCGATCGCCGAGGCGCTCGACGGCCAGTGCTCCACGCGCCGGCCGCCGACGTCGTAGGCCACGCCGAGGCGGATCGTGGGGATGCCCGACAGGATGTCGAGCTTGTTGAGCATGATGCTGCTGATCGAGTTGACGGCCACCGCGTAGCGCAGGGGCATCGCATCGAACCAGCCGACCCGCCGCGGCCGACCGGTCGTCGTGCCGACCTCGTGGCCGCGGGCGGCGATCCCCGCCCCGATCTCGTCGCGCAGCTCGGTCGGGAAGGGGCCCGAGCCAACCCGGGTCGCGTAGGCCTTCATGACGCCCATGACCTCGTCGACCTGGAGCGGCCCGATGCCGCCCCCGGTGCAGGCGCCACCGGCGACCGGGTTGGACGAGGTCACGAAGGGATAGCTCCCGTGGTCGAGGTCGAGCAGGGTGCCCTGGGCGCCCTCGAGGAGGACGTGCTCGCCACGGGCCAGCGCGGCCTGGACGAGCCAGGTCGAATCGTCGAGATAGCCCTCGAGGCGACGGCCCCATGCCAGGCACTGGTCGACGAGCGCGTCGACGGTCATCGCCGCGAGGCCCATCGCGCCGAGGAGGAGGTTCTTGTCCGGCAGGACCCGGGAGATGCGGTCGGTCAGCACGGCCCGGTCGAGGAGATCCTCCATCCGGAGCCCGATCCGCCAGGCGCGGTCACCGTAGGCCGGCCCGATTCCCCGCCCCGTCGTGCCGACGCGGGCCTCGCCGAGACGGGCCTCGTTGCCCCGGTCCAGGGCGACGTGGTACGGCATGATCACGTGGGCGCTCCGGCTGACCTTGACCTTCGAGACGTCGATGCCGCGCGCGGTCAGCATGTCGAGCTCGGCGATGAGCGTGGCCGGGTTGACCACGACGCCGTTGCCGATGACCGATGTGATGTGCGGATAGAGGACGCCCGAGGGCACGAGGTGGAGCTTGAAGACCTCGTCCCCCGTGACGACGGTATGACCGGCGTTGTCGCCGCCCTGGTAGCGCACGACCATCGCCACCTGCTCGGCGAGGAAGTCCGTCGTCTTGCCCTTCCCCTCGTCGCCCCATTGAAGTCCAACGATGACCGTGGCCGGCATTCAAGCTGCTCCGAGCTGCGCCGCGCCCGCAAGCCGCCCGAGGCCAAGGCGCCGCCGAGCACGCGAGCGAGCGCACTCCAACGTGTGTGAGCGAGCGCGCGCAGGCGGCAACGCAGGCATCGGCCGAGATGGCGGGCGCCCCATGAAAAAGGCCCCGGCCGTTGCCGGGGCGTCCATGTGGGTGCAAATCTCCCGCGATGTTCGGCCGCCCGCCTGGCGGGGCCGATGCTGCTGGTCGCTCGGACGCCTCACGGGACGGCCGATGCGCCCTCCTCGCGCGATCGCTGGACCTCCCTGTCCGGGCCGCTGCAGTGCCGTCCCGGAGACCGGGCGAGTATAGCAACGGCCGGACGTGCCGATCTCGTGCGGTTCGGCGTCATCCGAGCGCTCCTGGCGCAGCCAGGAATCGTCATCCACGACCGTCCCGACTGATCGTTAGCGCCGCGTCGCACCCGACGCGCGGTGCGCAATCCCTCGAGCGTGTCCGGGTGCCGCACGACCGACGAATCACCCGGGGGCCGAGCATCTGACGTTCGCCAGTTGACGAGCCGTCGCCTCCCTCATGGTTGACGACTGCGGACCTCGAGGACGGGTACCGAAGGGGGGCGCCGTCGATCGGCCGCGCGGGTCCGACCGGGACTTTCGAAGTCAGGCCCCAGTACCTCCGGTGCGTGTTGTCGACGACGGCCGCGGCCGTAGCCTCGAACCCACATGCGGTACATCTGGGGGCTCTGGCCGGTCGTGCCGGCGATGGCTGCCATCCTGCTCCTCGCGACCCCCGAATCGGCCGGCCCGATCGCCAGGCCGGTGGTCGCCGCCCTCATCGCCGTCGGCCTCGCCGCCGCCGTCACGCAGTCCTACATCCGGTCCCGGATCGAGCCTCTCGTCAAGGTCGCCGAGCGCCTCGCGG
>MGOD01000037.1:28638-32058 GCA_001795245.1 Chloroflexi bacterium RBG_16_70_13
AACGTCCCCGTCCCGACCCGCCACGACGCTCTCGGACGACGGCTCGCGGCAGCCGTGAGGACCCTCGGTTCGAGCATGGCTGAGGCCCACTCCGACGCGACGACCGATCGCCTGACCGGCATCCCGAACCGGCCCGCGATCATCGGGGCGCTCTTCACCGAAGTCGAGCGCTCGGTCCGCTACCGGCGCCCGCTCTCCGTCGCCTTCGCCGACATCGACCACTTCAAGACGATCAATGACACGTACGGCCACGAGGCCGGCGACGCCGTCCTCCAGGGCGTCGCCGCGAGCCTCCGGCGCAATCTCCGCTCGTCCGACCGGGTCGGGCGCTACGGCGGCGAGGAGTTCATGGTCCTCCTGCCGGAGACGAGCGTCGAGGATGCGGCGGTCCTCGCCGACAAGCTCCGCCTCATCGTCGCGGGCGACCGCCATCGGCTGCCGGATGGCAGCGAGGTCAGCGTGACCGTCTCGCTCGGCGTCACCGGTGGCGTCGGCGACCGGCTCAGCGTCGATGCCCTCGTTCGCGAGGCCGACGCCGCGATGTACTCGGCCAAGGCCCTCGGGCGCGACCAGGTCTACGCTTTCGAAGAGCCGACCGATGAATCGACCGTCGTGCGCTCGCCGATCTCGCCGGCCGGCCGGAGTCAGGCGATGGAGCTCGGGCGACGGGCGCACGGGGCCGCGGCCGACACGTTGGCCCGGATGATCTCGCCGCTGCCCCACTACCGCGGCCAGCCCTCGGCCCTCATCGCCACGATCGTCACGACCCTCGCTCGCCAGCTGAGCCTGCCCGAGCACGAGATCGACAAGATCCGCGTCGCGGCCCTCCTCCACGACGTCGGCAAGGTCGGCGTGCCGCAGGACATCCTCGAGAAGCCGTCATCGCTGACCCCGGCCGAGTGGCGCTCGGTCGTCCAGCACCCGCGCATCGGCCAGGTGATCCTCGAGCAGGCGACGACCCTCCGCGACGCGGTCCCGATCATCCTCCACCACCACGAGCGGTTCGGCGGGGCCGGCTATCCGTACGGCCTCCGCGGCCACGAGATCCCGCTCGGGGCCCGGATCGTGGCCATCGCCGACGCCTACGACGCGATGATCCAGGATCGTCCCTACAAGCAGAAGATCAGCCACGACGCCGCGGTTGAGGAGCTCAGGCGCCACGCCGGGACGCAGTTCGACCCGGAGCTCGTGGAGGTCTTCTGCGACATCTACGGGGACAGGGCGCCCGAGGCCGACCCGGCCGCGATCGGCTTCATCGCGGCGGCCCAGAGCCATCGGGTCGCGTCCGGAAGTCGACGCCGGGGCTCCGAGGGGAAGGTCGCCGCGTCCGACCGCTGACCCGCGGCCGAGGAGGACGAGCTGCGGTGGCCTCGCCCGCGGGGGGTCGCGTCAGTCGGGCGGCTCGGGTTGCCGGTGATCCCGGGA
Organism: Chloroflexi bacterium RBG_16_70_13; assembly: GCA_001795245.1. Lineage (GTDB taxonomy): Bacteria > Chloroflexota > Limnocylindria > Limnocylindrales > CSP1-4 > UBA5189. The sequence continues at coordinate 30,064 of MGOD01000037.1, forward strand.
TAAGTGGGCGATGACCGCCTGGTGAGCGCCTCCTGCTAGGGTCGAGCTGCTCGCCGAACGCACCGCCGGCCTCGCCGACCGCCGACCCGCCAGGGCCGCTCCGCCGAGGCCGGCAACCCGCCCCGCCCGCCGCACGCAGGGTCGGCCCGTGTCCCGTCGGCCGACCGAACAAGGAGATTCGGACCGTGAACAAGGTCCTCCTGACCGGCCGCCTCACGCGCGACCCCGAGATGCGCGCCCTGGCGTCGGGCAAGCACGTCACGCAGTTCAGCGTGGCGACCAACGAGTACGCCGGCAGCGGCAAGGAACGCTCCGAGTTCCACAACATCGTCACCTGGGATCGCCTCGCGGAGATCTGTGGCCGCTACCTCGGCAAGGGCCAGCAGGTCGCCCTCGAGGGGCGGATCCAGACCCGCACCTGGGATGACGAGGCCGGCAAGCGCCACTGGAAGACGGAGATCGTGGCCAACTCGGTGGAGATGCTCTCCGGGCGGCGCAAGAAGGACTACGCCGCGGAATCCGCCGCCGAGGGCCTCGAGGTCCAGGCCACCCGCCTCGAGGGCTCGTCTGACACCGGCGCCGCCGAGGATGAGGCCTCGGCCGAGGATCCCATCCCGGAGGCCGTCGCCGCCTGACAACATCGGCGAGCCTTCCCTCCCCCAGCGGTCGCGGCGGCGCCATCCCCCTCCGGCGCCGCCGCACCGCGTCTCAGCCGGGCAGCTCGAAGAAGGACCCGGCGAGGATCAGGTAGACGATCACGAGGAGCGCGCCCTCGAGCCAGTTCGACTCGCCGTCGAGGGCGATGAGGGCGCTGATCCCGACCGCGGCGCCGACGGCCACGACCTCGAGCGGCGTGAAGACGAGGTCCATCGGCTGGCCGATGAGTGCCCCGATGATGACGAGCACCGGGGCCACGAACAGGGCGACCTGGAGCGACGAGCCGTAGGTCACGGCCATCGCGAACTCCATCTTGTTCTTCGCCGCGAGCTGGACCGCGACGAGATGCTCGGCCAGGTTACCGATCGTGGGGATCAGGACCACGCCGACGAAGAAGGCCGACAGCCCGACCGAGTCGACGAACGGCTCGATCGCCCCGACGAGGATCTCCGACGTCACGGCCAGGAGGATCGCCGCGCCGAGGAGCACGCCGATCGCCGTCCGGACGGTCCAGGCGGGGCCCTCATGGCCCTCCGACGGCCCGTGGCCGCCGAGGGTCCGATCGGGGTTCGTGAACTGCCAGATGAGCGACAGGACGTAGCCGACGATGAGGAGGATGGAGACGAGGACCGACTCCTCGACGAGCGTGTCGGTCGCCCGCTCGCCGACCGTGATCGCGAAGATCGCCGGCACGAACAGGCCGATCGCGGCCACGACGAGGAGGGCGGCGTTGGAGCCCGCGATGCGCGAGTCGAACCGCTGGGTCCCGTGGCGCAGCCCCCCAACGAGGACGCTGAACCCCAGGACGAGCAGGAGATTGCCGATGATCGATCCGGTCAGGGAGGCCTTGACGACGTCGAGGAGGCCGGCCTGGAGGGCGAAAAGGGCGATGATCAGCTCGGCGATGTTGCCGAAGGTCGCGTTGAGGATGCCGCCGACCTGGGGGCCGGCGACGGCCCCGAGCCGCTCGGTCCCCAGGCCCACGACCCAGGCGAGCCCGAGGATCGCGACCGCCGCGACCAGGAAGACGAGCGTCTCGTCGGCGTGGACGAGCCACTCCAGGACGATCGCGGCCGCACTCAGGAGCACGGTTCCGGCGAGCATCACCTGCCCCAGCGGGCTGAGGATGCCGATCACCGGCAGCCTGGACGGGGTTCGCCTGACGGTCGTCATGGGAGCGTAGATCCTACCGGGAAGCGTCCACGCGATACAGGCGGCGCCTGGGGATGCCCGTGGCGGACGCGACGCGCCGAGCCGCCTCGGCCCGGCCAAGGCCGCCGCTCACGAGACCGTCCACCGCGGCGAGCGCCGACGCCTCGTCGAGGAGGGCTTGCGCCG